>CAKOHT010000001.1 GCA_934085975.1 uncultured Cetobacterium sp.
TCATACATAGTATACCATATTTAAACTACCTATTTTAGATTTATTTTAACCATAAAATAACAAAAAACAAGAGCCATAAAACTCTTGTTTTCACTAGATTTAATGTTATATATTCTATATGAAAATATATCTTTATTCTAAAACTCTAAATCTTTTGTTAAATCTAAAAATTTATCTTTTGTAAAATAAGTAAAACTTCTTTCATCTTTCTCATAATTACTTTCGACATATTTTAAATGATGTATAAATAATTCCATTTATCTTTAAAAAATGGAATTACATTAAATAAACATAGTACAATCCTATAAAATTAAGTAAAAAAAGTAGTCTTTTTAAAAAAGAACTTATAGATTCAATTTTATATATTTTCTAAAAAAATAAATACCCCAATCAATCTCTTCTTCCATAAAAAATTTATATAAAATCGCTCCTAATATAGCCCCTATAATTGGCATTATCCAAAATATCCATAGTTGCGATAATATTTCGCCTCCAGCTATTAGAGCAACTGCCGTACTTCCAGCTGGATTTACAGAGGTATTTATCACAGGAATACTTATTAAATGTATCAGTGTCAATCCTAATCCTATTGCTATCGTTCCAGATTCTTTAGGAGCTACCTCACAAATAATTCCTGACATTAAACTTGCTCCTGTAGGAGAAAAATCTGCAACTCCATTTACTGCAAACCCATTAATTATATCAAAACTTGGAACCCCAGAAGCAATTAAATGTAATGTATACGCTCCTAGTAATCCTCCTAAAACTTGGCTCAAAATATATGGAACTATATCTTTTTTCTCAGTTCTCCTAACTACTGTCACTGCTGGATTTAAATGACAACCTGATACGTGTCCTATCGCATAAGCCATTGTTAAAACTGTCAATCCAAATGCAATGGAGACTCCTACAAATCCAATGCCTAATTCAGGATATCCTGCAGCTAAAACAGCACTTCCGCATCCCCCTAATACTAGCCAAAATGTTCCTATAAATTCTGCAAATAATTTTTTATCATTATAAGTTTTTCCTTAACTATTTTTTTAACTTTTTCTAAACGAATTAAAAGCAAAATGAATAACTATTGGAATATCTCCTTTAAAGTATATTGTACAAAATTCGAACTTTAACATTATTACATCATTAATCCAGAAAATCTGCAATCACCATCTAACAATTAGTTGATGACTCAATGGAAATATATAAAGTAATTAAAAATTATCTTAGGTGATATATTTTCATATAAAACTATTAAAAAGTAAGAAGAAGTTATAGAAAGTCAAAAATTAAAAAATTATACTAAGGAATATCCTTAATTGATGATACTACCTATTTAAAGGCAAATCCAGTATATTCTTTTGTTATTAATGAAAAAGACGGATAATGAAATTTTTTGGAGGTGATAAACTATTTTGAAAGAATATGTGAATAATAGTTTATTCTCAGAGTTATATATCTACTTGTCATTAATTTAATCGATATCATAACTTTCAATATGAATTTAATTTATAAAAAATCACCTTTCGTAGTAGCAATTGTTTCAGAAAAAATAAAACATTTGTGGAATCGTACTTTCACACAATGGAGAAAAAATAGCGAAGCTACTTAAATAGAAAAAAGTAATTCTGATTACTCAAAGCTCACTTAATCCTAATTTTTAATTTTTCATAAGCTTTCTCATAAATTAAATCTAATTTTCTATATTCCTCATCTATTTCCATAAAAAGTATATCACGACACTCTTCAGGTGAAAAAATTTTAATAGAAACGAACGACTTTCCCATAGCATCTAACATAATTTCCTTTATCTCTTCTATCTGTAACTTTGATAGCCTTATATATTCTTTAGTGATTTTTAACACCCTTCTAGGAATTTTAAGAAGAGAGGTCTCATATGGTAAAAAATTCTCCAATAATAATTCTGTTTCAGGATAGTTTTTCTTATTAAAAAATTTTATTCCATTTAAGTCAAGAAAAATAACTTCAGACATTAAGTATAACGCCTGTTTATATTTTTTTTCTTCAGCAGCAAATTTTACCATAGCAAACCTACAAGCACTGTACTCTTCAAACCGGTTCTCTCCAAAATATTTGAATGCTGACATATTTAAGTGAATCCAAATTTTATCTCTATAAGATTTTCTAGGCTCTTCATTCATAAGTTGATTGAGCCTCCAAATGTTTAAATCCATAATCTTATTTCTATGAATATAAGAGATATATTCATTTTCCCTTAACTCTTCATTTCCCAATTCTGTATTTTTATAATAAGATTTAGAAAAAGATGATTTTAATATTTGCCTATCTGTACTTTTTATCAATCGCTCTATTAATTCAGATTTATTTCCACTCACTTTTAAGTTGTGTTTTTTCAGAAGTTCTTTTAGTTTTTTTATCGTTTCTTTTTCCAATATTTCTTCAATAGATGTTTCACGTAAAAATCCCTTATTTGTTAATTTTTTTAAAATTTTATTCACATCTCTTACACCATAATCAGATAGCCAAAATTTTTGGAAATTCGTTTCTCCTATAAAGTATGTAGAAGCATATTTTAAAACCAAAATTTCATGAGGATATAGTCCATTTTTACTTGGATAAGCTTCATTTACCAAAGTATTAAAATCATACGAAGTACTATCACTATCAATAAGCATAGACGATACAACTTTCACAGGTATATCTTCAAAACTATCCATTTTTTTCTCAATAGATTTTTTTTCTGTTTTATTACCTGAAAAAAATTTTAATATTTCTTTAAACATCAAGATATCCTCCTAGTACAAAAATTTGCTTATACAATAATGGGCATTCTAGCATAAAAAAGTTGAAATCTGCAAAAAAATATAACAATCAAAAAAGAGAAGAAAAAACTTCTCTTTTTAAAAGTTTCTCTTCTCTAACTACTTAAGAAGAACCATATAATTCGATTTCAAATATATTGCTCCTGCAATACTTATAAGAAAAATTAAAATAATAAAGAATATTTCAATTCTTCCAATAAGAAATTTTCCACCCGTATCATCTTTTCGACCTTTTAAGAAAACAGGAATTCCAACTGCATATATTATTGAAGCAACAAGAAGATAATTTATTCCTGCTGCATACATAAGCCATACCCCAAAACCTGCTGCAAGAATCCCCACTACACCGGAAAAAGTTCTGCTCCTCATAAAATTTTTAGGGTAATTATCATTTTTTACAGAAATTTTTAAAAGATACAACGGACACAATATATAACAAGGGAGGACCATTATTCCCGTTACATTGAGCATTAAATCCCATGCATTTCCAGAAAAATGTACAAATATAAGAGTGATTTGCATTATTATCATTGAAACTAAAAGAGAAAAAATTGCAGCCTCATTCTTATTAGTTTTTGAAAAAGATTTAGGAAAAGCACCCGATTTGGATGCTGCAAATGGTAGTTCAGCTAAAATTACTGTTGAGATGAGCCACGAACTTAAAATTGCAATTATAACTCCTACATTCATAAGAATACTTCCCCACGATCCTACCATTTTTTCAAGAGCTGTTGCAGTTGATGGAGCCCCTAACTTTGATAATTCATTCTGTGAAAATTCACCAAATGTTGGAACTGTTAAAAGAATATAAAAAATTAAACACGTCAAAAATCCTAACACGGTAGCTTTTCCAACATCTGAACTCTTTTTAGCTCTTCCAGAAGTGGCAACAGCACTACCTATTCCAATAAACATCCACAATGTCACCATCATTGTACTTTTTACCTGAATCGTTATAGAGCCTAGTGGTTTATCTTTTATTGCGCTTATTGTCTCTTGTCCCCACATATTTTGAGAAAATTTAAAAAAATTAAACATATAAATAGCAACAACAATGAATACTATAAGTGGAATAAGTTTACCAATAGTTCCTACCAAATTTATGATTGCAGCTGTCTTAACACCTCTTAGAATTACGAAATAGATTCCCCAAAGAATAATTGAAGAAACCACAATTGAAGCTATATTATTTCCCCTTTTAAAATATGGAGGAAAAAAATAGTTAAAAGAATCCATAAGTAAAATAGCATAACCAACATTAGCAAAGCAATTAGATAACCAATAACCCCAAGCCATCATGAAACCCGTTAATTTTCCAAATCCAAGCTCCCCATAACTATAAAGACCTGTTTTAGCATTAGGTCTTAAATATGTAAGTAATCTAAAAGAGTCCACTATAAACCACATCCCCAAGCCTGTCACTGTCCATGCAAGCATTACCGCACCTGCAGATGCCGTTGCTGCCATTTGCTGTGGAAGGTCATAAACTCCACCACCTATCATTGCACTAACTACAATGGCAATGATTCCTGGAAGATTTAATTTTTTATTATCGTTACTTTCTGTTTGAACCTTTTTTATAGTTTTATCATCCATAAATAATTCCCTCCTTTCAAATTCTATTATGAAAGATTTTTCGAATAAAAAAGTTGAATCTCTTTTTAATTTATTCTTATGCAGAGGTTATACAAAAAAATAAAGAAATTCATTTTTTATTTTTAATATTTTTTATTTTTAATGTTTGTTTTCTTTTGCTACTAATAGTGATATAATAGTTTAATTCAAATCAATTACACTAATTTAAGGATGGTTCTCTATGAAAAATAACGCTTTTTTTAAAAATAAAAGAAAAAGAGCTCTTTTTTTTGCAAACATAATACTGATTCTTTTTATTTCTTTCCATCTATTTCAAATGAAATCTAATGATGAGGAACTAGTGACCTTTATTCTCTTTCTACTTGGTGATATTGCTATACTAATTTATCAAATCATTTCCATTATTAGAGGTAACAAAGAATAATAAAAAGTGCTTTTCAGCACTTTTTATTATCTGTTATTCTTAAGCATACTATCTATATTTTTATAGACCTCCCTTGTAGCTCTAATATCTTCTAGAGCATCATGTGCATTTTCTAAAGTAACTCCAAAATACCTACACCAAGTTTCTAATCTATTATTTTCTAAAATTGGTAAAATCCCCATAACTTGAAGAGATTTTACTAAATTAAGAGTACATACATTCAATTTAAAATCAATGAAGCTTCCCATAAACTTATTATTTAATCTACTATAAAAATTGTATAGCATTCTAAAATCAAATGGGTAATTATGACAAATCATAATCAACTTATCATTTTTATTATATCTATCTATATACTTTGAAAAAACTTTCTCTAACTCTTTTAATGCTTGCTCTGGTTCTTGCTCCTGATTGAGCTCCTCTATTGTCAGACCTATAGTTTTTAAGGCACTCTCAGAGATATCTGCTCCTTCATGAGGTTTACATCTGATATCAAACCATTCTACAACTTCATTATCTATTTCTATTGCTCCCGCTATCTGAACTATTGCCGAATTATCAGTTAACCCAGTTGTCTCTGTATCTAAATATAATAATTTCATCTACTTCCTCCTTTTCACTTGTTACATACTTTAATTTTAATGATTGTTTTTCAACTTTATTTATATTTTCTTGCATTTTGTACACTATTTCTGTATAATTATTCTATTCTACTTTATTAACTTAACTTGGGAGGAATATTTTGAAATTTAATAAGGAAACCGATTATGCAATCAGGATGACTTTATTTTGTGCTAAATATCACTCTAAAATATTATCTGGTGTTGAAATTGTACAAGAATGTAAAGTACCTGAAATTTTAGGTAAATCTATCTTAACTAAACTAAGCAGCAATGGAATCTTAGAGTCTATCAAAGGGAAAAATGGTGGATTTATATATAGCCATCCCCCTAAATCATTGACATTATATTCTGTAATTGAAAAATTTGAAGCTCTTGAGATAAATTCCTGCATTGAAAAAAAAGAAACGTGCCTTTATAAATTCGGAGATTGTGTTGTTCGTGAAAAAATGGGACTTTTAAAGGCTATTATTATAGATCAACTTCAAAATATTTTTATTGAAGATCTTATCGAAGAACAATTTAAAAAATACAATAATTAATTACACAAAGTAGAATTGCCTAGGTCACTTTACATAAAATAAAGTGACCTATTTTTTTATATTTTCTTCAAACTTACATCCAAAAGATTTCATCTCCATCAAAATAGGTAAAAGCTCACTTCCACAATGAGTTAAAATATAGTATGATTCAACTGTATTTCCTTTATAGACTTTCCGATTTTCTATAATTTTATGCAAAATAAGTAAATTCAGTTGCTAAATTAAGATTTTTTTACTACATCCCAATAATCTCTGTAATTCTCCCAATCTTAGCTCACTATCCTTTAGGTTAAAAAGTATTGTTGGAACCCACTTTTTTCCTAAAATTAAAGCTGTCAATTCAACTGGACAATGGTCTACATTTTTGTTCTGTATCATAATTTCCTCCGTATTTTATACATAATATACCAAGGAATTTTCTCTCAAGCAAATCTCTATCGAATTTTTTACTCAGTAATTCCCTGCAATTTTTTATATAAATCAACTGCAAACTGATCTGTCATCCCGCTGATGAAATCTACACATAATTTAAGGGTTGTATAGATTTCATCCTCTTTATTTTTACACTCTTTCAGTTCAGTTTCATAGTTAATAATATAGTTTTCAGATATTAAAACTCTAATATTTTTAGAGGTTAAAGATGCCTCTTCTCCATTGATAAGCCAATCTATCATCCCCTCTATAAAAGTATTTAATAATTTTCTTAAAACTTTGGCTGCTAAAATATCTGTAAAAACTCTTTCTTTCGACTGAAAAATTTTATTTTTAGCTAAATTTTTTAATCCATTTTTTATATCTTTATATGAACCATCATCCAAAAGCTCTTTATTAAAATCACCGTTTAAAATTGTTTTTTCATTTTTTATAAAAGATTTTATAACTTCTTGAATCATTTTTCCTTGAATATATATTTTAATTTTTTGAACTACAATTTTTTCAAATAGACTTTTATTTTCTATCTTCGCATTTTTTTCTTCATATTCCTCTATTTTTTCAATTAACTCCTGTAATTCTTCGGATTTTTTCTCTATTTTGTTTAACATATCTTTTAAATCATCTAATGTTATAAATTTTTTCTGAACTCCATCCTCTATATCAGCAACACAATATGCTATATCGTCAGCAGCTTCCAATAAAAATGTGACTGGATGTCTCTTTCCAATTATTCCCATCTCTTCAGCTATCTTTCTATAATCATCTTTTTCACTATCAAAATATCCAAATTTTCTTTCAATAATTTTTCCTTTGTCTTTTTTGTTTCCCAGCATTGAATCGGTTGGATATTTCATTATTGTCGCCAAAGTTGCATAGGTCAAATTATAGCTATCTTTATCTCCCAAATATTGTAACTTTTTCAATATTCTAAATGTCTGAACATTTCCATCAAAATATATTAAATCTTTTTGCTGGACATCTGTCAAAATCTTATCATAAGCACTCTTTTTCAAATACTCCTTAAAAAAATCTTGAATTATATATTCACCTGAATGACCAAAGGGTGGATTTCCTAAGTCATGAATTAAACCTGCAACCGACAATAATGATGATATTTTTTGGTCATCTCTTTGCAAGTATTTTTCTATCGATTTACCTATCGATGAAGCTATATGTGAAACTTCAAGAGAATGTGTCAACCTTGTCCGAACAAAATCTCCCCTTTTTAAAGGATATACCTGAGTTTTATCCTGTAATCTTCTAAATGATGAACTGGATATTATTCTAGAATAATCTTTGTCAAATTCATTTCTCTCATCAAATTCATAAACTTCATTTGAACTTTGTTTAAATCTCTTTTCACATAGCAACCTTTTCCACAGCATCTTTTTTCACCTCCAAGTCGATATTTTTATAATATTTAAAAAGCTGCCAAATGATATTTTCAATCTAGCAGCTTTTTCTATAGCAACCCAATTTTTTAAATTCTAACTTAACTTCCCAGCGGTTACACCAATTATCTCATCATAAAAGAGAGCTAAAAAATTTAATTTAGTTACGTGTTCAGAGTTAGTAATAGATACATCTCTCAACGGTAAAAAACTATCGTAGATGGAGTTTTGTAAATCGTTGTCATGAAGAACTAAACTTAATGGATTTACCTCTGCTAAAGATTCATGCTCCTTTTTATTTGCTACATTGGACCCAAATGATAAAAATTCTGCTCTCAGCTCTTCAAGGCTCATAATATCACCAGTTATTATGCCACCACCAGTAACAAAAGATAATCTTATTCTAGGAATTGTTACTCCTGTTGCTGTATTTTCTAATAATGATTTTTCTAAATTAAATTTACTTAATATATTAAGTTTTTTTATAAGCTCCTTTTTCTCCATAGATTCTAACCTCCAATATAGTTGCTATAATACCTGTATTATATCCCTTTAATTAAGATTGTCAACCACTATTCTCAATCTTTGGATAATCATTTTTTATTTTTTAATATTTTTATTTTTTTAAAAGAAATCCTATTTTTTTCAGTATTTATATTTTAAAACTCTATTTAATTTTTTGAGGGAGGCATATTATGACAAAATTATTAGCTTCATTAGTTTTCATATCTCTATTAGTAGGATGTACCAGTGAAAATAAGACAACGGAACTATCTAAAGATTCTTCAAATCCATACAAAGAATACTCTATAAACGATACCAAAGTAGCTGATACTCTTGAAACAAATATTTTAAAAGCTGAAGCTGAAAAATATGGTTTTGATTTAAAAACATCTTCGGCTCATGTAGTTAGTTTTAAAAAAGTAGGAACTTATGGAGCTGGAGAACTTAAAATTATTGCATTTTTGAACTCTAAAGGCACAGAAGCTGCTGAAGATAAGGGCTATATCAATGTAAATAGGGTTGTTTCTTACACATGTAGATTTGAATATAGCTATAAAACAGAAAAATATATATGGACATCTGATTATCCATATGCATCAACTAGCACTTTATTCTAAGAAAGAAGGTTCTCTCTAAAATATTTTAAGAGGGAACCTTTTTAGTCTCTAAATTGACACCCTAATAGGTGATCATTTACTATCCCAATAGCTTGAAGATATGAGTAAATAGTTGTACTCCCTAAAAATTTAAAACCTCTTTTCTTTAAATCTCTCGCTATTCTATCCGATAACTCTGTTTTAGCCGGAACTTCATTTGAATTCGTCCACCTATTTCTTACAATCTCTTTTGATGTGAAAGACCATATATATTCATCAAAAGAGCCAAATTCTTCTTGAACTTTTAAAAATTTCTTTGCATTGTTTATAGAGGATTCTATCTTTTTTCTATATCTAACTATTCCAGAATTTTCTAGCATTTTTAATACTTTATTTTCATCATATGAAGCCACTATTTTCGGGTCAAAATTGCTGTATTCTATTCTATAATTTTCTCTTTTTTTTAAAATTGTTATCCAACTCAGTCCCGATTGAGCAGATTCTAAAACTAAAAACTCAAAATGAATTTTATCATCATGAACAGGCTTTCCCCACTCCTCATCATGATATTTTCTATATAAATCACTACTCTCACACCAAGGACATCTCACCGTAAAATCACACTCCAAATTTTTATTCCATAGTACCATTTATCATTCTATATTTCAATTTGATATTTTTCTAATTCATTGCTTCTTTAATATTTTTATGTTACTATTTTTACATCCAAGTTATTGAGGAGGCTTTTTATGAAAAAAATATTTTTACTTCTGCTCTCAAGTTTTTTCTATTTGAGTTGTACAAATAACTCTACTTACAATAAAAATCTCTCTACACATACAATTAAAGCTAATGTAGTAAAAAATCAAACAACACAAGATGAAATCCAAAATATTTTCGGTAACCCCTACTCAATTCACGTAAATAATCAAGGGAATATAGTTTGGATATATCATGATGTTACCATTGATAGCTCTGGGTATAACTCATTTTCTGCTACATTTAGAGCAGGAAAAAGAAATCATTCTAGAGATAATCATAATCCTCAATACGAATGGATCGTTATTTTTAATCATAATGGGGTTGTTATTGGTTCGGATATTAAAACACTTTACTGAAAACTTTGAACAAAAGAAAAAATTAATTTTAATTAAAAAATCTTAGGAGGAGTCATAATGTTATTTTTATTTATTTTAATTCTTATTGCTATATTCTTAATTGGAGCTCATGTTAGAATTGTTGCTCAATCTCAAGCTTTTGTTATTGAAAGATTAGGGGCATACTTAACAACTTGGGATGTAGGTTTAAATCTTCTAATTCCATTTGTTGATAGGATTGCTAAAAAAGTTTCTTTGAAAGAACAAGTTATAGATTTTCCACCACAACCAGTTATTACAAAAGATAATGTTACTATGCAAATAGACTCTGTTGTCTATTTCCAAATAACTGATCCCAAACTATATACTTATGGTGTCGAAAATCCTTTAAATGCTATTGAAAATCTAACAGCTACGACTTTAAGAAATCTAATTGGAGAGCTAGAACTTGACTCAACTTTGACATCTAGGGACACAATAAATACTAAAATGAGGGCTATCTTAGATGAAGCTACCGATCCTTGGGGAATAAAGATAAATAGAGTGGAACTTAAAAATATCATTCCTCCTGCTGAAATTCAAGACGCTATGGAAAAACAAATGAAAGCAGAAAGAGAGCGACGAGAATCAATTCTTAGGGCTGAAGGTCAGAAAAAATCTGCTATTTTAGTTGCTGAAGGAGAAAAAGAAGCCACTATACTTAGAGCTGAAGCAAAAAAAGAGGCAGCTATTAAAGAGGCAGAAGGGGAAGCTGAAGCCATTTTGAGTATTCAAAAAGCAAACGCCGAAGCTATTAAACTAATTAAAGAAGCGGCTCCTGACAAAAGTGTTCTTATGTTAAAAGGTATGGAATCTTTCGAAAAAGTTGCTAATGGACAAGCTACAAAAATTATTATTCCCAGTGAATTGCAAAATATTGTCACTTTAAGTGAATTATTTCGAGAGTCTAAAAAATAATGGATATTAAAAAACCGTAAGCTATTAGGGCTTACGGTTTAAATATTTTTTTATCTCAAAAATCAACATATGACTGTCTTCTAGAGCAGTCATCTCAATCTCTTCATCTCCCATTATAGCCTCATATTTTTCTGAGGTAAAACCTGTAATTTTTGTCCTCCCTTGAAAAAAAGCTATATAATATCCATATCCCGTTTCTGGAGAAAAATTTATTTTTCTATCCTTCTCCAAATATAGTGCATACATATTTACGTTTTGATTTATTTTTATTGGTGCTTCTTTCGTTCCCGAAGCTATTAATAAAAATTTATTTACTCTATCCTCCCATTTAAAATTGACCTGTCCATATTTTGGTTCATAGCCATCTTTATCAGGAATTATCCAAATTTGAACCAATCTTGTTTCTCTATTTTCTTCATTGGTTTCCGAATGAGAAACACCTGTTCCAGCACTCATATATTGAACAGAACCTTTTTCAACTTTCATCTTTTTACTATGGATACTATCTTTATGGGTTATCGCTCCCTCTAATATATATGTCAATATTTCCATATTTTTATGTGGGTGCATTTCAAATCCTGTATGTGGTGCTATAATATCGTCATTTATTACTCTTAAAGGTCCAACTCCTAAATTATTGGAATCATAGTAATCTCCAAAAGAAAAATGATGAACAGAATACAACCAATCATATTTACTTTCACCCATCTGACTTTTTAATTTTTCTATTAACATTTTTACCTCCTTACAACTCTCTATCTCTTTGTAAGGATTATTCTAAAAAATAAACCTCTATCCTTTTTCTTAGTTATATCTAAAAAATTATATTTTTTATTATCTTTATTTTTACATTGCACTTCTATATATATCTATAATCTCCTCTAATGTAGCTTGTTTAGGATTTGTAAACCCACACGCATCCTTTAAAGCATTCGTTGCTAAAGTAGTAAAATCTTCCTCCTTAGCTCCCAGCTCTTGTATCCCCTTTGGAATTCCAATATCATTTGATAATCTCACAATCTCACCAATCGCTAAATCAGCCGAGTTATTTTCATTCAAAATATGAGGATTTACTCCTAATAGTATAGCTACTTTTCTTAATTTTTCTTTTGACACCTCAGCATTATATCTAACTACATGAGGTAGTAATATGGCATTACATACACCATGAGGTAGGTCATAAAATCCTCCTAATTGATGTGCCATAGCATGAACATATCCCAAAGAAGCATTATTAAAAGCCATACCTGCCAAGTATTCTGCATACGCCATATTATCTCTTGCTTTAATATCCTTTCCATCAAACACTGCAGCTCTTAAATTTTTAGAAATCAACTCTATAGCTTTTTCAGCACACGCATCCGTAACAGGAGTCGCAATTGTTGAAACATAAGCTTCTACTGCATGAGTTAAAGCATCCATACCTGTTGCCGCTGTCAAACTTTTTGGCATATCTATCATTAATTCTGGATCATTTACAGCTATAATTGGAGTTACATTTTTATCCACTATAGCCATTTTTATATGTCTATCCTCATCTGTTATTATACAAAATCTTGTCATCTCGGAAGCTGTCCCAGCAGTTGTGTTTACTGACATTAAAGGAAGCTGCGGATGAGCAGATCTGTCCACTCCCTCATAATCTTTTATATCTCCACCATTTGCAGCTACTAAAGCTATTCCTTTCGCTGCATCATGAGGCGATCCTCCACCAAAAGATATCACAAAGTCACATCCATTATCCTTTAAAATTTTTAATCCATCATTAACATTTTTCACTGTTGGATTTGGTTTTGTCTCATCAAAAATGACATACTGTATTTTATTTTCATCTAATACATCTGTTAACTTTTTAACTAAACCAATATTTACCAATATCTTGTCTGTTACTATTAAAGATTTTTTAAAACCTCTTGAGTTAATCTCTTGTCCTAAATTTTTAATACATCCTTCTCCCATATAAGAAATTGATGGCATGAAAAAAGCATATGACATAATACCCTCCTAATAAATATATTTTTTAGTGTACCCTGATGATACCTCTTTTTGAAATTAAAATCAATAATTTTTTTTAATTCTAAAAATTACATATACTTGTTATCTAAAACTTTTGATTTTCTTCCATTTTACTGATTTTTATGTTATAATAAAATATGTGATATTTTTTACAAGAGGTGAGATTTATTGAAGTTAATATTTAAATTTGTTGCGCTATTTTTTATTTTAATAATCTGTGTTTTCTCTCAGGAAAATAACCCTTCAGATAAAATAAAAGATTACGTAAAGAAAAATACCACTACAGAAAAAATCGCTACTAACATATATAAAAGTATTATTGAAAATTCAGAAAAACATGATGTTGAGCCAGAACTAATTGCCGCTATAATAAAAGTTGAAAGTGATTTTAAACATAGCACTATCTCTACTGCTGGAGCGAGAGGATTGATGCAACTTATGCCTAAAACAGCAAAACTTATGCAAGTTAATCCCAATGATATGAATGCAAATATAAAAGGTGGAACTAAATATATCGCTTGGTGTTTGAAGCAGCAAAACAACAATTTGAAACTGGCTTTAGCATCATATAATGCTGGAATTGGAAATGTCAAAAAGTATAATGGTATTCCCCCATTTAAAGAAACTCAAAACTATGTTAAAAAAGTAATAAAAGAATATAATTACTTGAAGGCATAATAGAAAAAGAGGTCACAATTATATGACCTCTTTTATTATTTTATTCTTTTTAAATCTTCATCAGGTAAACCTTTACCAAATAAAATTGGAACTTTTTCAACATCAACTACACTGGTATCTATTCCATACCATTTTTGAGGAGAAACAGTAAATTTCCTTATAAATAGTTGAGTAGAAATTATAAAGTTATCCCATGCAGAAAAATCATTTTCTAAAGCCAATACCTCTTCTATCATTATAAATTTAAAGTTTCCAATTCCTTTTATATTTTCATAATCTATCATATAATTTCTTGGCTTAAATACAACTTCTCCTGATTTGATTAAATCTCGAATCACTTGAAACATCAAAGCGTTTATTCCTTGTGCTACCCTAAAACCTAAATTAAAATCTATTACAAATATTCTATTTTCTTCTATCTTATTAAAAATATATTCTCTTGTGTAAGGATTATCTGTTACATTTATATTCATAAACCAATAGTTATCAGCTTTTTTAGGTTCGTTATTAAATATTGAATATATAATTTTGGGTTCTACTTGACTCCAAAGTTTAGACTTTGTCAGGTAAACCACATTTCCAGCGTAAAGTGGTAATTCACTATCATTTTTTAATAGAGTAAAATTTTCCTCATAATCACTTAAATTGACAAATTTAAGATACTTTTTCTTAATTTCAAAGCTGTATTGCCAAACATACATAATAAAAGCCAATGCTGCAGTTATTAATAATGTCACATATCCACCATTTAGTATTTTAAAACTATTCGCATATAAAAATGATAACTCAATGGTTCCAAAAACTAGTAAAACAAGAACCCATAATTTTTTTCTATTTTTTACAAATCTTATGTATTGTGATAAAAGCAATGTTGTCATCAACATTGTTATTGTTATAGATAATCCATACGCTGCTTGCATATTTTGTGATTGTTTAAAAATAAAAATTATCCCCACACATCCTATACATAGAGCTTTATTTACTGCTCCTATGTATACTTGACCTTTCTCTTTTGTGGGATATCTTATGGCTAATTTGGGAAACATATTTAATTTTATCGCTTCAGATATCAAAGTAAATGATCCAGATATTAAAGCTTGACTCGCTATTATAGCGGCTAGTGTTGCTATTATTATTCCCGGTATAATAAACCATTTAGGCATAATTAAGAAAAATGGACTATTTACAAAAGCTTGTCCTTCTCTTGAAAGAAGATATGCTCCTTGTCCAAAATAACTTAATAATAGTGTTGTTTTTACAAATATCCAACTGTAGTATATATTTGTTCTTCCACAATGCCCTAAGTCTGAGTATAGTGCCTCTGCTCCTGTTGTACAAAGAAATACTGCTCCCAATATATACGGAACATTTCCATTCATTAATAACTTAAAAGCATAGTATGGATTTATTCCTTCTAATACTCTCGGATTTTGTATCAATTGAATCAGTCCAAAAATAGCAATCATAGAAAACCACACAAGCATAATCGGTCCAAAAACTTTTCCTATTTTTTCTGTACCAAATTTTTGTGCTGAAAATAGCAGTAAAATAATTACCAACACTATCATTACGGTTATGTCTTCCCTTAAAAAAACTATAAGGTTCAATCCCTCTATAGCTGAACTCACAGATATAGGTGGTGTCAATATTCCATCAGCTAAGATTGCTGCAACTCCTATTATTGCTGGAACAATAAGCCATTTAAAATATCTTTTTACAAGTGCATAAAGTGCGAGAATTCCTCCCTCTCCATTATTATCAGCTCGTAAAGTCAATACTACATACTTTATGGTTGTTTGTAGAGTTAATGTCCAAAATACCAATGAAACTCCACCTAGTATCAATTCCCTGCTCACTGTGTTATTGTTTGTATAAAGAATAGCTTGCATAACATAAAGTGGGGAAGTTCCTATATCTCCATAGACTATTCCAAGAGTAACAAGTAAAGATCCTATTGTTACATCCTTATTTCTAAACATACTTTATCCTCCATTTTCTTTTTTATGTTATTCGCTGCTTTTATATATTTTCATTTAATTATTTTTCTAATGGAGGATTTTATTTATTCTTAGTTTTCTATTTTCATATCACCGTTTTTTATAAATTCTCTTTTTCTAAGAAAAATTGATATTAGATATGTTACTATTGCTGGAAGTATAATATAGAGAATACCTATTAAAAAAACAGTCTGCACTCCTCCTCTCCCAACTTTATCCATAGTTATATAACTTTCTAGTATTCCCACTAATCCGCTTGTTCCCATTCCGGCACCTGCAAAACTATTTTCCATTTTAAAAATTATTGTCACAAGTGGGCTTAAAAGAACTGAAGCTAATATTTGAGGTATCCAAATTTTCCAATTTTTAACTATATTTGAAAATTGAAGCATTGATGTCCCCAATCCTTGTGCTACCACTCCTCCCCAACCATTCTCTTTAAAACTTGTTACTGCAAACCCAACCATTTGAGTACAACATCCTAATGTTGCCGCTCCTGCTGCGAGCCCCTCTAATTTTAGCATCATAGCTATAGCAGCACTACTAATCGGCAAAGTTAAAGCCATTCCCATAGATACAGAAATTAATATCCCCATAAAAAATGGATGTAATTCCGTCGCTTCCATAACTAAAAAACCTATCATAGTCATCAGTTTACCTAAAATCGGTCCAATACTCGTTCCTACTAATCCTCCTGTTAAAATTGTTATTGCTGGAGTTAAAACTATATCTAACTTTGTTTCTTTTGAAATAAGCTTTCCAAATTCTATTCCAACAAGTGATGCTGCGTAAGCTCCAATAGGTCCTCCTAAAGAATACCCTATCATTCCTGTAAAAGTTGATGAAAATAGAACTAAAGGTGGTGCCTTTAAGCTGTATGCTATAGCTACTCCTATTCCAGCTCCCGTTACATCCCTAGCAATAGGCCATATAACTTCTGTTAGAAACTTTAGATTTAATTGCTGCCCAATCATATTTAAGATTGATCCTGTTATCAAAGTTGAAAACATACCTAAAGCCATAGCTCCCAATGCATCTACAAAATATTTTTTACTTGAAATTTTCACATCTTTTTTCTCTAAAAATTTACGTATTTTCATAATGCTATATTATAGCATACTAATTTACAAATAAAATTATATTATTAAAACTTTACAAAAGTTAAACAAAAGAAATAATCATTCCAAATATTAAAAAAAACAGTTGAAATATAAAAAAAATTATGATACTATTTCCTAACTTTAAAAATTTTAAAACAACTAAAAAATTATAATAAAGTTTGTTGAATATTTTCTCATATATATTCGTAATATGAACGAACGTTTCTACGACCTGCCGTAAATAGGTCACTATGAGAAAGGATAAATATCCCATTTGAGATACCTCTTTGTATTCTCATTTGTTTTTATATTGTAACTTCAGAAAATGCTCTAATTACTGGTATCTTACCTTTCCCAATAGCTGGAATGCTTTCAAATCAACCCGCTGAAATTTTATCAAAAGAGATCACAGAGATGAATAAAATTCTTAAAAAAATGGGAATCGAAACTAACAAGCCCCACTACACTGGCTTTAATAGTTATTCCAAATACCAAAATGAGTGATTTAGGACTCATCGACGTGAAAGAACAAAAAATTATTAATTTATTTAATTAATTATAACTCTTTATTTTAATTTTGAGGCTTTTATTTAGCCTCATTTTTAATTGCTTTTTAAATTTTCAGCAAATTTAATTTGCCTAACAAATATTTCAAATATATAATAAATATAAAAACTTATTTACAGAAAGGAGAATCTGCTTGAACAATATTTTTTTCGCATTTCTTTTAACTTTAGGAGCTGGATTATCCACCGGTATTGGGAGTTTTATTGCATTTTTCTCCAAGAGAACAAATATAAAATTTCTCTCAATAACACTCGGATTTTCTGCAGGTGTTATGATTTATGTTTCATTTGTAGAAATTTTTCCTATGGCTCAAAAATCATTGATTAATTTTGCAGGTGAAAAAAATGGAACAATTTTTACTGTATTATCTTTCTTTGGAGGAATGCTTTTAATAGCTTTAATTGATAAATTGATTCCAAGCTATGAAAATCCTCATGAAGTAAAAAATATTGAAGATATCGATACCCAAACACTAGAAAAAAATAAAAATCTACACAGAATGGGAATTTTTTCTGCATTAGCAATAGGTATACATAATTTTCCAGAAGGACTAGCCACTTTTATGAGTGCCATTGATGACTCAAGTTTAGGGGTATCTATCGCTATAGCAATAGCCCTACATAATATTCCAGAGGGAATTGCCGTTTCGGTTCCTATCTATTTTTCAACTGGGAGTAAAAAAAAGGCTCTAATCTATTCCTTTTTATCAGGAGTATCAGAACCTCTTGGAGCTTTAATAGGCTATTTAATATTGCTACCTTTTATGAATGATTTAATCTTTGGTATAATTTTTGCTGGAGTAGCTGGTATCATGGTTTTTATCTCTTTGGATGAACTTCTTCCTGCTGCTGAAAACTATGGAGAACATCACTTAGCAATCTACGGATTAATCAGCGGAATGATTATTATGGCAATCAGTTTACTTATATTTTAATAGTTTAATTTAGATAGCTTAACTTTACTCTAAGCTATCTAAATTATATTCTACAAGCTAATTATCGGATTTATGTAGCCTTACTTCATAGACATCTACTTTAGAAAATGAGCTACTCCAATTGCCTAAACCATCCATTTTATTGATCAAATCTTCTTTTAAAAACTGCTCTTCCAATTCTATTTTTGCCATTTCTAAAGAAAAATTTCTTATGCTTTCTAAATTTTCACTCAATTTGAACTCGCAACCAAATTCATTTGTTTTTAAGTCTTGCCATACAAAAATCGCTAAATACATTAAAATCCGTTACTATTCGTCTATAAAAATCTACAACTATAGATTCAATTTTTTATGAATGAGCTTATTTTATAGCTTCACTATATTTAGATTCTTTTTAGTAACGTTTCACCTCCAATTCTTTTTTAAATTTTTATTAATTTCTAATTCTTGTTATTGCTATTCTAAATATTTAATCCAATTCCTTTATAAAAATTTATTATAATTTTTTAAAGGAGATATCTATATTTATTAGAATAAGAGATTTAAAATACAATTTATTTAAAATCTAAGGAGGTTTGACATGATGAAAAAAAACATTATTATTAAAAATTTCAAAAGTAGAGAGGAAGCAGAAAATGTAAAAACTGTTTTTGAAGGAATTAAAGGGGTAGTCTCTGTATCAATCGATTACCCAGCAAGGATTGTAACATTAAAAACAACTGAAGAGTTCTCCGATCCTAAGATTAGAAATCTTTTTAAAGAAAATGAGTTTGACTTTGAAATTGAAAAAATAGAATAAACTATAAAAAACCTTTAAGTCAAATAGTTTAATAATTTTAACTTAAAGGTTTTTTTGTTTTATTAAACTTTACTAGTCTTTTCTAAAAAGTGCATGAGTAGCCTGACCGTAATACGCATTCTTACCATGTTTTCTCAAAAAATGTTTATCTAAAAGCTCATTTTGCATCCTTTTCACTTGTTTATTTAATTTCTCTGTATTGTAAGCCATCTTGGCAAGCTCTTCTAAAACTACAGCATTATGAACCGCATCTCCTGCATCCTTTCCCCAAGCAAATGGTCCATGAGAGTTTACTAAAACTGCTGGGGTAAAGTCTGGATTTAACCCATTTTCACAAAATGTTTCTACTATAACATTTCCAGTTTCTAATTCATACTCCCCTTCTATCTCTGTTTTCTTCATTCTTCTTGTACAAGGAATATCGCCATAAAAATAATCTGCGTGAGTTGTTCCATAAGCTGGAATTGATTTTCCAGCTTGAGACCAAATAGTTGCCCAACTTGAATGAGTGTGAACTACTCCACCTATATTAGGAAAATTTTTGTATAGAGCTAAATGAGTAGCTGTATCTGAAGATGGTTTTAAATTTCCTTCCACTATGTTTCCATCCAAATCAACAACAACTAAATCTTCTATAGTCATGTTAGCATACTCTACTCCACTTGGCTTTATCACGATCAAATTTTTCTCTCTATCAATTCCACTTACATTTCCCCATGTATATGTAACCAATCCTTTTTTAGGAAGCTCTAAGTTTGCTTTTAAAACTTTTTCTTTCAATGCCTCTAACATTTGAACCCTCCTCCTTCCATCTTATTCTCTATCCATTTTTTAGCTTTTTCAATCTCTTTTAATGGATTTTCACTCGTCTCTGTCCACATCTCTATCAATAATGGACCGGTATAATCTATCTCACGCAAAAGTTTAAAAAATTCAACAAAATCTACACATCCCTCACCAAAAGATACCTCTTTAAATTTTCCGGAAAACTGCTCTGTAACAGCTAAAGTGTCTTTTAAGTGAATAGCACTAATCTTGTCTCTTCCCTTCAAAATTTCACTTTTAATATCATTTCCCCAAGCTGCCAAATTTCCAATATCCAGATAGACTGTTAAAAATGGAGAGTTCAAAATTTTATCAAGTTCTAAATATTTTGTTATTGAATTTATAAATGGATGGTCCATAATTTCAATGGATAACATCACATTTGCTTGCTCTGCCCATTTTAAACATTTTTTCATCCCGTCTATATACAATTGCTTTGTTTTTTCATTTCCATTTTCATAATAAACATCATACCCTGCCATCTGAATATTTCTAATTCCCAAATCGACTGCTAACTCTATAGCTTTTTTCATAAGCTCTAATGATTTTTTTCTAATCTCACTGTTTTCGCTACCTAGTGGAAACCTCCTATGACCACTAAAACACATTGAAGGAACTCTTACTCCACTTTCTAAAACTGCACTGATAAACTCTTTTCTCTTCTCTAGAGCCCAATCTAATCTAGCTAACCTCTCATCTGTCTCGTCTATTGAAATCTCTACAAAATCAAACCCTAACTCTTTTGCATATTCTAATCTCTCTTTCCAACTTATATTTTTAGGAAGAGCTTTTTCATATATTCCTAAAGGAAACTTATTCAAATTATACATAATTTACCCCCAAATTCTAGAAATCTCTTCTTGCCATCTTTGAGCTTCTTTCCTAGGAGATTTTGCATCTCTCAAAGATCTTCCCGCAATGAAACAATATATTTCCATTCCTTTAAATATCTTCAATGTTTCCAATTCTAATCCACCTGTTACTGAAACTTTAAATCCCATCTCTATCAATTTTTGTACTTTTTCTAAATCTTTGTTTCCCCAACTTTCTCCCGCTAAAAGAGCATCTCTACTTTGATGATACACAACTTGAGATAAACCAGCTACTTTCCACTGTCTCGCATGATCATACGTCCAATCTCCATATAATTCAACTTGTAAATCATCAATTTCTTTTAATGCTGCCTTCATTGTAGGAATTGTCGCTGAACATATAACTGTCATCCAATCTGCACCTGCCACTTTACAATTTTTTGCAACTGTTCCACCTGCATCAGCACATTTTGTATCTGCTAATATAATCTTTTCAGGATAAAGTGCCCTTAAACATCTAACTACTTCCATTCCCTCTTGTAAACATAGAATAGTTCCAGCCTCTATAACATCAACCACATCTCCTAAAAGACTAACTGATTTTAGCGCATCACTCAATGTATTGTTGTCTAAAGCTACTTGCAATAATGGTTTCATTTCATTTCCTCCTGTTTTTCTTTTTCATTTCTAAAGCTTTATGAAATTAATGCTAAAATTTCCTCTTTTGTTTTAGCATTTTTAATTTTTAATATATTCTCTTCATTTTCAAAAAGATTTGCAACTTGTACTAATCCAAACTCATTGTGACTGTCTGAACTTGTCGCTGCTAGGGTAATTAATATACTTATATGCCCTACATCTTCTCCAAAAGAAACTGGTTCTTCTAAAGTTACCAAACTAAAACTATCTTTTTTTACACCTGATTCAGGTCTTGCATGAGGCATTGCTACCTCTGGCATAATAATATAGTATGGTCCATACTCCATTGTATTTTTTATGATGTCGTCGTAGTATCTTTCTTCAATGGCTCCTGATTTTACAAGCATATCAGTAGATATTTTAATAGCCTCTCTCCATGAAGTAGCTACTTGATTTATAGCTATTGAATTATTTTCTATTAAAGAATTTTTTAGATTCATAGTCTTTCTCCTTTTCCCCCTTTTAGCAAATAGGAGCAGATATTCTGCTCCTATTTATACTTATTTTAAAATTTCCAGTATTCTTGCTTCCATCTCCTTCACATCTAATATATTTTTTAAAGCAATGACTTTCGTTTTCGTATTTGTATTTAATTGTGACGCTAAATGTGTGGAAGCAATAACTATATCATACATTGATATTCCTGCTTTAGCCTGTCCAATACTACAGTTCTCACAAGTGTTTTGTATTTTATGTTTATCAAGTATTCCTTTAGCTTTTAATTTCATCATCATGCTTGTTCCCATACCATTTCCACAAACTGCTAATAACTTTATCATAATTTTACCTCCCAATTTTAATAGTTAGCTTCTGCAACTTCATCCTCTAGTACTTCTACTTCATTATTAAAATAATGTTCATGATTATCTATTTTTCTATATTGAACTACTGGTATCATCAACATTCCAATAATACATAAGAAATAACCTATCAATCCAAAATTATTTAAAATGAGTCCTTGTCCTACCCAAAGTGTACTTTGATCTATATTCCCATGCCATCCGCCAAAACCTTGAAGTTTAAATAGTGCCACTGCTACAGCTCCAAGAACAACTTGAAGTATTCCTGATACAAAAGGTAAAATCATAGCAGCCTTAACTCCACCTCTTTTTTCTGCAAATATTGCTATTGTTGCATTATCAAAGAAAACAGGTACAAAACCTGTGATAATTAAAATTGGTGACTTAAATACTAAAAGTCCTGCTATCGCAATAAATTGTCCAATTGCTCCAAATATAAATCCAAATAACACTGCGTTTGGAGACCCAAACCCATATGCAGCTGCACAATCTACTGCCGGCATAACTCCCGGTAAAATTCTATTTGAAATACCTTGGAAAGATTCAGTAAGCTCACTTACAAACATTCTTACCCCTGTCATTAAAATTGCTAGATAAACCGAAAAATATAACGACTTTGATATCACATAAGTTATAAAATTTAAACTCGCCCCAAAATTAGTTGCATCTGCCACCCTCATATAACTTTCACCCAATACCCCTAGAATAGTTCCAAAGAAAATAATCATAAGGGTTCCTGTGGCAACAATATTATCATGAAATATAGACAGCCATTCCGGTAACTTTAAATCGTCTAATTTTTCATTGGCATCACCTATTTTCGGTGCAATCTTATCTGTTGCCCAAATTGCAAACATCTGCTGATGTCCTATTACGAATCCAGCTCCATCTGTCAATCTTTGAGTTGCTCCTACTGTCAAATTTGTTGCAACCGCCCAATATGTCCCAACAAAAAGACCTATCATCACTACGCCTGTTGTATTTCTATATTGAGGAAAAGCATAGAAGATTATCCATGTCGCTGTTGTCGCTTGCTGAACCATTATATGTCCTGTTATAAATAGTGTCCTTATCTTTGTATATTTTCTAAATAATACTAATATAATATTTAGCGTAAATCCTATCAGTAACGCTATCATTGTCCAGGATGTTGTAAGTCCAACAGATTGCAGAGCACTGTTGACTGCATTTAATCCAAAATATGGATCTATTACCGCCGCATTCAATCCAAATCTATCATTTAACCCTGCTAAAATTGGTCTAAATGTTGAGACAAGTCCCCCAGCTCCGACATTTAGTATCATGTACCCTACAGTTGCCTTTATAAAACCTGAAAAAGCTTGATATAGTGGTTTTTTCAACAAAAGGTAACCAATGAAAACTAAGATACCCACAAAGAACTCTGGTTTTGTTAATATATTATTTACGAAAAATTCAAAAACCGATAACACTCCCATACTTTTCCTCCTCCATACTCCTATATACTTTATTTTTTATTAAAGCATTGATTTAAACGGTAAATCAGGTTCTATCGTGAAAGCGTCGTGGAATCCTCTATCATACATATATTCCAATCTATCTTTATCAAGTGGCCATATAAATTTCCCACCAACTTCCCATAAAAATGGTTTAAACTTATATTGTAATCTATCTTTTCTCATGTTCCATAGATACAGAATCTCTTTCGGATCCGCTTTAAAGTTTGTCCAGATATCATAGTGAATTGGAATCACAACTTCTGTATTTAAACATTCCGCCATTCTCAACATATCAACAGAAGTCATTTTATCAGTCATTCCTCTAGGATTTTCACCATAAGATCCTAAAGCAACGTCTATTTTGTAATCATTTCCATGTTTTGCGTAGTAATTAGAATAATGAGAATCCCCACTGTGATATATATTTCCCGCTGGAGTTTTTATTAGATAGTTCACAGCTAATTTATCCATATCCTGTGGCATTTTATCCTTTAAAATTACCCCTTCTGGCGCAGTAACTAGTTCTGTTCTGTCAAAAGAATCCAAAGCTATAATCTCTGTATCCTTTATTTTTACTATATCTCCTGGCTTTACCACAATGCATCTCTCTTCTGGTACTCCCCAACTTATCCATAAATCAACACACGCTTGTGGTCCTATAAAAGGAACTGACGAGTCACAATTTTGAATAACTGCTGCTGCTACATTTTCATCTATATGGTCTCCATGATCGTGAGTTGATAAAATTGCATCTACCTCTTTTATTGCAAAAGGATCAATCACACAAGGTACATTTCTTAAATTTGGTTGTAATGCCTTACATCCTATCATCCTTTGATGTTGATGTTGATGTTTCATCAGCGGATTCTTTCCAGATTTTTTTCCTGTCTTTACCCATAAATCTATACATAGATTAGTATTTCCTTCTGTTTTAATCCAAATTCCAGTACATCCAAGCCACCACATTGCCACTGTTCCCAATGCAACTTTTTCATTTTCAATCTCCTCATTTAACCATGTCCCCCACTCTGGGAATGTGCTTAATATCCAAGACTCTCTAGTTATTTTACTAATTTTTGACATACTTTCTACCTCCAGATTGTTACGTATACCTTTATGATAGAAGTATATTTTATTTTTTCACTATAAAAAAGAATCTATTTTATTCAAAATTTTCTTACAAATTTTTCCATATTGAACTCTGGATTTTCAATCTCTTCTACTATTTCTAAAAAACCATCCAAATGTTCCTTATTATCTTTAGAACTAAACGCTATTATAGTTTTTACAGGTATATTTTCAGGAAACAAAACACTATTTTTTAAGCTAAGTATAGCAAAAGCTGTTTTATTTACATTATTGTCAGTTTTTGCATGAGGAAAAGCTATATTTTTACCCATAACCATATAACTTCCATAATTTTTTATACACCGTACCATATCTTCAACATAACTTTCATCCACACAACCATTTTTCAGTAGAAGGTTCCCAGCTTTTCTCACAGCATCTTCCCAATCTTTTGCAATCTCTCCTAAAGAAATCTGCTTTTTATTTAACATATCAAAAATTGTAATTTTTTTTGGTGAAATATCATCAATTAAATTTGGATTTAAAATATTTTTCAAAGATTGAATCATATTTTCTTTATCATTTATTGTACAATTTTTTTCTATCTCATTTATAAATTCAGATAAAAGATATTTTTTATTACGTTTCTGAAACCCACTTTTTTTTAAAATATTTATATTTTCAGTAGATAATATAGGATTTACTTTTATTATCGGAGTTAATATATTTGATAACTCCAAATCTATGGTAGTTATAATTATATCTACCTCATTTCTATTTAAACTTGCCGTTAACATATGTTTTGGTATTATATCTATAATATCTATCGAAAATAATTCTTTCAGTTGCTGTGCTAAAAGTTTTGATGTTCCATACCCCATACCGCATACTAATAAAACTTTTTTCTTATTTTTTATAATAACTCTATTTCTATCTATAGATGCTTTAAAATGAATTGTTATAAATGCAACTTCATCATTTGAAAACTCTTTTCCTATATACATTTCAATCTCGTTCATAACCTCTTTTGATATTTTAAAAAGATTCGGATAACTTTCTATAACTTCTAAATAGATAGAGTTTTCCAATTGAATTCCATTTTGTATCCTGTAAATAGTCGGTTTTAAATGATTTAATAACCCTTCTAAAAGAATATCGTCTTTTGATATATCTACATCTATCCTTTTATTAAAATTTTGTATAAGTTTTTTAACTAAAACTTCCATCTCTACCCAATTTTCATAATAAGAGTATTTATAATTATACGTGTGACTTCCCAGAAAAAAATCGGTTATTTTCAAATACTCCACTTTGGACAACTCGACATCATAGCTTGATTCAATTAATGCACTAGCTTTTTTTACAGCTTTATACTCCTCTGTACCCTCTAAAAAATTCTCATTTTTTATTTTTTTCATACTATTTTCATTTTTTACCATTATAATTGTTATTTTTAAATATTTTTTTATTATTTCGAAAGCTTCATCAGAGATTATTCTATTCATCAATTTTTGACAATAATTCATAAATGCTATAACTCCCTCTTCTTCTACAGATATCTCATTTTCTATAATCTCTTTAAATAAATAATTTTTAGAATTTTTTAAAATACCAAAAAAATTTAATGTACATAATCTTATATTTTCTTCCTCACCTACTAATATCAAACCTTTTTTAGGAGATATTTCAAGTTTCAAATTATAACCATTTAGTAACTCTTTTATATTTTTTAAACACAACTTCAATGTGTTTCTACTTATATCTAATTCCTCTGATAATTTTCCTTGATTTATAGATCTTTTAAATAAAATTTGTAAAAGTATATATGCTTCTCTTTCTTCAGATGAGAAAAATTTTATATTGTAATTCTCTTTTAATATTTTTTTTACAACTTGAATATCTTTTATCTTTATAGTTCCTTTCGTTAGCTCTATATTTGATATATTTTCTGACTTATAATCAGTGTTTAAATACTCCTCTATTTTTTCAATCTCATATCTTACACTTCTTTCTCCCATTTTTAACTCACTCGATAGGTCTTTTACACTTTTCTCTCCGTTATTTTCCATTATATTTTGTAATAAAATAATTCCTTTTCCACTAATCATATACAAACCTCCAAATTTTTTTAATTTTTTCCATTATAACATATCAATTTTTCAACAAATAAAAAAGCCAAGAAGACTATTTCTAATCCTCTTGGCTTTTTTATAATTCATCAATTGCTTTTTTTAATTGCTCTAATGCTTGTTTTAAAACACTTTTTGGACAAGCAACATTTAATCTCATAAATCCACTTAATTCTTTGTCAAATGCTGTCCCACTACTTAAACCAAGTTTTGCTTTTTCAATCATAAATCTCTCTAACTCTATATTACTTAAATTTAGAGACCTACAATCTAACCACATTAAATATGTCGCATCAGGAGCATAAGTTTTAATTTTTGGAATATTTTCTTTACAATATTTAACCACAAAATCAAAATTACTACTAATGTATGGTAATAACTGAGTTAACCACTCTTCACCTTCGTTATAAGCTACCTCCATAGCAACAGAAGAAAAAGAGTTATTACGGTGAATATCTTTTGAAATCCACCATTTATCAAACTCATTTTTCAACTTATTATTTGGAAAAACAACAGTACACGCTTGTAGTCCTGCTAAGTTAAATGTCTTTGTTGCTGAAAAACAAGTTACCACTGTTTTTTTAGCTAACTCACTTACCGTTGCTGTCGGAATAAATTTTTTATCATGAAAAATTAAATCTGAATGTATCTCATCACTTATTAATAAAACATTATTTTTCGCACAAAGTTTTACAATTTTTTCAATCTCCTCTTTCTTCCATACTATACCCAATGGATTGTGTGGATTACAAAATAAAAACATAGATACTTTTTTTATCTTATCTTCAAAATCTTCCCAATCAATAGACCATTTCCCATCTTTTTCCACAAGATGATTTGTTATTACATGATTACCTGAATTTTGAACTATTTCATAAAACTCTCCATATATTGGCGGTTGAATCAAAATACTACTTCCACTTTTACACCAAATTTCAGCCATTACTGTCATAGCAGGAACTACTCCAATAGAGAATGAACATAGTGCTTTATCAATCTCCCAACCGTTTCTTCGCTTTTGCCAATCACATCCAGCCTCAAAATAACTCTCTGGTCTTGAAACATAACCAAATATCCCCTCTTCAGCTTTATTTTTTAAAGCATCTATAATTGGCTGAGCAGTCTTAAAGTCCATGTCTGCTATCCAAAGAGGTATTAAATCATCTGTCCCAAACTTTTTTATTCGTTCATCATATTTTGCACATCTAGTATTTACTCTAGAAATAACTTCATCAAAATTATATTTCATTCCTTGAACTTCAACTCCATTTACAAAACTTTATTTTTTAATTCTCTTCAAAATTCTATCTTTTAAATCAGTATCCTTCTCTATTTTTTTATTAGTATTTCTCTCTAAAGCTGACAAATTTCCATAACGACAAATATCATTCATCTCACTTTCGGAAAGTGTACTCGTTGTTTTTGACATCAACTCTTGAAAACGTCTTTTACTAGCTATAAACTCTTTTATACAGCTATCTTCTCTCATAGAAAAAAGATTATGAAAATCACTGATATAATCATTTGGAACCTCATACGGGTTTTTATTTGGAATAAACATTATCTTCATATTCAACCCTCTTGTAACGTGATGAAGCGTTTTATCAGGAGCTTCCCAGACTGCAAAAACTTGCTTTTCAAATAAAATATCCGATTCTAAAATCGACATTCCATATACAATTTTTCCTCCGTGTAAATCTATATACTTTGCAACTGTTTCAAAAGAATCATTAATATTGTATTTTCTTATCTGTATATTATGATCTAATTCACGAGTTAAAAAAACATAATTTTTAGAATGTATAAATTGCTCCAATTCATTGTAAATAATTTCTGGACACTTTAATTTTGAGTGAGATTTCATTGCTACCTCCAAAAAATCAAATATTTTTTGATTTTACTTATATTATACCCCGAATAAGAAACATTTACAACTACAGCTTTATAATGAAAAATTTTACTCCATTGATTACAATTGTATCCTCTTTTTTCTTCCCAATCTTATCAAATTTACTATGAGTGTATCTTCTCACTAATTTAACCGGATAATCTTTTGCAGTTTTAATAGAAATTAACTCAATTGTACTTAAAAGTTCCATTCTATCACTTGAAACCAAATAGTCATCTGTACCATAGGAAAATAAGACTCCTTTATAATAACCATCTGGTTTTATCATCTTAAAGTTGAAATTTTTTCCTGTTTGCTTTACTATATACTGCCCTAAAGCTGATATTTTTTCTTCCATTTTTTACCTCTCTATCCTCTTTTTAATTTTGTAATTCTTTCTCAGGCTTTCCAAAATAATATCCTTGCCCATAACTGATTCCTATCTCTTTTAAAAATTCAAATTGCTCTCTCTCCTCTATCCCTTCAGCTAATACTTTAAGTTTTAGACTTTTTATCATATTTGTCAATCCTAAATAGATGTTTTTTCCCCTCTCACTCTCTTTTTTCACACTGAAAATTAACGACTTATCAAACTTCACAACATCTATTGGTAAAGTTGTTAAAAGTCCTATCGTTGTGTAATCAGCTGTAAAGTCATCTATTGAAAGGTATATTCCTCTTCTTCTAAAAAAATTTAATTTTATCATAATATCCTCTATTCCCTCTGAAAATGTACTTTCGCTTATCTCTATCTCTAAATTTCTTCCATCTAAGGAATATTTTTCTAAAAGATTAAATATTTGTTCCACTACATCTTTTCTTTTAAGAGTTTCAATCGACATATTAAAAGACATTCTAAAATCTTTATCCACATAGTTTTTATCAAGAAGTTGCCTCGTTTTCCTTATAGCTTGTTCTGCAACTTTATAGTCAATCTTATAAATTATTCCCAAACTTTCTGCTATTGGGATAAACTCTTCCGGTAAAATTTGTCCTAATAATTTACTTTCCCATCTTGTAAAAGCCTCCGCTCCTATTACTTGTCCACTTTTTAAATCATATTTTTTTTGAAACACCGGATAAAGTTCTGTTTCAATCGATATATTAATCATATTTTCTATTATCTTTTTTCTTCTCATATTTTTTATGAAGTTATATGTCGCTTCCTCTGACCAGCTTTTTTTACTTTTTTTTGCTGAATACATAGCCAAATCTGCATATTTAAAAGCATACTCCATCGAGTTTTTCTCTTTTTTAAAATAATACCCTAAACTAAAAGATATATTATATTTTCTCATCAAACTTGAATTTTTAAAAAGAATTTCCAATCTTTTCACCTTATTTTTTATATCCTCTGTATAACATGAAAATATATAAAACTCATCTCCTGATATTCTAAATACATAGTCATTTGTAAAAACTGCTTTTAAAACTTTTCCTGCCTCAACTAACACTTCGTCACCACAATCATGCCCAAATGTATCATTCAATGATTTAAAATTATTTAAATCCATAAGAAGGGTACAACCACTTATATCACTATTATTTTTACAAAATTCATTGTAAACTCTTCGACTGTATAGTCCTGTTAACTCATCTTTTAATAGCTCTTTATTTTTTTTCTTGTGTATAACTACCTTAAAACTTTGATATGCTACTAATAATAATAGAGCAATACAGCCTAAGACAACTACCGCAATTAGTTCTTTATGCTTCTCTTGTTCCTGTAAAATCTCTTTCTTTTTATCTAACTCCGAGGTTCTAAGAATATCTTTTAAATCTACCATTTCCAATATAGCTTTATTTAAAATATTTTTTAATATTCCTCTTTCTTTATTTAAAGCTAAATTTATGGGTACATTTTCAAGTATTTTTATACTGAATCTTTTTTTATCATATACATCCGAGTTTAAAGATAAAACTGTAGTTATCTTATTACTTTTCAAATCTGATAACATCTTGTTTCTATTAGAATAAATCTTTATATCATTTTTTAAAAAATGATTTTTAGCAACACTCTCTTCTATCGAATTTTTTATAACGCCCACTATCTTTTTACTTGCTAAATTTTTTAGATTCTCTATCTGATAGATATTTAAATCATATATTTTTTTGGTAAATATAAATTTTTTCTCTCTTTCATCAGTTTTAGAAAGAGTTAAAACATCAATTTCACCTCTATTGAATTCATCATAAATATTTACCCACTCAACTTTTTCTATGTTTTCTTTTTGAACTATATTTATATCTAATCTTCTAAATAAATAACCTAATAAATCTGGAAGAACTCCTACAAATTTTTTATTCAAAGAGGAATAACTACTAACATTTTCAATGTTCCCATAGGATATTTTTAAAGGTTCTAAATTTTTTAAATATTCGCTCTCTTCATCAGTTAAAGAGGTCAAAAATTTATTTTTGAATATATAATCTCCACGTTTTTTTAACCACTCCTCTATCTTTTTGCTATATTTCTCCTCTAAAGCATTATTTACTATATTCTTTAAACTTTCATACTCTTTTCTGAATCCAATTGTAGCCTCAGGTAATCTACCAATATTTAGTTTATTTGATTCCCCAATCGCACTTAAATTTGTTTTTGCAAAATATTTAGTATTCTTTGTATCTATTTCATCAATTCTAATGATTTTCATTTCTAACTCATTTCTCGATTTAAATCTTTCCAAAAATTGTTCATAAATACTATTTTTAGTCACATATATTTCTACCCCATTTAAGTCCCCTACTGTACTCAAAATTTTTTCTCTGGATACAACAACTAATTCTTCATCAAAAACCCTGTTTGTAAATACTGCAAAACTATTTCTATCATCAGTTTTAGATAAAAAATTTAGAATATCAATTTTACCATTCTGAAATTCATTATATATCGTGTCCCAATTTCCTTTTCTCATCTTTATATTTAGCTGTAGATAACTCCCTAATAACTCCTCTAAAATATCATTTAGGGATTCACCATCTATTTTATCTTCTGCAAAATAGTCCGTTTTCATTCCCAAAATCAACTGTTTTTTTCTTAATTCTTGAAGATAGTCTTTCTCCTTTTGATTTTTAGGAACATATATATCTAGAGAAATTACAAATTTAAAACTTAAAAAGAAAACCAAAAGCATTCTTTTTATCCCCATTTTCCCCCCAATTATTTAACATCTTTTAGTTAAATTATATCTTGCTTTCCACTTTTTTTCTATATTTTTTATGAAGGAATTTTATTAAACTATTTGTATATTTTCTATAGGATTTATATTTTATTTCGGGGAGGATGCTGATATGTTAAACAGGAGATTTTATAAGCTCTTTATCACCATTTTTATATTATTTACCACTTCTAATATCTTAAAAGCTAATGCACAAGATAATACCGTTGTAATCGTTATGGGAAACTCTTCAGAACCAGAAAGTGGATTTGACCCTGCGTTTGGATGGGGAGCTGGCGAACACGTCCATGAACCCCTTATTCAAAGTACACTTACTACAACAACTCAAGATTTAAAAATTGCTTATGATTTAGCAACAGATATAAAAGTTTCAGAAGATGGACTTCAGTGGATTGTAACAATTAGAGATGACGTTTTTTTTACTGATGGAAAACCTTTAACCGCAGAAGATGTCGCGTTTACTTATAATAAAGTGAAGGAGCTAAGTACAGTCAATGACTTTACTATGCTAAATAGAGCTGAAGCTAAAGATAATAAAACTGTTATCTTTTATATGGATAAACCTTATTCAATTTGGCCCTATAGTATGAGTAGTGTTGGAGTTGTTCCTAAACACGCCTACAATGAAAATTACGGTCAAAACCCTATCGGTTCTGGTAGATACATTTTACAACAATGGGATAAAGGACAACAAGTTATTCTAAAAGCAAATCCTAACTATTATGGAAAAGCTCCAAATATTGAAAATGTTACCGTTTTATTTATGAGCGAAGATGCCGCTTTTGCCGCAACTAAAGCTAATAAAGTTGACGTGGCATATACTACACCATCTCTTTCACAAGAAAATCTTAAAAATTATAATATTCTTGCTGCTCACTCTATTGATAATCGTACTTTTAATCTTCCCACTGTCCCTAAAAATGGAAATATAGGAAATGATGTAACTAGCGATTTGGCTATTCGTCAAGCTATTAATATTGGGTTAGATAGAGAACGTTTAATAAAATATATTCTAAAAGGTTATGGAACTCCTGCATACAGTGTTGCTGATAAAATGCCCTGGTTCAATGAAGAAACTATCGTTGCCTATAATCCTGAAAAAGCAAAAGAGATTTTAGACAATGCCGGTTGGAAAGTTGGAAAAAATGGTATTCGAGAAAAAAATGGTATTCCCGCTAAATTTAATCTTTTATATCCTGCAAATGACTCTGTTAGACAAGCTCTAGCTGCCGAAACATCCAATCAACTTAAAGATTTAGGAATAGCCGTAACTTTTGAAGGTGTTGGTTGGGATACTGCCTATACTAGAGCACAGTCAGAACCATTAGTTTGGGGATGGGGAGCTCACACTCCTATGGAGATGTACAACATCTATCATACAGCACCAAACAGTAATTTTGCTACGTATTCTCCATATTCCAATAAAGAGGTAGACAAACTGATGGACAAAGCTCTTGCCACAAATGATTTAACAGAATCTTTTGAACTTTGGAAAAAATCTCAAGAAAAAGTTTCCGGTGATATTCCCTGGATTTGGCTTGTCAATATTGATCATCTATATTGGGTTAAAAATGGTCTCAATGTTGCAGAGCAAAAAATACACCCTCATGGACACGGATGGTCAATTGTTAACAATGTCGATCAATGGTCTTGGAATAAAGAGCAATGAAAATTTATACCTCCATTATTAAACAAATAGTTAGGGCTGTTTTTTTAATCTTTTGTGTCAGTCTAATTTCCTTTATTTTAGTTTCATTGTCACCACTTGATCCTATACAAATGAATTTAGGTCAAACTATCAAAGGATCTATGTCTCCCGAACAACTAAAAAAAATTCAAGATTATTGGGGAGTTAACACCCCTCTTATTGAACGTTATCTATCTTGGATTAAAGATTTTCTAAGAGGAGATATGAACATCTCTCTTTTATATAGAAGACCTGTTGTTCAAATTCTTCAAGAAAGATTGTCGAACTCTCTATGGTTAATGGGTATAGCTTGGTTTTTATCCGGTTTTTTAGGATTTTTCTTAGGTGTTTTAGCTGGTTTTAAAAGAAATAGAGTTATTGATCACATTATTCATAAGTATGCTTTAGTCTCAGCTAGTGTTCCATCTTTTTGGTTCGCTTTACTCCTACTTATTATTTTTTCAGTTTGGTTGGATATTTTTCCAATTGGAATGAGTGTCCCCATAGGAGTTGATTTTTCTAATGTAACTTTTAGTGATCGACTACACCATGCCATTTTACCAATTATTACACTTATTTTTATCAATTCATCAGCAATAATACTGCATACTAGAGAAAAAATGATTGAAGTTTTAGATAGTGATTATGTTTTATTTGCTACAGCTCGTGGAGAAAATACTTTTAGTATAATCTTTAGACACTGTATTAGAAATATTTTATTGCCTGCTATAACACTACAATTTGTATCTATAAGTGAAATATTTGGTGGTTCTGTCTTAATCGAAACTGTTTTTTCCTATCCCGGTCTTGGTCAGGCGACTGTCAAAGCTGGACTTGGAGGGGATGTTCCTCTTTTACTGGCTATAACTGTTATTATTTCTACGGTTGTTTTTTTAGGTAATTTCATTGCGAATTTTTTATATGGAGTAGTTGATCCTCGAATAGGAATAAAAAAGAAGAAGGAGTGATTCTATATGTTAGCTAAAGTAAATAACAAACAAAAAGATGCTATCATGCTTAGTTTTACATTTATCTTCTTAACTGGAATAACACTTTTAGGTTGGTACTTTTCAGAAAGTTCTTTAAAAGTTGACTTTACTCAAACTAATATTTCACCTAATACCAAATATATATTTGGAACTGATTGGATGGGACGAAATATGTTCACTCGAACACTCTCTGGCCTGTCAATGAGTATTCGAATAGGTATTATAACAGCTGGTATCAGCTCTGTTATTGCTCTTTCTTTGGGTACTCTTGCTGCATTTGGTGGTAAAACAGCTGATGGAATTGTCACTTGGTTAATCGATTTAATCATGGGAATTCCTCATATTCTTTTATTAATTTTGATATCTTTTGCGTGTGGCAAAGGATTTTTAGGTGTGGTCACTGGTGTTACCCTAACTCATTGGCCAAGTCTTGCTAGAGTCATCCGAAGTGAGGTTCTATCTCTTAAAAATAGTGATTACATCTCAGCTTCTCAAAAACTTGGAGTTAGTAGATTTCATATTGTTAAAAATCATATGATTCCACATCTACTTCCACAATTTTTATTAGGTCTTATTCTATTATTTCCCCATGCTATACTCCATGAAGCCAGTGTCACTTTTCTAGGTTTTGGACTTTCACCTGAACAACCTGCAATCGGTATAATTTTATCAGAAAGTATGAGATATCTTTCTACCGGTAAATGGTGGTTAGGTCTATTTCCAGGTTTTTTCTTAGTTTTAACAGTTATATTGTTTGATTATGTAGGGCATAATCTCAGTAAAATTTTTAATGTCAATCAAATTCACAAGTAGGAGGGTATATGGATAAAACTATCAACAAAGAGATACTTAAAGTTAAAGATTTATCTATCTCTTTCACTCAATATAATGGTTTAAAAAAAGAGACACTACAAACTATACATAATTTGAATGTATCTGTGCATGAAAAAGAGATCGTTGCTATTGTTGGTGCCAGTGGCTCAGGTAAAAGCTTATTAGCTCATAGCATTTTAGGTATTTTACCATACAATGCTCATATAAACGGAGAAATTTATTTTTGTGGAGAACTGTTGACAGAAGAAAAAAAGAAAATGGAACGAGGTAAAAATATTGCTTTGATTCCTCAAAGTGTTTCCTATCTAAATCCTCTAATGAAAATTGGACCACAAATTAGAAAAGGAGATAATAGTTTTAAAGCAAAACAAAAATGCTCTGAGATTCTTAAAAAATATAGACTGGATGAAAAGATTGCCAATATGTATCCTTTTCAGCTCTCTGGTGGAATGATTCGTAGAGTACTTATCTCTACTGCTGTCTATAGTTCTCCTAAACTTATTTTGGCAGATGAACCTACTCCTGGATTAGATTCAAAAACCTTAAAACATATTGCAGAACATTTCCAAGAGCTAGCTAACGAGGGCATGGGAGTTCTTATAATTACCCATGATTTAGATATGGCACTAAAAATAGCTAATAGAATTGTTGTCTTTTATGATGGGATAACTATTGAAGATATTTCTACAGACGATTTTTCTTCAGTAAATAATCTCAATCATCCCTATACAAAAGCACTGTTTCATGCTATGCCTCAAAATGGTTTTCACTCATTCTCTTTAGAGTATCCTCTATCAACCTCTGATAAAAAAGGTTGTTCCTTCTATAATAACTGTTCCCATGCTAACTGTGATTGTTTAGTAGATATCCCTTGGAAAAAAACAAATTCTGGTTTTGTGAGATGCTTACTGGAAAAGGAGGAAAAAAATGCACTTAATAGCTTCTAATATCTCTTTTAGTCACTCCCCTAATGGAAAAAATATTTTTACTAATCTAAATTTTAGTATTAAAAGCGGGGAAAGAATCGCCATAACTGCTCCTAGTGGCTTTGGTAAAACCACTTTATGTAAAATACTTTCTGGATATGAGATACCTAATAATGGTGTCGTTCTTCTAGATGATGTCCCCATACATAAACTTAAAGGCTATTGTCCTATTCAAATGATTTGGCAACATCCAGAGCAGATTCTCAACCCTAGACTTAGAATGAAACAGATTCTAAAAGAAGCTGGTGAAATCAATGATGAACTTTTAAAAAATTTAGGAATCCAAGAAAAATGGCTCAATCGTTTCCCAAGAGAACTTTCTGGAGGAGAGCTTCAACGATTTTGTATAGCCCGTGTTCTAAATAAAAAAACCAGGTTCTTGCTGGCTGACGAAATTACAACAATGTTTGATTTAATTACTCAAAGTCAAATTTGGCGAGTTATTTTGGAGTTTTGCGAAAAGGAAGATATCGGCATTGTTATAATAAGTCATTCACAGCCTTTAATTGAAAAAATTTCTGATAAAGAACTTTCTTTAAAAGAACTCATTGAACAAAATAGTTAAAAGCCATGGCAGTAAATCATGGCTTTTATTAGTTTTTTGAATTATTTCATTGCTTCCTTAAATCTAATTCACAGGACTTCAGTAATTCCTGCCTTGAATAATTTGTAGCTCCATAGATTATCTTTTGAATATCCTGTGTCAAATTTCCTAAAGCTCTCACTACAATTCCCGGTATTTCTAACTTTGACACACCATATTTTACATCTACATCATATTGTTGTAAATGCTCTCGTAATTTTTCCACATATTCTAAATCTATCCTCGAATCTATTATAATTGCTGTTCCATAATTTAGATAATTTTCAAAGTGTCCCATTGAAAACAGATCATTTTTCCCCGGAGACAACAAAAGTTTATCTAACAATACCAACTTATTATCTAAATATATTTTATTTCTCATTTTAGCTAATCTATATTGGAACGGTTTCCCATCAGAAGACCATCCCGCTGTTATCCCCTCAGCTAATATTAAAGTTGAGGTAAAATCTAAGTATATATCTGTTTCTTGCTCAAAATTTGCATTTTTAAAGAGTATTGTATTATCCATCATATATTCCAATATACTATTTTTTTCAAGGTATATTTTTGAAATCTGTTTGGCAGGAATATTATTTTCACATTTATAAACCACTGTTGGTGCTTGAGTTGTTATTATAGTTCTTGTATTTTCTTTTAAATGTATATCGTTATAACAGCGCTCCCCTTCTAAATAACCACCACCTAAATGCATTAAGAAATAACATGGGATTTTTTCTCTATCCAAATGTATTGTAGGAGAAACTTTAAATACTCCTTCATGATACATTTTTTTTATAACTGTTTCGTTTCTCAGAGGATGATTTTCCAATATAATTTCAATTTTTCCATCATATTTTTCCATAGCTATCTCAATCCTTCTAATAAACAATTTTTCTTAATCCACTTCACTACTTCCTCTACCCCTTCATCTGTTTTCAAATTTGTAAAAATAAATGTTCCTTTATCCCTAAAATGAAGTGTATCCTCTTCCATCACTTTTAGATTTGCACCAACATACGGTGCTAAGTCTATCTTATTTATTATAAATAGATCACTTTTTATCATCCCTTGACCTGCTTTTCTTGGAATTTTCTCACCCTGTGCAACATCTATTATATATATTGAAAAATCCACCAAATCTGGACTAAATGTAGCTGCTAAGTTATCTCCCCCACTCTCTAAAAAAATTATATCCAGGTCTGGAAAAGTTTTCTTCATCTTATCAAGAGCGGCAAAATTCATTGAAGCGTCCTCTCTAATTGCAGTATGAGGACAACCACCAGTTTCAACCCCTATTATTCTATTTTTATCTAAAACTGAATTTTCTGCCATAAACTTAGCGTCCTCTTTTGTGTAGATGTCATTTGTTATTACACCCATCTCATATTCACCATTTAATTTTCTAGTGACTCTTTCAACTAATAAAGTTTTTCCTGCACCTACAGGTCCTCCAACTCCTATTACAACTGGTTTCATCTATAATCACTCTCCTAATTTTTATCATGACATAAATAATCTAAATGTCAGTATTTCGTGATTCATTTGAGATATTTCAAATCCGGGAATATTGTATCCTAAATCCTCGATAGATAGTTTTTCAATCTCCTCCCTTATACTCTCTAATGTCGATAGCGAGTCCTGGAGCACTCTTTGACCATCCTTTTGTCCCAATGGTATCGCCCTAACAGCACTTTGAACCAAAGTTGAAGCTACACTGTATCCATATGCTACAATTGCTACATCTCTTTTTACATTTAGATAATACATTAAAATTGCAAAAACAACTGCTGGGTTCCCATAACTTATATTTTCCTCTATTCTTTCTTTATACTCTTTTAGTAAATCCACCTCAAAAAGTTCTAATACAACATCCAATTTTCTATAAGCTACTAATTTTGCACCCTCTCTACTTTCCATAGCCACATTTTGTACCGTTAAAAGTTGATCTATATCCCAAACTTTATTTATTTCATCTTTTTCCAATATTTCATAAACTAATTTTATTGCTAATCCTTCATTATATAGATATTGATTTTCAAAAAACATTGTTAACCATCTATTAAATGTGTGAGCATCACATATAACATTCTCCCTCAAATAGGTTTCCATTCCATAGGAATGGTTAAAAGATCCAATTGGAAAGGCAGAATCACAAACTTGTAATATATTTAATAATTGCCAAGTTGTAATTGAATTTTCATTGCTCTTAATCATGACTGTGCCCGTGATGCCCATGACTATGCTCAATATGTCTCAAGGCTTTTTTAAATTTTAAATATTCTATATCAAAAGGACAATTTTTTTCTTTTAATGTGTTATCTAAATATTTATCGTAGTGTAGATAAATTTTTTCATTTTCTATTTTTATCGGAGTATGCATATTCCCTAAAAAATGAGCAATCTCTCCCATTTGATTCGTATTATTGGGGGAAATAACCAAAACTTTTTCTAAATCTGTCTCTATAAATATTATCTTTATCCCATCATTATATAATATTGAACCATTTTCCAGTTTATCTCCACTCTCTTTTAAGCTAATCCCATACTCATTTCCATTTACGGATTCAACTCTTAAAATTTTTTTTTCTAAATCATCACTTTTTATAATAATTTTTTCTATCTCATAGTTATCTCTGTTATCAATATCGTTTATGTTTCCCAAAATTTTCTCAAATAACATATTCCCTCCTACATATATTTTATTTAGACTATAATTTCAGACAGGAGACTACTCTCCTGCCTGATTTTTTTACTTAATACAAATAATACCTTTGTGCTAATGCAAACTCTTCAAATGGCTCACACGTTATCAACTTGCCATCTATTGTTACCTCATATGTCTGCGGATCAATTACAATATCTGGTAACTCTGCGTTAAATATCATATCTTTTTTTGTAAGATTTCTTAAATTTTCAACTGGTAAAACAATTTTTTCTAATCCCAGTTTCTCTTTCACTCCGTGTTCATAAGCATATTTTGACACAAAAGTTATGTGAGAATGAGAAAGAGCTTTACCTTTAGCTCCATATAATTCACGAACTAATCTTGGCTCTGTAGTCGGTAAACTCGAACTTGCATCCCCCATTACTCCATAAGAGATTGTTCCACATTTCAATATCATCATTGGTTTTGTTCCAAACATTTTTGGTTCCCATAAAACTAAATCTGCATATTTGCCAACTTCCACCGATCCAATATATTTGCTTATTCCACAAACTATAGCTGGGTTTATCGTATATTTAGCTACATATCTTTTTATTCTAGTGTTGTCTGAATATTCACTATCCCCTTCCAAAGGTCCGCGTTGTTTTTTCATTTTATCAGCTAGTTGCCATGTTTTCATATTTACTTCACCAATTCTTCCCATGGCCATAGTATCGGAACTCATCATACTTATAACACCCATATCTTGTAATACATCTTCTGCTGCAATTGTTTGCTTTCTTATTCTAGAATCTGCAAAAGCTACGTCTTCTGGAACTTTTGGATCTAAGTGATGACATACCATTAGCATATCAAACTCTTCTGGAACACTATCTATTCCATATGGATTTGTTGGACTTGTAGATGATGGTAATACATTTAGATGTCCTGCTACTACCATTATATCTGGGGCATGTCCTCCTCCTGCACCCTCTGTATGATAGGTATGTATTGTTCTTCCTGCTATCGCTTGTAACGTATGCTCAACAAATCCACCTTCATTTAATGAATCAGTATGCAATGCTACTTGAACATCATACTTATCCGCTGCTCTTAAAGTATAATCTATTCCAGCTTGTGTCGCTCCCCAATCCTCATGAATTTTTAACCCACAAGCTCCAGCTTCTATTTGCTCAATTATAACATCTTCATTATCTCCAGCTCCCTTACCTAAAACTCCTATGTTTATAGGTAATCCATCATGAGCTTGTAAAATTCTTTCTATATGCCAAGCTCCTGGAGTTGCTGTTGCAGAACGTGTTCCATCTGCAGGTCCAGTTCCACCTGCAACTATAGTTGTTATTCCATTATCTAGGGCAGCGTGAACTATATCAGGAGTTATTAAATGTACATGAGAATCTATTCCACCAGCAGTTACTATAAGTCCCTCTCCTGCAATAGCCTCTGTACTCGCTCCCACAACAAAATCTATATCATCCATTATTCCTGGATTTCCACCTTTTCCAATAGCTATTATTTTCCCATCTCTTATTCCTATATCAGCTTTGTATACTCCAGTATAATCAATTATTACAACACTATTTATTATTGTATCTGCAACCAAAGGATTTCCCCTTCTAGTTTCTATAGGGTTCATTCCCATTCCATCTCTTAAAGTTTTTCCTCCTCCAAATTTTGATTCCTCTCCATATACAGTTAAGTCTTTCTCAATTTTTGCAAATAAATTTGTATCTCCAAGTCTTATACTATCTCCCGTTGTAGGACCAAATAAATCTGAATATTTTTTTCTATCCATTTCAAAACTCATAATTTGAACCTCCTAGTCTAAATATCCCTCAACTTTATTATTAAATCCAAAAACTCTTCTCTTACCGCTATAATCAATCAATTTTACAACTTTTTTATCTCCTGGTTCAAATCTTACTGCTGTTCCAGAAGGTATATCCAATCTTTTTCCTCTAGTCATCTCTCTATTAAAATCTAAGGCAGAATTCACCTCAAAAAAGTGAAAATATGCTCCTACTTGCACTGCTCTATCTCCATTGTTAATTACTTCTATCTCTATTGCTTCATGACCTTTGTTACAAAGTATTTTGTCCTTTGCCAATATATATTCACCTGGAATCATAAATGTCTCCTCCTTATTTTAAATTTATAACTACTGTATTGGATTATGTACACTCACTAATTTTGTTCCATCTCTGAATGTTGCCTCAACTTGAATTAAAGGAATCATCTCCGCTATTCCTTCCATTACATCCTCTTTTTTTAATAGTGTCTGACCATATGACATCAGCTCTTCTACAGTTTTTCCGTCTCTTGCACCCTCTATTATTTCATCACAAATATACGCTATAGTTTCCGGATAGTTTAGTTTAACTCCTCTATTTTTTCTTTTTCTCGCAACCTCAGCTGCAACACTTATCATTAATTTCTCTTTTTCTCTTGTTGTCAAATACATATATTTACCACCTCATTTAATAAAATAGAACTCTACCACATGTCAATTAACATCAAAAATCCTGGAATCCAAGCTGTTACTACTCCTTCAAATATTGATAGTAAAGGTGTAAACTTACCTAAATTTTTCTTAGGAACTGTTTCTATCCAACCTGTTAACCATAGGATACCCCAAAGCCACCATATAACACTCATTCTCCAATCAGATTTCAAAGCTAACCACCCTGCTGGTAACGTATTTATCGTAACAAATAGACTAAACCATCCATAAGGAATAAGATTCAAGTTATAAATTCCATTTAGAGCTATATATAAGTATGTAAAAGTGAATAGTAATCCAGTTGCACCACTATAGTAATCACCTCTTGCTATAAGAACAATATTTAACACTAAAGTTATTCCACCAGTAAAAAGATTCATTATGGACAATGCTTTACCATCCACATTATAAAGTCTACACATACCATTACTTATTAAAACTATACCCACAAACAACAGAGCCACACCTAACATATAATTTTCACCTCCCTTCTAATTTTAGGATTATACAAATATATAATAACTTTTCTTTTTTTATTATCACCTCCTTCTCTTTTATTTATTTTCAGTTACATTTACATCCAAAATATTAAATGGAACAGTCACCCCTTCTTTATTAAAAACTTCTAAAATATAGGCCATTAACTCCCCTCTAACCTTATAATACCCCTTTGTCGGAGTCCAAACCATAAATAGAATATTTATACTCGAGTCCCCATATTCCATTGTATGTATAAAATTTTCTTTATCCCTATTTAACCCTTCATATGTATTTGCTATATTCTCTAATATCCCAATTACTTTTTTCATATCCGAATCATAGGACACCGACACTTTTAGTTTTATGCGTCTTAAAAGATTTCCATCATAGTTTATAATATTTCCACTTATCATTACATTGTTTGGAACAATGATTCTTCTTCCATCTAAACTGGTTATATATGTTGAAAATACCTCTATTTTTGCTACCTCTCCCATCACTCCATTTATTTTTATAAAGTTTCCTATACTAAAAGGTCTCGTAAAAAATAGAACCACTCCACCAGCCAAATTTGATAGAAAATCCTTCAAAGAGATACCAACACCTAATCCAATGGCACTAATCATAGTCGCTATTGAAGCCTCACTAAAACCAAATGCCAACAATCCAATCAAAAAAAATGTCACATTCAATCCTAATTTTGTAACTGATTTTGTAAATTGTTTAGTATTTATATCCTGATTAACTACGGGAATTTTATCAATATACTTATCTACTCTTTTTGAAAAGTATGAACCTATATACAATATAGCTATAAAAATAAGAGCTCTAATCAAAAATTCAATTGCATCATGTCCCAATGCCTGTAATAATGGCTCCCCTAAACTATTTTTAATCTGTAGTAGATTACTGATTGCTTCCATAATTATTTCCTCCCCCAAAAATCTATTCTCTACAATTTATATTATAAATTTCATAAATATATCCTTTAATTTTTTTATAAATTTAAAAGGAAATCTTTGATTTTTTTGTAAAAAGATACATCAACTATCATAGGAGGTATTTTTTATGGAAAAATGGAAATGTAAAATATGTGATTGGGTTTTTGATCCTGCTATTGGTGATCCAGACAATGGAGTACCTGCCGGTACTGCTTTTGAAGCTGTTCCTAGTGATTGGGTTTGCCCTATATGTGGTGCTGCAAAAGACGAATTTGAAAAAGAATAGATTTTTTTGCTGGGGTAAGTCTTTATACCTCAGTTTTTTTTAATTTCTATAATAAAATTTAGGAGGTTATTTTTATGTCTATGTTTTGTTTTCAATGTCAAGAGACAGCTATGAACGAAGGCTGTACTGTTAGAGGTGTTTGCGGTAAAACTTCTGAAACTGCTAACTTACAGGATTTATTGGTTCATATGGCTAAAACTGTTTCTGCCTATATTGTTCTTCTAAATAATAAAATCCCTATAACTGATGATCTTCATCGTTGGATTGTAAACGCTCTCTTCGTTACTATCACCAATGCCAATTTTCATGATGATGCTATTATAAGAGAGATTGAGACAGGGGAAGCCTACAGAGCAGCTTTAGAAATAGAACTTTTAAATAATAAAATAGCTGTTCCTGAAAAATATGCTAAATATATCAATTGTCCAACTGATCTTAGTTCAGATGATTCTCTTTTAGATTATGCTGAAAAAGTTGGGGTATTAAGAACTAAAAATGAAGATATTCGTTCTCTACGGGAAACTATCATATATGGCTTAAAAGGAATGTGTGCCTATGTTGAACATGCTTTTAATTTAGGCTATGAAGATATTTCTATATATAATTTTATTGAAGAAACACTCGCTAACGTAGATAATGATAAGCTGACTGTTGAGGAATTACTACAAATGATTCTAAATGTTGGGAAAGTTGGGGTTGAAGCAATGGCTCTTCTAGATAAAGCTAACACATCAACATATGGACACCCTGAAATAACTAAAATTAATCTTGGTGTTAGAAATAGACCCGGAGTTTTAATATCTGGACATGACTTAAGGGATTTAGAAATGCTTTTAGAACAATCTAAAGATACCGGTATTGATATCTATACTCACTCTGAAATGTTACCAGGTCATGCATATCCATTTTTTAAAAAATATGACAATCTTGTCGGAAATTATGGTGGTTCTTGGTGGCATCAAACAAAAGAGTTCGTCACTTTCAACGGTCCAATTCTATTTACAAGTAATTGTTTAGTTCCTCCTAGAGGAACTTTGGCTGAATACCTCGAAAGAGTTTATACCACAAACTCTGCAGGCATGGAAGGATGCAAACACATTCTCGCTGATGAAAACGGATTTAAAGATTTTAGTGAAATTATTGAAAAAGCTAAAGCTTGTAAAGCTCCTGTTGAAATTGAATGTGGTGAAATTATTGCTGGTTTTGCTCATAACCAAGTTCTAACTCTAGCTGATAAAATTATTGATGCTGTTAAATCTGGAGCAATCAAAAAATTTTATGTCATGGGAGGATGTGATGCTAGAATGCAAGATAGAAAATATTACACTGAATTTGCTTTAGCCCTACCTAAAGACTGTGTAATCCTTACTGCTGGTTGTGCTAAATATAGATATAACAAATTAGGTTTAGGAGATATCAATGGCATTCCTAGAGTTCTTGATGCTGGACAATGTAACGATTGCTACTCATTGGCCGTTATTGCATTAAAATTAAAAGAAGCTTTTGGATTGGATGACGTAAATGATTTACCTATTGTATTTAATATTGCATGGTATGAACAAAAAGCTGTTTTAGTTCTTCTATCTCTATTGTATCTTGGATTTAAAAACATACATATAGGTCCTACTATCCCTGCATTCCTAAGCTCCAATGTTCTTCAAGTCCTAATCGATAATTTCAAATTGGGAACTATTAGTAATGTAGAAGATGATTTAAAAAACTTTTAGAATCAAAAAGGCAAACTTCAATAGTTTGCCTTTTTTAATATCTGCTCCATCTCCTTTATCTCTTCACCCTGACTTAAAATAATTCCATGGGAGATTTTTATCAACTCTTTATTTTTTCCAAATTTCAAATACTCTTTTGCCATGCTCACAGCACCTTCGTGATGAATAATCATATTTTGTAAATAACATTTTGTTATAACACTAGCATTATTTACTACTTCATCATAAGGCTTCATATTTTTCATCATTTTTATCATTACTTTTTGCATTTTAGCAAGAAATTTTTCATTATCATTTCCTCTCAATTCTCCCGATTCCAATAGTTGTTGCATAATTTCAATTTCTTTTTGCTGAATACGTATTATTCTAGTAGCTAAATTTTTTACATCTCTATTTTGGGTGTATTTCAAAACACCTACGCTTGTCACTATTGCCGCTTCATGATGAGGAATCATATATATAACAAAGTTATTCCCAACATCTTTCGTTAAAAAAACTTGTGAACTATTTGACATCATTAAACTGTGGGCATATTCATCATACTCTTTAAAACCTTTCAAATTTTGTGGAATAATATCTTTTAAAGGCGTGAGTACTGTATATACTTTACTATCCGATTTTACTTCATAATTTAACACCTCGTGTAAATGATTTTCGCCTAAATCGTTACTGTAAGAATTTAAAGAAACTGTTGAAAATAGAGCTGCTATTCCTACCATTATATTTATATTTTTAAAATCCATTTCTCTCAAACCTCCTTGCACTAAAATCTGTGTTATATTATTAAAAACAATGGAGAGAATTCCTTTTTAATTTTTTAAAGGATTTTCGCAATAAACTTGTAAAAATAAGCTAAGTACTATATTAAGTAACATAGGAGGGTTTTATGTATGAATTTTTAATAAATTTAAATCCTGTTTTACAGGCTTTTCTAGCCACTTTATTTACATATTTTGTTACCATGCTTGGAGCTGCCATGGTCTTTTTTTTTAAAACGATAAATCAAAAAGTTCTAAATGGAATGCTTGGATTTGCCTCAGGTGTTATGATTGCTGCTTCCTTTTGGTCACTCTTAAATCCCGCCATTGAACTGGCTGAAAGTATTGGGATACCTGGATGGAAACCCGCTATTATCGGCTTTTTATTTGGAGGATTTTTCCTCTGGTCCATTGATAAATTTTTACCTCATTTACATCAAAATCAACCCATATCAAATGCGGAGGGTATATCGACTAACTGGAAAAGAAGCGTTCTTTTAGTTTTAGCAATCACTCTTCACAATATACCTGAAGGGTTGGCTGTTGGAGTTGCCTTTGGGGCTTTATCTGTAGCTGGTAATGATTCAGCTCTCATTCCAGCAATAGCCCTAGCTATTGGAATAGGTTTACAAAATTTCCCTGAAGGAGCCGCTGTATCCATTCCACTGCGAAGAGATGGAATGAGCAGACGAAAAGCTTTTTTTTATGGTCAGGCTTCTGGTCTTGTTGAAGCAATAGCCGGTGTGATTGGTGCTGTTTTTGTTATAAAAATGACTTTTTTACTTCCATATGCACTTGCTTTTGCTGCTGGTGCCATGATTTATGTTGTAGCGGAAGAATTAATTCCAACTGCTAAGGAGATTCGACATGATGATTCTGGTACCATAGGAGTTATGTTTGGTTTTGCCATCATGATGTTTTTAGATGTTGCCTTGAGTTAATAATTCTTTAGTACTTATTGTAATAGAGGCAATAGCAGAGTAAATATGCTTTTGAAATAACTAAAAAAGGCGTCAAAGAAAAAAATTTGACGCCAAGTTAAATTCATATCCATCCTAGTATTAAATCTATTGTCCTAGAAAAGTTACTAAAATGACGCTTTAGTCAGCCTTATTTTTCTCTTTTCCTTCTTTCATTAATATAACTGTTACTTTATTTGTGTACCTAGATAATTCGTTATAGTCTTTTTCAACTTCAGTCCAATTCGGTTTTGTTTTATCTATCTCCTTTGTTATTTTTGAGCTTAAATATTCCATTCTCTCAAGATCACTATCTGACATGCCTTTTTTTATAGCTTCTACAACTTCTTTTTCATCTACAGATTTTGGTAATACTTCCTCTAATCCCGTATCAGATACCAAATCATTGGCTATATCATTTTCAAAATCTGCTTCATTTTTATCCATTCCGTTTTCTTTCAAAGTTTTTATTGTTTCAAGTGCAAGTTTATTTGTATATGTAGATAATTCATTATATAAAGTCTCAACTTTTTCCCAATTTGGCTTTTCTTTTTGAATTTCAGTATCCACCTGCTCACCAATTTCATTCATTTTGTCTATATTTTCTGAATCTTTACCTATATTTCCCATTATATTTTGAATAAGTTCTTTATTGGCTATTTTAGATGCTACTGTTTTGTCAATAGTTGGTATATTTTTGCTTGAATCATCTGCTTTTTCTGTGGAAAAAGATATAACTGACAACATAATAGATAAAATAATTAAAATAATTTTCATCTCTTTATCTCCTTTTAATTTTAATATAATCTCTATCACAATACTACAAAAAAAGAAATTAAATCCTTCCTAAATTTATCATTATAATTTCTAAATTATCTTAAAATAAGCGTGACAAAACTGTAAAAAATATGGTATTAATCTAAGTAACAAGTCAAGGGGAGTGATTATATGTTAAATAATTTAAGTACTCATCGAAACTATCTACATACTATACCAGAAATAGCATTAAATGAATTTAAAACTGCTGAATATATCAGAAAAGTTTTAGATGATGAACACGTTGAATATCATTGTATTGGAACAAGTACTATTGCCTTTATTTCTGGAAGGAGTGATGTGTGCATAGCTTTTAGAGCTGATATTGATGCTCTACCATTAACTGAAGCGAGTAATAATCCATTTCAATCTAGGACTCTTGGAATGATGCACGCCTGTGGTCATGATGGTCACACTGCTATACTGTTAACCTTCATACAAGAAATTAAGCTCCTAATGTCTCAAGGAATAAAATTAAAAAAATCTTTAGTTTTTATATTTCAAGCAGGAGAAGAGGGAGCTGGTGGAGCTAGATTTATTGTAGCTGATAGCTACTATAAATCTAAAAATATAGAAGCTATCTACGCTCTGCACGTCTATCCTGAGATTAAAGTTGGAGAATTCGCTGTAAAATCTGGTTTTGTATCCCTTCAAAATATAAATTTAGATATCACTCTAACCGGCAAAGGATGCCATGGTGCTCAGCCTCATAAGGGTATCGATTCCATTCTTATCGGTGCAAAATTAGTCGAAGCATATCAGTCAATTAAATCAAGAAATATCCCCTCCTATGAACATTTTTTACTTACGATAGGAGCTTTTCACGCCGGTACAGTTAGAAATATTATTCCCGAAACAGTTAATATGCTCGGAACTATCCGACTTGAAAATATCTCCTTGGTACCTTTTATCCAAGAAAGAATGGAAAATATCAACCGTGGATTTGAATTAGCTTTTGATGTCAAAATTGACATGAAATTTCAACCTTTCTATCCCCCGGTAATCAACGATTCCAATCTTTTTAAAAAGGCTTTAAACGTCTTAAAAAATAAAAAAGTTTTTACTGATATCTCACTAAGTGGATCGGAGGATTTCTCTTTCTATTCACAAAATGGAACTCCCGGACTACTAGTATTAATCGGTGTTAGAGATGAAGAAAAAGGACACGTTTGTGCACTTCATAATAATCGATTTGATTTTGAAAATGAAGCATTAATCTATGGAGTAGATTTTTTCAAAAGCTTGCTTCAAGAAAATAATGTTCTTTAATCTCATTTTAAAAGGAAATTTTCAACTTATCTTTAATAATATAATAACCATATTATAATTAGGAGGTTTTTTCATGAAAAAATATATTCTAGTATGTTCTTTTATCCTTTCAGCTTTAGCTTTTTCTGCAACACACGATAACCACCAAAATCAACAAAGCACAATGAATGAGATGCCTATGATGCAATCTCAAAATGGTTGTCCTAAATGTAGTAGTGAGATGATGAAAAATATGTCGCAAATGCCTCGATGGAAAGGTGACCAAAAATTAATGAAGAGCAATATGATGTATGCAACCCCTGAAATGCAAAAGAGTATGATTGATATTGAACAAAAAGAGTTAGATATCAAAAAAGAGATGTTAGAAGATAAAGTGGATTGGAACAAAGTTGAAAAACTTAACAAGGAAATTGCTCAAATAAAAGCCGATATACAAACTAAAGTTATGAAACAACACTTTGAAATGATGAAATCCACTGCTACTCCTGTAAAACAATAGTAAAAAATGAAGAGAGTTCCTTTAACTCTCTTCATTTTTATTATTTATCCAATTCAACAATTTTTCATAGTTTTCCCTTGCGTCTTTTATACCTAAATTATATAAAGCTTCAATTTTATTCAAATCTCTTTCCAATCTATCTACAAGCACTATATCACTAGGTCTGAAAACAAATGCTTCACCTTTACGCTCAAGCTCCCATACATCTTTCAAAGCTCGATTATACACTAAATGTCGTTCAATTAGTGCTTCCGCTACTTTAGGATATTTTCTATAATATAATTTTATTAAAGTTTGTAGTTTTAAAGGTTCCTTCTTGTAACTTTCATCCTCTGTTAAAATAACTACGTTTTTAGTATTTCCATCCAATATCGATTCTGCAATTGGAATTGGAGATGCTATCCCACCGTCTAAATAGATTTTTTCATTTACTATTGCCTCTTTGGAAAAGAATGGTAAACTCCCTGATGCAATTAGAGATTCCAAAAGATCCTCTACTTTTTTGAAATCTTTCTTAGAAAAAAAATCAGTCCCTCCTCTTATACAATCGAAAGCACCCACTTTGAACTCTAAATCACACTTATTAAACGTTTCAAAATCAAAAGGATATAACTCATAAGCCATTTTTCTATATGCAAAATCAATATTTACATAGCTTCCATTCTTTATTAAATATTTATATCCCATATATCTCTCATCATTTAAATATTTTAAAATAATATCAATATTTCTTCGTTTTTGCCTTGAAGCATAGGAGGCTGAATAAATTGCACCTGCTGACACCCCAATTGTATATTTAAAATACAACTCTCTAGATAAAAAGTAATCTAAAACTCCAGATGTGTATGCTCCTCTCAATCCTCCACCTTCCAAAACTAATCCTATATTATCCATTTTAAATCCTCCTGAAACAAAACTAATATTTCTTACATATTTTACATTTTATTTTAATATTTTCTTTTATTTTTGTAAGAGTTTTAATATTCTTTGACTTTTAGCTTTTTTTCTTTTAGAATTATAATAAAACTCACGGAGGAAATTTTAAATGATAAAAAAATTTATAAGTTATTATAAACCTTATAAAAAACTCTTTTTTTTAGATTTATTTGCAGCTATAACAGTTTCTATTTGTGATTTAATCTATCCCATGTTAAGTAGAGTTGCTGTAAATAACTATATCCCTAATAAAAATTATCGCAACATTCTTATTTTAGCTGTCGGTCTTTTTGGAATATATATCATTAAACTTGTCTGTAACTACTTTATGAATTACTGGGGTCACGTAGTTGGTGTTAGAATGCAGGCTGATATGAGAAAAGATGTTTATACTAAACTTCAAAACTTTCCTATAAAATATTTTGATAATACACAAACTGGAAGTATTATGTCTAAAATTGTAAATGATTTGCAAGAGGTATCTGAACTTGCACATCATGGACCTGAAGATCTTTTTATATCAATAATAATGATTCTTGGTTCTTTTTTTCTTCTTTTAAATATCAATGTTCCATTAACTCTTATTGTTTTTTCAGTTATTCCTTTCATAGTCTGGTTTACTATTAATAGACGTCAACGAATGTCTGATGCTTTTTCAGAAACACGTGAAAAAATTGGAGTAATTAATTCAACTTTACAAAATAGTATCAGTGGAATCAGAGTTTCCAAAGCTTTTGTCAATAAAAATGATGAACTAGAAAAATTTAAAAAAAGTAATATCGAATTTAAAAAAGCTCGTGAAGGTGCATATAAAGTTATGGCTGAATATGTCTCTGGCATGACTTTTCTTACAGATATGCTCGACTATCTTGTGTTGGTTTTTGGAGCTATCTTCACATATCAAGGTAAAATTAATTTCGGTGACTTTTTAGCTTATCTTCTATATATTAGAATTTTTAGCCAACCTATAAAAAGACTTGTTGGTTTTGTTGAACAATATCAAAATGGTATGAGTGGATTCAAACGTTTTAAAGAGATGTTAGATGAAGATACCGAAAAAGACTCTATTAACGCCAAAGAGATTAAAAATATTCGTGGTGATATAAAATTTGAAAATGTCTATTTCAGTCATGACAAAAAAAATATATTAAAAAATTTCTCACTTGATATAAAAGCTGGTGAAACTTTGGCTCTCGTTGGACCTTCTGGTGGTGGAAAAACTACTATCTGTAATTTAATTCCTAGATTCTATGATATTGATAGTGGTGATATAAAAATAGATTCTCAAAGTATCTATAATTTTAAAATTGATTCTTTAAGAAAAAACATTGGTATTGTACAACAAGACCCATTTCTTTTCACTGGCAGTATTAAAGAAAATCTAACTATCGGAAAAACTGATGCCACTGATGAAGAGATTATCGAAGCTGCTAAAAAAGCTAATATTCACGATTTTATTGTAACTTTACCGGATGGCTATAACACAGAAGTAGGAGAAAGAGGAGTAAAACTTTCTGGTGGTCAAAAACAGAGAATTGCTATCGGGAGAATTTTCTTAAAAAATCCTCCAATTTTAATATTGGATGAAGCTACTTCAGCTTTGGATAATATCACTGAACAACTTATACAAGAATCTTTAGATGAGCTTTCTAAAAATCGTACAACTATTGTTGTTGCCCACAGACTATCCACTGTTAAAAATGCTGACACCATTGTTGTTTTGACAGATGATGGCATTGTTGAAAAAGGAAATCATGAAGAATTAATTGCTAATAAAAACTTTTACTATAACTTACATTTAGGTATTTTACAATAAAACTATTTAAAGGAGAACTATGAAAAAATCTATTCATAAATACTTTGCTTTACTCTTTATTATAAATTTTATATTTATATTTGATAACTCTTTTAGTAAAAATAATATTATTACTGTTGCACAAGGTTCAAAACCAAAATCATTAGATCCTCATACTTTTAATGAATTTCCAACTCTTGGCATAACGGAACATATTTTTAACACCTTGGTCACTCTTGATGACGATGGAACTCCTGTCCCTGAGCTAGCTGAGAACTTCGTTTATCTCTCTCCAACAGAGATTTTATTTACAATCAAAGAAAATATCAAATTCCATAATGGGGATACATTGACAGCTGATGATGTTATTTTTAGCTTAGAGAGAATGATGGAAAAACCTGGAAGCAGAGTTATATTAAAAGATATTAAATCAGTTATTAAAACATCTGACAATAAAGTTCTTGTAACTTTGTATGAGCCATCTGCACCATTTTTAGCAAACTTAACTCTTCCTATAGCCGCTATCATGAATAAAAATTATGTGCTATCTGGAAACAACGTCGCTCTACACCCTGTCGGTACTGGACCGTATATGGTCACAAACTGGGGAGACGGAGATAAAATAGTTATGAGCAGTTTTAAAGAATATTTTAAAGGTGTTCCTAAAAATGATGGATTAATCTTTAAAATTATTACTGAAAATACCAGTCGTTTGGCTGCTCTAGAAACTGGTGAAGTTGATATCATCTATGCTGTATCTCCAATCGATTTTCAAATTGTGGAAAAAAATCCCAATCTAAATCTATTACATAAAACTACGACTACTACGGAGCTTATGGTTTTAAATGTACAAAAAGAAGGATTAAACAATAAAAATATTAGGAAAGCTATCCATATGGCTATCGATAAATCTGGAATTTTAGAAGCTATATTTTTAAATAAAGGTTCCATTGCAACTTCCCCAATAAATCCAAATATTTTTGGAAGTTATCAAAATTTAAAGCCTGTAAATATCAACATAGAAAAAGCTAAAGATATTATAATTAATGAAACCAAGAAAAAAAAACTTCCTATTTTTAAAATTTGGACAAGTGAAAATATAGTGAGAGTTCAAATAGCTCAAATTATACAAGCTAATCTAAAAGAAATTGGAATTGAATCAAGTATTGAAATTGTAGAATGGGGAACATTTTTAAAGAAAACCTCTGAAGGGGTTCACGACATTCTTTTAACTACGTGGATTTTAGGTGTTAGTGATATTGACACTGTTGTTACTACTCTTTTTGATTCCAACTCTATCGGAGCTGAAGGAAATAGATCTTTTTATAGCAATCCAGCTTTAGATAAGAAGATTGACTTAGCTCGAACCACAACTGATATGGAAAAAAGAAAAGAGTACTATAAAGATATTCAAGAAATAATTTTAGATGAAAATCCAATAATTCCATTGGTTTATAAAATTGATGGAATCGGAATCAGTAATAAAATTCAAAACTTTAGGTATAATAAAGCAAGTATGCGAAACTACTACGAAGAGATGATAAATAAAAAGTAGATGCTAAATAGCATCTACTTTTTATTTATCATCTCTATTAAGTCTTTAACTGTTTCTCTTAAATATTGTCCTTTTAAATACTCCATTTTTATATCTTCAAAAATAAACTTTTTAATCTCTTTTGGTCTTTCTATAAAAACATTTCCACAAACTTCATAATCCTCTGTTAAAGGTACTATAAAAGGAACTTTAAACTCCTCCACTCCCATCAGAGGTTTTAAAAACTTTTCTCCTCTGGCTTTAGTTATAATAGCCATATCAAAGTTTGAATTTAACTCACAAAACTTTTTTAGAACAGTTAGATTTAACTGAAAATCTGTACACCATGGTTCTCCAGAAATTAAAAAATTTATCTTTTTTTCAATGCTTTTTACGATATCAATCTCATCATCAGTCATAATTATTCTTGAATAGTTTTTAGGAATCCTATCTCTTTCGCTTTTTATCCCAGTACCCATAAAAGCGTCAAAATTCATTCCTGCCGAATAAAGAGTTTTTAAATCCACTAAGTTCACCTCACAATTTTCTATCTTTTTATTTTATAATATCTATCTCTCAGCAAAAAGTAATAAGCTCCACTTAAAATATATGCTAGTGACATATAATTTAAAATAGTTCGTCCCAAATATTTTAACCCTAATCCCACTAAAAGTCCACCAATTACAAAAGAGAGAATATTCATAGTATAATACTTCATCTTCCATCCTATCTCTCTACTCCCTCTTAAATAGTGTCCTATCACAACTCCTAAATCTGTGACTGTCCCAGTCACATGAGTAGTTCTAATTACCAAACCTTTATAACGTATAAACAAACCATTTTGTAGACCTAGAGAAAATGCAAGAATAAATACACACAAAACCTCAGTGTATAAATATATATCCAAAATTTTTAATAATACTCCAATGAATATGAGTGTATCTCCATATCTTTTTTTTAATTCAAAGTCTCTTCCTGACCCTATAATAATTCCCGACACTATCGCTCCAACAAAAAATGCCACTACTAAACCTATCATAATTTTTAAATGAGATATGTTATAATATGCCAAATCTGTTGAAATTCTTGTTACAGTTCCCGTTATATGACTGGCAGTCAAAGAAAATTGTAATATTGCGAAGGCATTCATACCTCCGCCTAAAAAAGCTAGTAAACTTATCCATAAAAATAGTTTTTTATTAATTTGTTCCATTTTTCTTCTTCTTAATATTTTATTTTAAATACTACTTTTTTTAGATATTTAGGTTCATTATCTTTTGCAATTAATGGCATATGAGGCTCATCTGGAAAAACTACTAGAAAATTATCTTTAGTCATATTTAATCTGTACTCTTCCACTCCTTCTAAAACTTGAAAATCACTTTCAGCATTATATTCAGTTTTTTCCTTTAAAGAACTTTTTAAAGAATACCCAATTCCTTCTTCACCATCTATCACTACATGAATATCTATATATTTTTTATGCCCTTCAAAAAAGCACTCCTCTAAAACTTTGGTTTTACACTCTTGAAGATTAAAAAATACATTTTCTCCATCTAACTCATTTTTTCCCAACACTCCATTTTTATAACTTCCATTCTCTATAGCCTCTATTGCCATATCCAAACCACTAGAAATTCCCTTATAAAACTTTAATTCATCAATTTGTCCAAAGATCATCTACTAATCCCCCTTAATTTTTTTATATTTCTATTTAATGATATTCTAAAAACCTTCATAAAGTCAAGCTATTATTTAATTTAGATTGATTTTTTTTGATAATTCTTTTATAATATAGTGTGAAGAAATATATTTAGAGGAGGATATTGTGTTACAAAAATTTAAAAGAAACTTTTCAATTATAGCACATATAGATCACGGTAAATCAACTGTAGCTGATAGACTGCTTCAAACTACTGGAACTGTTACTGAAAGAGAAATGAAAGAACAACTTCTTGATTCAATGGAATTAGAAAGAGAAAAAGGAATTACAATAAAAGCTCAGGCTGTTACTTTAAAATATACTGCTAAAGATGGAAATGAATATGAACTAAATCTTATTGATACTCCAGGACACGTTGACTTTATATATGAAGTTTCTCGTTCGTTAGCTGCCTGTGAAGGAGCTCTTTTGGTTGTTGATGCCGCTCAAGGTGTAGAAGCTCAAACCCTAGCGAACGTTTACTTAGCTCTTGAAAATAATCTTGAAATCGTACCTGTTATCAATAAAATTGATCTACCTGCTGCAGACGTAGAAAAAGTTAAAAATGAAATTGAGGATATTATTGGATTACCTGCAGATAATGCTATTTTGGTTTCAGCCAAAGCTGGAATTGGAATTGATGAACTTTTAGAAGCTATTGTTGAAAGAATCCCTGCTCCAACGTTTGATGAAGGAGCTCCTTTAAAAGCTATGATTTTTGATTCATTATTTGATGATTATCGAGGAGTTATAACGTATGTTAAAGTTCTTGACGGAGCCATCAAAAAAGGAGATAAAATTAAAATATGGTCAACTGGAAAAGAATTTGAAGTACTTGAATGTGGTATTTTCGCTCCGACAAAAAAAGAGCAATCAGAATTAAGTTCAGGATCTGTTGGATATATTATAACAGGTATCAAAACTATACAGGATACACAGGTAGGGGATACTATAACCCATGCTAAAAGACCTTGTGCTGAGCCATTAGATGGATTTAGAGCCGCTCAATCAATGGTATTTGCTGGATTATATCCACTTTCTACAGATGATTATGAAGATTTAAGAGATGCATTAGAAAAACTACAGTTAAATGATGCCTCTTTGACATTCATTCCTGAGACATCTCTTGCGCTTGGGTTTGGATTTAGATGTGGATTCTTGGGACTATTACATATGGAAATTATTGTTGAAAGACTTAGAAGAGAATACGATATCGACTTAATATCTACTTCTCCTTCGGTTGAATATAGAATCACTTTAGAGGGAAAAGAAACTTATGTTATTGATAACCCTTGTGATTTTCCTGAAGGTGGAAGAGCAAAGTTCTGTGTTGAGGAGCCATATATAAAGGGAAGTATCCTTACTCCAAAAGATTATGTAGGAAATGTTATGGAGCTTTGTCAGGAAAAAAGAGGAACTTATATTGATATGAAGTATATAGATGATAATAGAACAATGGTAATCTATGAGTTACCTCTTGCAGAAATTGTCATCGATTTCTATGACAAGTTAAAATCTAGAACCAAAGGATACGCTTCTTTTGAATATGAGATGATTGGCTATAAAGAATCAAATCTTGTCAAAGTAGATATTCTTGTTTCGGGAAATGTTGTTGATGCATTCTCCTTTATTGCTCATACCGATCACGCTGCATCTAGAGGAAGAGCTATTTGTGAAAAACTGAAGGAAATTATTCCTAGACAACAGTTTGAGGTTCCTATTCAAGCTGCACTGGGAGCTAAAATAATAGCTAGAGAAACGATTAAAGCCTATAGAAAAAATGTTCTTGCTAAATGTTATGGTGGAGACATTACTAGAAAGAAAAAACTTTTAGAGAAGCAAAAAGAGGGAAAGAAAAGAATGAAACAAATAGGAAATGTGGAAATTCCTCAAGAAGCATTCGTATCTGTTCTTAAGCTTAATGATTAATCTAAAATTTCGGGTGAGCTAATTGGCTCACCTTTTGCTTATTAAGGAGGGGACTTTATATCTATGAAAGAATTACATTTCATTTTAAAAAGAATTTTTCCAACTATTTTGAGTATTTTGATTTTTTTATCTGGAACCCTTATTATATTTTCAAACTCATCAAAATTTGATGTAAGATACATCAAATTTATCTACTCTGTTTTACCGGGGGATATTATAACCTTATCTCACCTTTCATCCAATGTAATAGGAACTTTTCTTCTCATACTTGCGTATGGAATCTACAGAAGATTAGATAGTGCCTATTATCTATCTATTGTCGCTTTTATTTTTGCCATATTTTTTAGTTTTTTTAAGGGCTTCAACTATTTGGAGGCAGCTTTTTTCAGTTTTATTTTAATTTTATTAATTCCATCCAAAGATCGTTTTTACAGAAAATCTTCAATTCTAAAAGATAAATTATCTCTAAAATGGGTTCTCTTTACTTTACTGGTCATTCTACTAAGTATATTTTTTGGTTTTTATTCCTTTAAAACTGTTGAATATAAAAAAGAAGTTTGGTGGCATTTAGTTTTAAATAAGCACTATACTATCTTCTTAAGAAATAGCTTTATATCACTCTCTATATTTTGTATCTTTTTAGTTTTTAATTTTTTTAACACTGTCTTAAGCGTAGAAAAAATACCAAGTTCAAAGGTTTTAAATGAAATAAAAAAAATAATTAAATCAAGTGATAATAGCTATGCTTCTCTAGCTTTACTACCTGATAAATCAATTCTTTTTGACAGAGGAAAAAACTCTTTCATCATGTACGGAAATACAAATAGTAACCTTATATCTATGGGTGATCCTATTGGTGATAAAGAATATTTTCGTGAAATTATACAAGATTTTTATAGAATTGGAAAACAAAGTGGAAAAAATATAGCCTTCTATGAAATTTCTAAAGAACACCTTTCCGAATATTTAGAGTTAGGTCTTAAAATAATTAAAATAGGAGAAGAGGCTATTGTCAATTTAAAAAACTACGATATCTCTACACCTCTGTACAAAAAAATTAGATATACTTTCAATAAATTTGAAAAAATGAATTTTACTTTCAAAGTTGTTGATTCTATTGAAGGGATTGAATCTCCTTTAGAAGAGGTTTCCAACAGTTGGCTAAAAAATAAAAAAGCTAAGGAGAAAGAATTTTCTCTAGGTAGCTTCAATCTAGATTACCTCAAAAATTTTAAAATAGCACTTCTATATGATGAAAATAACGAATTGATTGCTTTTTCCAATTTACTCAGCACTGACAATAAAAGTGAAGTTGCTATCGATTTAATGAGGTATGTTGAATCTGCACCATCTGGGACTATGGAATATTTATTCATAAAAATAATAAACTGGTCAAAAGAAAATGAATATGAACGTTTTAGTTTGGGAATGGCACCACTTGCTGGAATATATGGTGGTGAATTAGCACCTCTATGGAATAAACTTAGTGTATTTTTATTCAATCACGGCGGTAACTTCTATAATTTTGAAGGCTTAAAACAATTTAAAGATAAATTTGCTCCTCAGTGGGAATCCAAATATCTAGCATATTCTGGTCATTTTAATCTAGCGTCTCTACTAAAAGATATTGCTCTTTTAATATCCGGAGGAATCTTAGGAATCTTTAGTAAAAAGTAATTTTCTAATTTTAAGTATATGAAAAATATGAAAAAAAGGAGAGATTCATAATCTCTCCTTTTAAAATCTTAGTTAGCTTTCTCAGCATAAACTGAAACTTGCTTCTTGTCTCTTCCTAATCTCTCGAACTTTACGTATCCATCGATTAATGCGAATAGAGTGTGATCTTTTCCACATCCCATGTTATTTCCAGCATGGAACTTATTTCCTCTTTGTCTAACAATGATGTTTCCAGCTTTTACAACTTCTCCATCATACTTCTTAACTCCAAGGTAATTTGGATTAGAATCTCTTCCGTTCTTAACAGAACCTTGTCCTTTTTTCTTCGCAAATAATTGTATATTTAATGTAAATAGCATCTAAATTTCCTCCTTCTCTACAAGCTTTATGTGTTTAGGATAACCCTTAGATAGTTCTTTCAACATCAATACCATTGTATCTAATAATACATGAACCTCTTTTTCCTTATTAGAAAAATCCATTCCCCTCATATCAACGTCTAAGTACCCATCGGAGTCAATTTCAAATTTTGGTGTAATATCCAAAACTTCTTGCAATCCTCCTAACGGAAATTGCATTGCCATGGAAACTGCAGCACAAACAATATCTTGCCCGTATTCAGCGTATTCAGCATGACCATTGGCTCTGTATCTAACTACTTTACCATTTTTTTTTAATATTTCAATCTTTGTCATAAACTAATTATGCATTGATTGCAGTAACTTTAATCTCAGTGAAAAGTTGTCTATGACCTTTCTTTCTGTGATATCCAGTCTTTGGCTTGTATTTGAAGTTAACAACTTTAGCTCCTTTACCTTGAGCAACAACCTCTGCAACTACTTTAGCACCCTCAACAACAGGAGTTCCAACTTTAATCTCTCCATTGTTTGATACTAAAAGAACCTCTGTTAATTCTACAGTTGTGTTAACCTCAGCATTTAGTTTTTCAACTCTTAATACTTCACCTACTGCAACTTTGTACTGTTTTCCTCCAGTTTTTATAACTGCGTACATTCTAACACCTCCAAAAGTATAAAGATCGCTAGATTCGGTTGCTGACGACCTTATCCAAGCTTAATCTACTGTTTATTCTATCATTTTTTATGTATTTTGTCAATTGATTTATTTTAGCCACTCCTGTGATAACGGAGAGCCGTTCCTATAATTTGTAATTTTTTCTAACTCACCTTTTGAAGTATAACTTCTCCACTCACCATTTTGAAGCCCTCCAACCAGTTTCCCCTTCTCTCTAATTTTTTCATTGTCCCAATATGCGATCCATTCTCCATTTCCACCTTTAAAATCCTCTTGGTGCAATATTTTTCCTTTGTTATCATACCATATCGTTGGTCCTGATATTTTCCCATCTGAATATGTCACTCTTGAACGAATGTTTCCTGTATTTCTATAATATGTCTCTTGTACTCCATTTTTCAATCCATTTGTATAAGGCTCTTTCATCCCAACTCTTCCAGCCTCAGAGTACCAAACCTTATATCCATTTAGCTTTCCATCTTTGTACTCCTCTGTATAATGTTTATGAACACCCACTACCGCCGCAAATGTTCCAGTAAATGGAACTGTTGAATTTCCATTATACGCCAATTTATTTCGCACTTGTTTGTTTGCTATATTTACCTGATCTATTCCATTTAAAGTAATCTCTGTTATTCCGCTATCCGCTAAAGCTACATTTTGACCTGTATGAATTATATCTGTCTGAGGGATAAATTCCCCCTCTGACATAGTTGAAATACTTACATCATAAGCTTTTTTTGGAATTGATGGCAATAAGATTCTATCTTCATCACTCATTTTTTTTTCTAGAGGGGTACACCCTACCAGTGCTAATAATATTACTCCCATTACTATTCTTATCTTTTTCATAACAATTCTCCCAATAATATTTTATGTAAAAAATAAAGTCAAGGAATTTATACGAAATTTCTTGACTCAGTTGTTTATTATTGATAGGCATTAAATAAGCCGGGTTTTGTATTTGTCAATCATTTATCTAGAGCTATAATTGCTTATAGCTTCAAGCAACTTACCCTGAGAGAGGACGAGCAACCCCTATTCTCTCCTATTTAGTCTTGCTCCAAAGGGGGTTTACCTAGCTTCTTTAGTCTCCTAAAAAACTGGTGGTCTCTTACACCACCTTTTCACCCTTACTATATACATAGCGGTCTATTTTCTGTGGCACTTTCCTTAAAGTTTCCTTTAGTAGCCGTTAGCTACCCTTTTGCTCTGTGGAGCCCGGACTTTCCTCTTGCTTACACAAGCGATTAACTCTAATACCTATCACTTTTTAACCTATATTTTCTCTTTTTTCTTTTTACCTGTACCATTCTAATAGATAATACCAAAAATGTCAATAAAATTCCTAAAAATATCTTGGTTTTTACTGTCATCCGGTCAAATCCTTTAATATTTTCTTGAGAATCAAAGTTCACTACAAAAATCTCCTGTAATCCCTCAACTAAATTTATAGCTATAAGAGACTCATTTTTTTCGCTCGTATATTCCTCTACATTTTTCAACAATAGAGATAAATCAGACGCCATATCTTCAGGTGCTAAATCCTGAGAAATTTTCAACTGTATTTTTAAAATTTCGTTTTCATTATTTTTTATTAAATTTACAATAACCGTTTTTTCCTGCTCAGCTGCTTCAAAACCTTCATTTTCTTCCAGAGTGTTTAAATAAAGTTTATTGCCTGTTTTCTCTTGAAAACTCTCTACAACTACTGATATTTTTGTCTTTTCATCCTCTGAAAAAACATTTCTATAGTCGTTTATTTTTCCAAGAACTAAAGTAGAAAATATTAATAAACCTATCGTAACTTTTTTTAGCATTCCATGTTCTCCTTACATTTTTTCAAAAACTGGACCATCATTATATATTGAAATAGATATTTCAAACTCTTTTTTCAGTAAATTTTCTAATAAATTCGAAAATATCCACTCACTTTCAAAATGCCCTATATCAATCAAATTAAAATTTTCTTCTTTTGCATCTACAGCTTCATGATATTTTACATCCCCTGTAATTAGAACTTGTGCCCCCAATTTTTTAGCTTTTCTCCAATAAGAAGCTCCTGCTCCGCTGACCAAAGCTATCTTTTTTATCCCTCTTTCCCCTTTTGCTCTCACTATGCTTATACTTTTCAAATTTAACTTTTCTTTCAATAAAATCGATAAATCTTCAATGCTCAGTCCCTCTTCTATTTTATAAATCCTTCCTATTCCATACTCCCTACCATTACTTTCCATTGGATCAAGTATTTTTCCATTTCTTAGTCCCAGTATATTTTCTCCTAAAAAATCATTTAATCCTGATTTTCCTGAATCTAAGTTAGTATGCATTGAATACACCGAAATTCTACTCTCTATTAATCTTATAATTTTTCGCCCTACTAAAGTATCACTATTTATCTTTTTTAAAGGTGCAAAAATTATTGGATGGTGAGTTATAATTAGATTAGCACCCACTTCAATCGCTTTGTCAATAACACTATCTGTTAAATCTAATGACAAAAGAACTCCTCTCACTTTTGAATCTCTACTTCCTACCAGTAACCCCACATTATCCCAATCCTCAGCTAAAGAAATAGGAAATTTCTCTTCTAAAAAAGTTATAATTTTACTTAACTTCATATCTTTAAACTTCTTCCTCCTCCCAAAGATATTTTTGTCAATGCTTCTTCAAATAGCCTCTCTCCCTCTCCTCTTTTTAAGTCTAAAGCATTTTCAATTTCAAATAAAGACTCTCTTTTATCTCCAATCAGCCCGTAATACCTCTTTAAAATCTCCTCTTTCAAATATGACATTTTCTTTGGAACTGAATTATAGTCAAGTTTTTCAACTTCATTTATTTTCTCTTCAATTATTTCAGATTTTTCTTCTAAAGGTATCTCTTCACTATCTTCCTCCTCTAGTTCCGATACAATTTCATGCTCTATTAGCTCCTCTTTTCTTTTAGAAAAATATCCTTTATACATATGTTTTTCGTTTTCTACCTTTTCATCAACAAATAATAACATTTCTCTTCTAATCCACAACTTAATGTATTCCAATATCTCACCATTAGAAGATCTATACTCCTCCAAAGCTTTTATTATTCCTATATTTCCCTCTTGAATTAAATCTAGATAATCAACTCCAGCTATCAAATAGTCAAACGCTATATTTGCCACCTCTCTTAAGTTGCTTTCTATCAATCTATGTGTACTTTCTTCTTCGTCCAAAGTTTCTAAAACTGCTTTTAATTCTTCTTTTGAAAGTGGCTGGATGGAAGATATTTCTTCCAAATATTCTCCAACAATTCCCTCAATAACATAGCTATTTTCCTCTATTTTCTCCTCTTTTCTTATATCCACACTTTCAAATTTTAACTTTAAATTTGGATTCTCTTTTAAAAATTTTACAAACTCTTTATCATCAACACAATTTTCTAATATCTCTTTTTCAAATACTCTCGCTTTCATATCTTCCCCTTTTTTCTCTTTTAATAATAAAATGGGGGATACAACTCTCCCCCATATTTTTATACTTTAAAATCCTCTAGTTTCTTTCTTCTACTTGGATGTCTTAATTTTCTAAGTGCTTTAACTTCTATCTGTCTGATTCTCTCTCTTGTCACCTTAAATATCTTTCCAACTTCTTCCAAAGTTTTTGGGGCACCATCATTTAATCCATATCTAAAGATTAATACCTGCTCTTCTCTACTACTTAAAGTTTTTAGAACGTCATTTAGTTGTTCTCTAAGTAAGGTTCTATTTGTCAGTTCATATGGATTTTGCATTTTATTATCTTCTACGAAATCTCCCAATTCACTATCTTCTTCACTTCCAACTGGAGTTTCTAAAGATATAGGATCTTGGTTCATCTCTTGAATACTTTTTATTTTTTCAACTTCCATTCCTAACCTATCAGCTAGAACTTCTGGAGTAGCATCTTTTCCAGTCTCTTGAAGGTATATTCTAGCTTCTTTTTTAATCTTATTAATTGTTTCTATCATGTGAACTGGTATACGAATTGTTCTTCCTTGATCAGCTATCGCTCTTGTAATAGCTTGTCTTATCCACCAAGTTGCATAAGTCGAAAATTTATATCCTTTACTATACTCAAATTTTTCAACCGCTTTCATAAGTCCTATGTTTCCCTCTTGAATTAAGTCTAACAGTTTTAATCCTCTATTTGTATGTTTTTTAGCTATACTTACAACTAATCTAAGGTTTGCTTCAATAAGTTGTTGTTGAGAGTATTCATCTCCTTCCAAAGCTGCTTTTGCATATCCCAACTCCTCTTCATGAGTCAACAATGGAATTTGCCCAATCTCTCTTAAATACATCTTTATAGGCTCATCTACTTCCATCTCTCCAGTTATACTAAATAAATCATCATTTACTAAATCGTCTTCACTTACCTCTTCAATATCATCTGGATTAAAATCAAAATCATCTGAATATTCAGTGCTTTTTTCCTCTTCATCATCCTCTTCATCTAATTCAACAACAGGTCTTTTTACTAGTGGAGTTATAACTTTTTTTATATCTTTTTTATCTTCGTCTTTTCTCTTAATATTTTCCTGTTTTTTTATCTCCTCTTGGGAAATAATTTTTATTCCCTGTTCTGTCATTCCATTTATTAAAAACTCTATTCTTTCAGGTGGAAAATCTGAACTCAATTGGCTATTAATCTCTTCATAGCTTATTACTTTACTTTCCATTGCCTTTCTTAATAAAGCTAAAACCTTTTCATTTTTTATAAACTCCTTCATTAGTTGAAGCCTCCTCTATTGAATAAAATTATCTCTCAAAATTTTAAGCATTGATATCTTTAAACTCCTCATACAATGCACGAAGGTCATTGAACTCAATATGTTGTTTCAATTTATCCTCTATCTTCTTCAGTTTAATATGTTTTAATAAATTGCTTCTTTCTTTTAGTGCCTCTTTTAACTCTAGAATAAACCATGACGTAAAAATAATCTGAAATCCTTTTTCTATATCCAATTTATTTGAATAGTCATCTATTGAAAGTAGTGATATTTTTACTAGTTCTTTCTCTTCATCCGAACTCAAATTTCCTGTTAGTATTATATCTTTTGTTATATTCGAACTCTTTTCCTGATTTTCTTTTAAGAACTCTAGATATTGAAATATCTTTTTTCCTAAACTACTATTAATATCCTTATCTTTAAAATCTTCAAGGTATTCATTTTGAGAAAGAATTAAAGCTAACGTTAATTTCTCTAGATTACATAGTCCTTTTTCGTCTAAATTCTTACTTTCCTCTTTTTTTTCATAAGTATTTTTTATTCTTTTTTTGTTATTTATTATTAAGATAGATTTTAATATATCTGATTCAATATTTAATGATTTACTTAGTTTATCAATATACAAACTTTTTTCTAAATCATTTTCTAAACATTGAAAGAATTCCTTAAATCTATTTATAAAATTTTGTTTTGACATATGGTCTTCTAAACTGTATTCAGAAGAATATCGCAAATATAGATAATCAAAAGCCTCTAAAGAGTCTTTTACCACTTTTAGAAATGCTTCCTTTCCATATTTTTTTAAGTAATCATCTGGATCTTTTGCGTCTTTATACAACAATACTCTAATGTTAAATCCTGCTGATTTTAAAATAAATATAGACCTCTCAGTGGCTTTTTGTCCTGCCTCATCCATATCAAAAGAAAGGATAACATTATTAGTATATTTTTTTAATAAAAGTGCTTGTTCTTCAGTTAAAGCAGTCCCTAGCGGAGCTAGAGCTACATCAAATCCATATGAATGAGCTGATAACACATCCATATACCCTTCCATTAAAATGGAATAATTTTTTTTCTTAATATTACTACCCTTTTGAATAAAACCATATAAATTTTTTCCTTTTGAGAAAATAGGAGTCTCTTGTGAATTTATATATTTTGGAATATCTTTACTATCCTCTAAAGATCTACCTCCAAAAGCTATAATCTTGCCTGAAACTGAATATATAGGAAAAATAATTCTATTTCTAAAAGCATCATATATTCCCTTTTCATTTTCCTTAGCTAACCCTAAATCGAATATCTTCTTTTTTTCAAATCCTTTATTTATAAGATAGTCATAAAGTCCTGTCCAATCACTAGGAGCATATCCTATTCCACTCTCTTTTATCAATTTTGGGTTTATTTTTCTTTTAGATAGATATTCTAAAGCATCACGAGCTGTATTTTTAAATATCTCCTCTTTATAGTAGGTATAAGCCTCTTCCATAATTTCATAATACTCTTTGTTTTCATTATTCTTGCTATTTCCTACTTTTTTTATTGGAATATTATATTTACTTGCCAACTCCTCTACTGCTTCAACAAAAGATATTTTTTTATACTCTGAATAGAATTTTATAGGATTTCCACCAGCATCACACACAAAACATTTACAAATATTTTTGTTTGGGCTTACTACAAATGATGGATTATTGTCTTGATGAAAAGGACATAAGCCTTTGAAATTAGCTCCTGTTTTTTTTAAATCAACAAACTCTCCTACAACCTCTTCAATATGTAATTGTTGTAACAATAAATCAATATCTTCTGATTTATATTTCATCAATATTCTCCCAATCTCTTAGATTTTTTAAGTAAAAAATATTTAAGAGCAAACCGCTCTATCTTAAATTATATTATATTTTTAGTAAATATGCAATTTTTTTTTAAATTAAAAAGAAGGATTTAAAAAATCCTTCTCATTTTCTACTTTTCTGTATTTTGTGTACTCAATTCAATCTCTTTTAGAGCTTCTTGAGCTTTTGTATTGATATAATCTATTTTTATTTGATTTTCAAATTCTTGGAAATTGGCTTTTTTCTCCTCAGTTTGAGAATCTTTTTTATATATTATAAAGTCTTTTTGGTCTTTGATGAACCCAATACCTCCAACTTTTGAATCATAAATAGCTTTTGCTAACTCCTCATTGTATCCTAATCCTGGAATATATCCCTCTTTTGTTATGCCATCTATTTTTTCAGAGAAAACTATATCTTTATCATTTTTTAAATCTTCAAAAGTTATTGTTTTATCAGTCAAATCTTTAACAATTTGTGAAATTTGATCAGTTTTTGAATCCAATGTCTCTTCTGATGGCTCTGGAATTATTAAAATATGACTTGCAGTCACTGCTCCCGCTTTCTCATCTTTTTCTTGAACAAAAATTATGTGGTATCCAAATTGTGTTTTAACAACTTCTGGATAAACCTCTCCTGGAACTCCTGCAAAAGCTGCATCTTCAAAAGGCTTTACCATATCTCCTTTTTTAAAAGTCCCTAAAGATCCACCTGCAGGTCCGCTAGGACCATCTGAGAAGTTTTTAGCCATCTCTGCAAAATTACTTTTATTTACTTTCTTTAAAAGATCCTCTGCCTTTGTTTTTGCTTTTTGTTCATCACTTTCTGTTGGTTGAACCTTTAAAATAGCTATATTTGCATCAGCACTCTCTAAAGTGTCATAATTTAATTGATTCTCTTCAAAAAACTCTTTTAAATCACTTTGAGTATATTTCACTTCTGATTTTAATTTTCCATACAGCTCTTTTACAGCATTAGCAACTTGTAAATCTAAAGGTAAAGCAGAATCAACTTTTATTCCTCTAGCTTCAGAAGCTTTTAATAATTTTATTTCTGATTCAATTGATGATTTTGCTAGTTCTTTCGCTTGTTCTAAATTACCTTTAGTCATGGCTAAACTATTTAAAACTCTTTTATCAAACTCAACATTACTTACTTTAACACCATCAAACTCGAACTCTTCTTTCTCTACGTAAGCATCAAAGTTCTTATCCAAATCTACTAATTTCATTTTTGCCCTAGCTTCAGACATATCCTTAGCGTATGTTTCTGCACCCTTTTGCAATTTTAGGGCCTGTTCTATTTGAGCTTTCACATCTTCCAATGGCTTCCCTTGAAACATTGTATACTTGTAATCAGCATAATATTCATCAATCTCTTTAGGCGTAACTTGAACTCCTTGAGCTATAGCTTCTGATGTTTTTTGTAATATTAAATTTTCTCTAATTTCATTTTCTAAAGTTTTTGTAGTGTATCCTTGGCTTAGAAGTGCACTTTTAAATTGCTCTTTATCTGGAAACGCCGCTTTTATTTGATCCATCTGAGCATTTACTTCAGCTCCTGAAACTTTTATCTTTAATTTATCTGCCATCTCCAATAAAAGATTTCTGTTGATTAATTCATTAAAAGCAATTGTATTCATCAGCTCTGGGTCTATATTACTTCCCAAATATCTTTTATAATTTTCAGACATTATAGCCATAGATCTATGTGCTTCTGCCATTGTTACTTTTTTTCCATTTAGTTTAAAAGCTAGTTGTGTATTTGCAGAACTATTTCTAAATGACATAGCATATCCCGCTATCAAACTTATAAAAAAGAATATTGTTATTACCCAGATAACTGGCTTCATATTTTTTCTAAATTTTCTAATTGCCATTTTTTATCCCTCCGAAGAATTTTGTAAATATTATTTTGTATCCAATCCATATTTTCTGATTTTCTCGTAAAGAGTTGTTCTTCCAATTCCTAAAAGTTTAGATGTTTCTTGCTTGTTCCATCTTGTCTTTTGCAACGCCATTGCAATTACTACTTTTTCAACCTCGTCTAAAGCATATATCTCTTGTTCTAATATATTTTTTAAAGGTCCTACTCCAATAACAGTTTTGTTTTCAACTGTATCAGATTTCATCTTTATTTCCAATGGTAAATCTTCTACATCAATATTTCTATCATTACATAAAATTACCATTCTTTCTATCATATTTTTTAACTCTCTTATATTACCAGGGTATGAATACTCCATTAAATACTTCATAGCATCTCCTGAAATAACCGGTATCTCTCTTCTTAAATCTTTTACAATTTTATTCAGGAAATAATTTGCTAACATTGGAATATCGTCTTTTCTATCCCTCAAAGGGGCAACTTCAATTGGAAAAGCTGTTAGTCTATGATATAAATCTTTTCTAAATTTTCCCTTTTCTGTTTCCTCTTTTAAATCCTTGTTAGTAGATACAATAAATCTAACATCTACTCTTCTTGATTTATTTCCACCAACTCTTCTAAACTCTCCGTACTCTATAACTCTAAGAACTTTTGATTGTGCTTTTAAATCCATTGCTGATATTTCATCAAGGAATACTGTTCCACCGTCTGCTTCTTCTAAAATTCCTTTTTTACTAGTCGTCGCTCCTAAAAATGCTCCTCTTTCATAACCAAATAATTCTCTTTCTATTAAATCTTCTGGTAAAGAAGCACATGAAATTGTGATATAATTTTCTTTTCTTCTATCACTCTTTTTGAATATCTCTTTAGCAATTAGCTCTTTTCCTACTCCATTTTCTCCTGTTATTAAAACAGTTAAATCACTTTCTGCTACTTTATCAATTAAATTTTTTACCTCTTTGATTCTAGCTGATTGTCCAATTATTTCATTTTCGTCCTCTGTATCTGAAAGTTTTTCTTCCAGCTTTCTTTTTTCTTTTACAATCTCCAAGCTTCTTAAAGCTGGAATCATTATTCTATTCATTTCTTTAACATCCACTGGTTTTAATAGATAGTTATAGATATCCGCTTCCTTCATTTCTTGAATTAAAGTTTCATTCTCCTCATCAAGTAAACCTATTACTACAAAATCTTTTCCTATTCCATTCAGCTTTCTCTTAGCCTCTGAAAAATTAAACCATGTTAAATACTCATCTAATAGAACAACGTCAAAGTCACTCTCTCTCAACATATCTAAAGCATCTAATAAGTTATTAAACGTTATTATTTCATAAACTTCTGATAAAGCTTTTCTTACTTGTTTTAATGTTTCTTTTCTTTCTGAAACTACTAATATTGATTTTTTCATCTTTTTTCCTCCTAGCTTCTATTTTCGTTAACACTGTATTATAATTGATATCTTGTTATTTTTCAAGACTTTTTTAAATTTTCTGTTCTAGATTATTCCAAACAGTTTCACTCTAAACATTAATTCTATTTTTTTCTATCTTTTCCTTTTTATTTTGTTAGATTTTCTACACTACTGTATGCTTTTTGTGTAAGTTAATTTAACATAGACTTTAAAAATAGATTATAAAAAATTTCTATTTCTCTAGTTATGTCAATAGTTGCATACTTTTCGACCATTCTTTTATAACTATCCTCATCTACTACATCTATTCCCGTTTTAGTTATTAAGTACAACAATAATGTCGTCAATGAAGAGCTCAGCATTGTTCTAATTTTTTCTATTTCACTCCTATACTCCTCTTTTATATGCTCTTTATTATTATTTAAAAATTCACTGAATATAACATCTCTTTTCATATATTCATCATATGTCAGATTTATTTCTCCATTTTCATAGATTTTTGCAAATAAAAACAAATTATATCTATCATCTTTTAAGGTTAATCTCCTTCTGACAATCATTTTTAATTTTTCTTCAAATGGAATTTCTAAATCTCCAACTTCCTTTAAAAACTCTCTTCTACTTATAACTGAGTTATCCATTATTTCTAATAATAACTCCTCTTTGCTTTTAAAGTAATAATAGAAGCCCCCTTTTGCCATTCCTAGAACGTTAGCTATATCCTCTATTTTTGTATTTCTAATTCCATTAGCTGCAAATAAAATAGTTGCTGTTCTCTTTATACGATCTCTTTTTGTCACACTATCACGTCCTTATTTTCTAAAATTTAAAAATATTAAATATGTCGTTAGCTGTTGCAAATATTATCAATCCAAACAATGTTATCATACCTACTGTATGAACTCTCTCTTCAAGTTTTTTATCAACCTTTATTCCAACTAATTCTAAAATAACAAATATAATTCTTCCACCATCTAATGCTGGGAAAGGTAATAGATTAAATATTCCCACATTTATTGAGAGTATTGCTAATAACCAGATTAAAATTCCTGAACTTCCACTTTTACTTGCATCTCCTACAACTTTAACTATTCCAACCGGACCACTGATATCTTTTGCTTTTACTTTTCCTGTAATGAGCATTTTAACTCCACTTAAAGTATCTTCAAATACCCCTATAAATGTTTTAAAAGATTGTTTTATTCCCTCTCCAAAACTATATCTTTCGAATTTATATTCAGGAACTATCCCCATTATTGCTGGTTTTTCTTCACTTACTTTAGTTAATGGGACTACTACATCCAATATTTTCCCATCTCTTTCTATAACTACATCTAAAGATTCTCTATTTTTAGAATCTTTCGCTATCGTTTCTCCTATTTCAGACCAAGTAGTTATTTTTGTCCCATCAATCTCTTTTATAATATCATTTTTCTTTAAAATAGTTGAAGCTTTAGCACTATTTATTATATTTCCTACTATTGGATTTGTATTTTGAATAGCTTTACCAGCGGCAAATGTTATTCCTAAAATCACTACTAAAGCCAACATAAAGTTCATAAATACTCCAGCAAATAAAACAACAAACCTTTCGAATGGTGGTTTACTATTAAAACCGTTCTCTACTTTACTTCCAACTTCCATACCATCAATATTAACAAATCCACCTATAGGTATTATTCTAATAGAATACAGAGTATTTCCAGTATAATAGGAGTATAACTCTGGCCCCATTCCTATCGCAAACTCAGAAACGGGCATCTTAAAAAATCGTGCTGCTAAAAAATGTCCCAACTCATGTATAAAAATTATTAACCCTAGTAGCAATAGAGCTATTACTATATCCATCTTTCCTCCTGTTATAAAATTTCATTCACTAATTTAAAAATCTCTTCTGAAATTTCTTCTATTGTTTTTAATCTATTATTTTCAACACATTTAATCTCTTTCCAAAAATATTTTCTTGATATCTCACACGCATTTTTATGAGATTTTTTTAAATATTCAATATTTTTTTCATGTATATCCTTTTTATCTCCACCAGTTATTTTATTTTTCCTTTCAAACATTAGCTTTTGAGCAGTTTCTATCGGCATATTTAAAAAAATAACCAAATCTGGTCTTGGTATTCCCATTTTATTATACTCTAAATCTTCCAACCATGCTAAATAACTCTCTTTTTCTTCGGATTCATTTATTTTAGATGCTTGATGAACCATATTTGATGTTGTATATCTATCGGTTATAATTGTTCCACCCTCATTATAAAAAACTCCCCAGTCCATTTTATAAGAAGCATAGCGATCTATTGCATACATTGTTGAAGCTGGATATGGATTTACTTTTTCTGCATCACTTCCAAAATCACCAGCTAAATACATTTTTACTGGAGCACACGCCGGGCTCTCATAATTAGGAAAAGATATCTTCCTTATTTTATTTATCTTTTTTGATAATCTATCAAATAATATCGCTGTTTGTGTTTCCTTTCCACTCGAATCTGTGCCCTCTATAACTATAAGTTTTCCTTTTTTAATCTCTTGCATAATTACTATAAACCCACTTTCTTGTTTCCTTATCTACATCTTTTATCACTTCTAAAGAGTCCATCTCCCTCACCTTATGAAATTTCATAGCTCTTTCTATTATTTCATATATTTCTAAAAATTTTATTTTCCCTTCTAGAAATAACTCCACTGCAACTTCGTTTGCTGAATTAAACACACACGGCATTGTCTTTCCTGTCTTTCCCGCTTGAAAAGCTAATTCTACCCCTTTGAAAACCTTGTTATCAACCTGACTAAAAGTAAGCTCTGTCAAAGTTTTTAAACTTAATCTTTCCAACACCCTACTATTTTCTCTTTCTGGGTATGTAAAAGCATACTGAATCGGAAGTTTCATGTCTGGTGCTCCCATTTGAGCTATCATAGAATTATCTACAAATTCTACCATCGAATGTATAATACTTTGAGGGTGAACTAAAACCTCTATATTTTCATACCCTATCCCAAACAACATATGTGCCTCTATCACTTCCAATCCTTTATTAACTAAAGTCGAAGAATCGATTGTAATTTTTTTTCCCATCGACCAATTTGGATGTTTTAAAGCTTGTTCAACCGTTACCTCTTCTAATTCCTTTAAACTTTTGCCTCTAAAAGTTCCACCACTAGCTGTTATAATTAGATTTTTTATCTCTTCCTTTCTACTTCCCTGCATACTCTGAAATAAAGCCGAATGCTCACTATCTACAGGAATTATTTCCGCTTTTGGATACTTTTGTAAAAGTTTATTTATATACTCTCCTGCTGCTACCATTGTCTCCTTGTTTGCCAAAGCAATTCTTTTTTCTTTTTTTATCGCCTCTACTGTTGCCTCAATCCCAATAGCACCACTTATTGCCGTTAAAACTATATCAGCCTCCTCTAAAGCTCCCATTGCTTTTAATCCTTCATCTCCAAAACAGATTATTTTTTCAGGATATAACTCCCTTAAAACTTTTGCATTTTTTTCAGAACCTATACAAAGATATGTTGGATTAAACTTCTCCACTTGTTCTTTAAATAACTCTAAATTAGAATATGCTGACATAGCTATAACTTTAAATTTCTCTTTTTTGACTTCTATAACCTTTAATGCATTTGTTCCAATACTTCCTGTAGAACCCAATATAGTTATATTTTTCATACTTTTTCTCCTCAAACCCTTTTATTTCTCTTCTAAAAAAATGGTAGCCTTTTTAAGCTACCTTTTCTCTAAATAAATTTTAATAGATAATATACAACTGGTACAACGAATAACATACTGTCAAAACGATCTAATATTCCTCCATGCTCTCCTAATAATTTCCCTGAATCTTTAACTTTAAATTCTCTTTTGAACATAGATTCACCTAAATCACCTATCTGGGCTATTATACTAATTAACAAGCCAAACAGTAAAACAATCACTGTACTTATATCGGTTCCAAAAATACTAAAATATTTATTTATTAAATAGATTGCTCCCATTGTAAAAACTATTCCTCCAATGGAACCTTCTATCGATTTTTTTGGACTTATTGAGCTAAATCCTTGCTTAAATATTTTCCTTCCTATTCCCATTCCTACAAAATATGCAAATGAATCACATACCCACACTAAAATCTGGATTGTCAATAACCATTTCCCACCATTTGGTAAATAGTTCATTAATAATAGATGTGTAAACAACCCAGAAATATAAATAACTCCAAGCAGTGTAATTCCAATATCTCTACTTGAATTTTCAACTTTATTTTGTAAAACTTTTTTTCCTATTAAAGCTATTATTAATAGAGCTATCGGCATAAGCACAAGCGTCGAATTATCTACATTTACAAAGTAAATTATATTTGGTATAGCCAGTCCAGCTATATATCCCAAATTTACATCCGGTTTTTTCCCACCAATCTCTGCCATCTTGTAAAACTCAAATAGTCCAACTAAAACAACAAAATTTACGAACAGTAACAGTAAAAAACCTCCTTTTAACAATACTGTTATCAAAAGTGGTATTCCTATTAAAGCTACTAATATCCTATTCACCATCTACTTTACTCCTCCAAAACGCCTCTCTCTTTTTTGATAACTTTCTATAGCCTTTATTAACTCATCTCTATCAAAGTCTGGCCAATAAGTTTCTGTCACATATATTTCAGAGTAGGCTATTTGCCATAATAAAAAATTAGAAATTCTCATCTCTCCACTTGTTCTTATTAGTAACTCTGGATCAGGTAACTGGTTGTATAAATATTTTTCTACAATTTCTTCTGTTATCTCTTTTTCATCATGTTTTATAATTTCTTTTATAGCGTCAACTAGTTCAGCTCGTCCTCCATAGTTAAAAGCTATATTCAACGTTATTCCCGTATTTCCTTTTGTTGTCTCTTCCAACCTATTAATTTCTGCAAGTAAATCCTGACTAACTCCCTCTGTTCTTCCAGAAACTAAAAATTTCACATTATTTTTCATCAATAATTTTTTTTCATTTTTTAAATAAGTTTTGAAAAGAAACATTAAAGCATCCACTTCTTCCTTTGCTCTTTTCCAGTTTTCAGTCGAAAAAGCGTAAACTGTCAAATATTTTACACCTAACTCTCCACAATAAGTTAATATTTTCCTTAAAGTATCTGCTCCTGCTTTATGTCCGTATGTTCTGGGCATCCCTCTTTTTTTTGCCCATCGTCCATTCCCATCCATAATTATTGCTATATGACTTGGTACTCTTAAACTCATTATTTTTCTCCTCTCAATAAATCACTAAATTCTACCATATTTAGAACATTTTTTCCATAAAAAAATGCTTCCTAAGTGAACAAAAGAGGTAGTTTTTACGCTACCTCCTTCTATCTTTTATATAATTTATTAGCTTTTATGAACTCTGCTATCTCTTTTGGTACCATGCTTTCTATGGATTCCTCTTTTAAAATAGCCTCTCTCACGCCAGTTGAAGAAAAATTCAAAAATGGATTTTTTACCTGTAAAATATTCGCATCTTTTAATAATGTGCTATATCCTTCTCGCTGAAGAATAACAACCTTCGCTAATTTTAGAATCTCTTTATAATTTTTCCATCTATGAAAGTATGCTCCTGAGTCTTCACCAATAATCTCATAATACTCATTATTTGGGTACATCTCAATAATTTTTAACAGTGTATCATAAGTGAATGCAATATCCTTTGATTTCACTTCTATATCTGAAACTTCTATTTTTTTTTCATTTCTAAATGCTATCTCACACATCTTTAGTCTCATATTCGCATCTGCCAATATATTTTTTCTATGAGAGGGAATTCCTACAGGTATAATAAGAAGCTTATCCAGATTCAAGTGATCCACAATAAACTTCGCCATATATATATGTCCATTGTGAATAGGGTTAAAACTCCCTCCATATATACCTATCTTCATTTTTAATCAATCTCCGCAACTGCTTCAATTAAAAATTTTGTATTATTTAATAGTTCTCCACCAACTTCCCATTGAAGCGCCTTATCTTGATTTTTAATTCCATTTAGTAACATCATTCTATACTTTTTCTCATTCTTATAGCTATAGCTTTCTAAAACTTTTTTATATGCTAACAGTGCTAAATTTTCAAAATCTTTAGGAATCTCTATACTCCTATCTTCAATCTCTTCAGAGCTCTCTAGACAGCTTAAATCATACCTCTGTTTCGTAAAGTAACTGATAACGAGATAACCAATCTCATCTATCCAACCCACAGCATTCAGAATTTCTCTCATTGCCAAAGCCATCAATGGTTTATAAAAATATATATTATCCATAAGTGATAGATTAAATAACGTTTTTATAAACTCCTCTTTATCTTTTAACGCTAACTCTTTTCCATACTTTTTGGAAAATTCTAGCTCTCCTTTTATCACTAATTTTATAAAATTTTCTTTTAATTTATCAATAGGTATATTCGATAGTCTATCTATTTTTTTTTCCTTAAACCTCTCAGTTCTATTACTTTCCCTCTCTAAAACTCTCATAAACATCTCATCACTCTTACAAAAGACCATCAAAGGTATTGAAAAATTCATTTTTTTTCTCTTAATTACTCCATCACAATCAACAGTCAAGTAGGCTCTTTTATCAAGAGTATCCGCGTTCTCAATTACTTTTGCTACTCTTTTTTCTATTCTACTTTTCATTTATTTCACCAAATCCTTTTAAGCTATTATCTTCTAACATTGTAAACTCTATTTTTAAAACAAATAAATTATCTATTTCTAACTTCTTAGGCAATTTTACCAAGTCTTTTTCTGTTGTTATTATAAAATCTGCATTCATTGCTTTCGCTCTTTTTTTTATAACATCAAAGTCTTTCTCTTTAAAATCATGATGATCCATAAAATCCACTCTTTCTATATATTCTGGATTTAGAGAAATTACGGTTTTTTCAAAATTAAGTGGGTTTGCAAGTCCTGAAAATAGAAGAACTCTTTTTCCTGTCACCCAAAATAACGGTTTTGCATTTCCTTTTATATCACATAACGAAGTTACTCCATGTTTAGCAACTGAAACCGATTTTTTAAATTTTACTTTTAAGAATCTTTTTAATGTTTCTAAATCACTTTCTGATATTAAGTCTGATTTTGTTATTATAAATTCACTCGCTCTTTCTCCACCCTTTTGGAAATCTTCTCTCAAAGTACCTTTGGGTAACAATGCTCCCCATCCAAAAGGATTTGTTGCATCTATCAACACTATATCTCTGTCTCTTTTTAGTTTCCTATGTTGAAAACCATCATCCAATATTATAGTGTCTACTCCAAATTTCTCCACCGCTAATTTACAAGCTTCATATCTATTTCTTCCCACAATGACAGGAACCTTTAAATTCAAGGCATGAATATATGGCTCATCACCACTTTCCCTAGATGTCACCAATATTTTTTTACCATCACTCACTATCATTGGATCAATCTTTCTTTTTCCTCTATATCCTCTTGACACTATGGCGACTTTTCTCCCCATCTTCAAAAGTTTTTTTGTAAAAAACTGAACTGCTGGAGTTTTTCCTGTCCCTCCAACAGTTATATTCCCTATACATAAAATATCAACATCTGGTATCTCATTTATTTTAAGATACCTTTTATCGTAAAGCCAATTTCGTATTGAGGTTATTAAAAAATATATATACGATAAAAGTCTCATTTTTTCCTCTCTTTATTAAATTTTTACTTGAACTAATTTGGAAATTCCTATTTTTTTATTCATTGTTACACCATATAAAGAATCCGACGCTTTCATAGTTTCTTTATTATGAGTTATTAAAATAAATTGAGATCTATCAGTAAACTCTTTTAGTTTTCCAATCAATTTTCTAGTATTTTTTTCATCCAGAGCAGCCTCAATCTCATCTAGAAATGTAAAGGGACTTGGTTTATACATAAATATCGCCATTATAAAAGCTATCGCAACCATTGATTTTTCTCCACCAGAAAGAAGTGAGAGAGCTTGTCTCTTTTTATTCTTGTACTTAACCGATATCTCAACGCCACAATTTTGGAAATCCTCTCCATTATGAAGCGATAATTTTCCTTCAGAGTTATCCAATGTTTCAATGCACATCTCATTAAAATTTTTATTTATCTCTTCATAAGCCTCGTAAAATTTTTCTTCAATTGTCTGGTCAATCTCTTTTATTAAAAGAGAAAGGCTTTTCTCTCCTTTTACTAAATCATCCCTTTGTAAATCAATAAACTTATACTTATTATCTAACTCTTTAAACTCTTCAATTGAAAGTAAATTCACAGATTCAAACTCTCTTAATTTTAATTCTAATTCTCTCACCCTTGTTCTAGAAGTCTTTATCTTCTCTTCACTGACTATGTATTCTTCAACTTCCAATAACTCTTCTAATTGAACTAAAATCTCTTCAATTTCTTTAGAAATTCTTTCTTTTCTTTCCAATTCTCTATTTAAAATCTCTTTTTCTTTAAATAAAGTTGTCTCAATCTCTCTTGAACCTCTTATCATATCTTTTGACTTTTCTTCTAAAATATGATCCTCTTTTTTCATCTCCTTTAGTTCTTGATTCTCATTTTCAAATTTTATATTTTTATTCTTTATATCTTCCGCTATAGTATGAGCTTTTTCTTCCAATTTTTCAAGCTCTTTTTTTATTTCATCTAAAACATTTAATATTTTATTCTGTTTTTCCTGCTGCTCCCTTTGCTCACTTCTTTCTCTCTCTTCCTCTTTTTCAATTTGAATAAATCTGTCTTTGCTATTTAAATAAAGTATTCTTATATCTGAAAACTCATCTCTTAAAGTATTTATCTCTGTGCTTAAAACTTGAATTATTGAATTTTCATTATTTAGCTCATTTTTTAAATCCGACACTATTTTTTCAGTTATCTCTTTTTCGCTCTGAGAATTTTCTACTCTTCTGGCATATTCTTTACTATAATTTTCCTCTTCTTGAATCTCTATATCCACTACTCTTTTTTCTTTCTCTAATTTCTCGCTTTTAGACTTTAAGTCCAAATAAAGTTCCTCTGCTATTTTAGTTTGTTTTCTTAAACTATCCTCTAAAGCATCTATTCCACCGATTTCTTCTTCATACTTCTCAAGCTTTTTACTCATAATTTGGATTTTTTCATTCCATTCTTTTAGCTTAATCGATATATTATTCACAGTTTCTTCCAAAATTTTGATTTCTTTTTTTCTTTCAAAAATTTGAGACACAATAGAGTTTGAAGTTTCTCCACCCGTTATTCTTCCTCTAGAACTTAAAAGTTCCCCAGAAAGAGTCACAATATTTCCACTATAACTATTTTTTTTCACTATTTTTAAAGCTACGTCAATCTCTGTTACAACTAGAGTATTCCCTAGTAACATATCCAAAACTTTACTATATTTTTTATTCACATATACTAAGTCAGATGCTCTTCCCACAACTCCATCTTTTTTAGGTATATCTTTTATTGAACCCGCTTTAATTGTATCCAAAGATAAAAATGAAGCTTTTCCAGCTTTTTTTTCCTTTAGAATCTCTATTCCTTTTTTAGCCACTTCACTTGTTGTTACAACTATATCTTGTAGATTTCCAGGTATTGCTGCTTCTATTGCTTTTTGATAGTTTTCAGGAACATTTATTAACGAAATTACAGCCCCTTCTACTCCCGCTATCTTTGCATTTAAAACTTCCTTTACTCCCTTATAGAATCCTTCATTACTCTCTTGAATTCTATATAGTGCCTGTAATTTAGCGGAAGCTCTTTTCTCTTCAAACTCAGCATTTCTTATTAGTTCTGCAGCTTTATTCATATCCTTGCTTAAATTACTAATCTCTTGCTCTAACTTTATCTGTCTTTCTTCCGTTTCTTTTAGAGCCTTTTGCTTTAGCTCTTTGTTTTTCAACGCTTCTTCCAGTGCTTTTGAATTCTCCTCTATTTTCTTATCAAATCCATTTTTTTCCTCTTTCAAAGATGCAATCTTAAATTCGCTTCCTTTCATTCTTCTTGTGGAGCTTTCTATCTCATTTAAAAGTTTTAGTTTTTCAACTTCTAAATCCATTATTTTTTTCTTTTTTAATTCACTGCTAATCTCTTTGTCTCTTTTTTTTGACTCTTTATCCTTAATGGCTTTTTCAAACTCTCCATTTTTTATTTCAATATCTAAAACTTTTTCTTTAATTCTCTCTTTTTCCTCTTTCAGTTTCACTAATATTTGATCTTTAGATTCCACTGTTTTTTTTACTAAAACTATCTCTTCCTCTTTCTGCTTCAACTCCCTCTTATAGGAAGTTATTCTTTCTCTAACTCTTATCTCTTCTTTTTCCAAAGTTTCTATTTCTGACTTTAAAGATGTATTACTTTCCGAGAAGTTTTCTATTTTAGAATACAACTCTTTTCTTCTATTTTCTATTGAGTTAAGTTCTAAATCTAATTTTTTTAACTCCTCTTCTAATGTTGAAGTTATTGTCAATAGTCTTTCCTGCTCTTTTTCACCTGATTTCAAAACAACATTTTTAGAGTTTAAGTCAAATGTTAATACCCCTTTTTGTAAAATATTTTTTTCATCTTTTAAGTTCAAATACTCTATGGCTTTCTTGGATTGCTTTTCAACCCTTGCTCTATTTTCACCAATTTCGCTTAAAACTAGCTCTATTTTTTCAAGTTCATTTTGAACTTTCTCTAATCTTTTTTCAGATTCCATTTTTTTTTGCTGAAACTTTTTTACTCCCGCAGCTTCTTCTATTATACTTTTTATCTCTTTATTCGAAGAAGATATTATTCTTTCTACCTTTCCCTGACCTATCACAGAGTAGGCACTTTTTCCAACTCCAGTATCTAAAAACAACTCTCCAATATCTTTTAATCTAACTTTTTTATCATTTATTAAATAATCATTGTCGCCACTTTGTGACATTTTTCTTGTTATCTTTATATTTTCAGCTTCAATTGGAAAAAAATTATCTTTGTTATCTATAAAAAGTGAAACTTCTGCATAGTTTGCAGCTTTTTTCCCTTCACCTCCAGAAAATATAATATCTTTACTTTCTTTAGCTCTTATATTTTTATAAGATTGTTCTCCTAAAACCCATAATATTCCATCCAATATGTTTGATTTTCCACTTCCATTTGGTCCAACAATAGAGGTTATTCCTCCATCAAAATCTATTTTTATTCTTTCACCGAAGGACTTAAATCCATAAATTTCTACGCCTTTTAAGTACATCTCATCTCCTTAGTAACTTTTGTCTTAAAAAAAGCTAACCCAATTTAGGTTAGCCTATATTTAATATTTTATCAATTCCATTTTTCAGAGCTTCTAAAGCTTTTGCTCTATGGCTAATTTGATTTTTTATTTCAGGCATTTCAGCAAATGTTTTTTTATACTCTGGTAAATAGAAATGCGGGTCATATCCAAAGCCATCCTTACCTCTAGCTTCATCTATGATTAAACCCTCTATCTCCCCTTTAAAAGAGTAATACTCTCCATTTGGTTTTCCTAAAGTTATCACAGTCACAAATTTTGCTTTTCTATTCTCTACTCCTTGTAAATTATCTATTAATTTTCTGTTATTTGCCATGTCATTTCCATCTTCCCCAGCATATCTAGCGGAGTAAACACCCGGTTCGCCATTCAAAGCGTCAACACAAAGACCAGAATCATCTGAAATTGTAATCATATTTGTAAATTTTGCTATTTCTAACGCTTTCTTTTTTGAATTTTCTTCAAAAGTATCTCTATCTTCTACAACCTCAGGAATTTTTATTCCATCTTTTATAGAAAGCACTTCAAAATCTAATCCAGATAAAATTTTTAACATCTCGTCTATTTTTTTCTTATTCCCTGTGGCTAAAAATATCTTCATTACTTCGAAAATTCCTCCTCTATCTCTTTTCTTTGGATATCTATTAACTCATAAATACCTTTTTCTGCTAAATCCAACAATTCATTTAACTCTTTCCTTGAGAAAGTCGCCTCTTCTCCAGTACCTTGAATCTCTATAAATTCACCTTTATCGTTCATAATTACATTCATATCTACTTCAGCTTCTGAATCTTCAGTATACATCAAGTCCAATACAGGAACCCCTTTTACTATTCCCACGGATATTGCAGCAATATTAGCAATAATAGGATTTTCTGCTAACATACCTTTCTCTACAAGTCTTCTCATAGCCATCTCTAGTGCTATATATCCACCTGTGATTGACGTTGTTCTTGTCCCTCCATCCGCTTGAATCACGTCACAATCGATAGTTATTGTTCTTTCTCCCAACTTTTCAAGATCGATACAAGCTCTCAAAGCTCTTCCTATAAGTCTTTGAATCTCCATTGTTCTTCCACCAAGTTTTCCTTTGGCAGCTTCTCTTTGATTTCTCTCTCCTGTTGCTCTTGGTAACATTGAGTATTCAGCTGTTATCCATCCTTTCCCTTGGTTTTTCAAAAAAGGTGGTACTTTCTCTACAACTGTTGCAGTACAAATAACCTTGGTATTTCCAATCTCTATCAAAACACACCCTTCAGCATACATAGTGTAGTTTCTAGTAACTTTTACTTCTCTTTTTTCATCTGTTTTTCTTCCATCTAATCTTATCATTTTTCTTCCTCTCTCTATATATACTGCTCTAACTCTTCAAGCTTTTGGTTATCTATTAAATCCATTGTTTCTATAGTTTCTATTTTCCCAAATTGAATCTCATAAAGTTTTCTGTATATTCCATTATTTTCTAGTAACTTTTGATGTGTTCCAACCTCTTTTATTTCTCCATTTTCCATCACAACTATTTTATCTGCATTTATTATCGTAGATAATCTATGTGCTATCACGAATGTAGTTCTTCCCTTCATCAGTGTTTCTAAAGCATCTTGAACCAATCTCTCTGATTCTGTATCCAAAGCGGAAGTCGCTTCATCAAGTATCATAATACTCGGGTTTTGAATTAAGGCTCTAGCTATTGCAAGTCTTTGCTTTTGTCCGCCCGATAAAAGAACTCCTCTTTCTCCAACCTCAGTCTCAAATTGATGAGGTAACTCCATTATAAAATTATATGCATTCGCCATTTTTGCAGCATTTATTATCTCTTCTCTAGATACATTATCTTTTCCAAAACCTATATTTTCAGCGATAGTTCCACTAAATAGAAAAGTTTCTTGTGGTACTATCCCTATATGGTTTCTGTATTTTTGTAATGACATCTCTCGTATGTCCACACCGTTTATCTTTATACTTCCAGATGTTATATCATAATATCTTGGCAATAAATTTACCAAAGTAGTTTTTCCACTTCCACTTTTTCCAACCAAAGCTACTACCTCTCCCGCTTTAACATTCAAATTAAAGTTTTTAAGTACTTTTTCATCTCCATCATCATATTTAAAATCTACATTAGCAAAATCTATTGTTTTTATGATTTCAGGAACCTCTTTAACGTTATCACCTATATGATCCGGTTCTAACTCTTCATCCAAAATTTCAATAACTCTATCCGCCGATGGTAAAGCTTCTTGTAGTTCACTATTTCTTTTAATCAGAGTCTTTAATGGTTGTTGCATAAGTCCTAATGCGGTTATAAAAGAGATCAAATCTCCTGGTGTCATACTTTGAACAACAATTATTTGATACCCACCGTAACCTGCCACTAACAATATCATTAATGTTGCTAAAACTTCGTTTATAGGTGATATTTTAGCTTTTATCTTCGTTGTTTTATATATTTTATCAAACTCTTCTTGAGTTACACCCATATATTTTTCTATGATTTTATCACTTCTATTAAAACCCTTTATAACTGACACTCCTGACAGTGATTCTTGAACAAATGCAGTCACATCTCCGACAGTATCCTGCCTAACTCTTCCTGATTTTCTAATTTTCTTCGTATATTTTTTTACCATAGAAAGTATCGCAGGTAAAACCGTCAATGATATTAATGCCAATATAAAATCAACTTGAAACATTCTAAATAAAAGAGCTATAACAGTGATAAACTCTTTCAACATATCAAACAACATGAATCCTATTCTTCCAAGCGTTGTTGAGTCCCCTGAAAGTCTCGCCATTAAGTCTCCTAATTTATTCTGTTTAAAATATGCTATAGGTAACCTTTGCAAATGCGAAAATACATCTATTTTGATATCTCTTCTTATTTTTTCGGTTATATAACCAGATGAAATGTCAGCAAAATAATTTGTTATAACTTTTAAAATAGTTGATGCAAAAATAGCACCGATAACAATCATCATCATTCTTGCATTTTTCTTTACCAAAACATCATCTATTAAATATTTGCTTAACCATGCTGGGACTGCACTCATCAACGACGTTATAGTAGATAATACAATTACTCCCAACATAGCAGTTTTATATTTTAAACTATATTTTAAGAAAGTTTTTAAAGATTTATTTTTAAAAAACCCCATTATTTTCCTATCTAATTTATTAATTTTTTTCATTTTATTTTCCTTTCAATAAAAATTCAGCATATCTTCTTGTAATATCTACTCCAGAAAGCTCCTCTCTTATTCGTTGAATTTTTTCTTGAACAGAGTCTAAATTCTCTAAAACAGTTTTCATATTTTTCTCTATTTCAATAAAGTTGCATCTTTTTTGTAATAGTTCCGGAAAAACTTCTTCATTCAATGTTAAATTTGGCAAAGATACAAAGCCTACTTTTAAAATATATTTAGCAATAAAATAATTTATAAAATTGGTCTTATAGACAACTATCGTTGGAATGCCAAGTAAAGCTAATTCCAAAGTCACTGTTCCAGAAGCAGCTATAGCTATTTTACTCTCTTTTACACTCGTATCTAGTGATACATCATAGCAAATCTCTAGATTAGTCAGTTCCGTTAAATTTTCATCAATCCACTTTAAGTGCTCTTTTGAAGAAAGTTTTAAAATATATTTTTCATTTGAATTTTTTCTTATAAGCCTTAAAAATTCCGGCATTAAAGACTTTATTTCCTGTTTCCTACTCCCCGGAAGCAATAGAATTTTATCTCCTCTTCTCTCTATTTCCCGATACCTTTCTACAAAAGGATTTCCATGGTATACAGCATTGATATTATGTTTTTTATAGAAATCAACTTCCCAAGGAAAAATAACCATAATATGATCAGCCAACTTTAATTTATCTATTCTTTTTTCTCCCCAAATCCAAAGTTTTGGAGGAATATAATAAAAAACTTCAATATTCTCAATCTCATTTTTTAATAACTCTAAAAACTTCAAATTAAATCCACCGTAATCGACCATGATAACCTTTTTTATATTCTCTTTTTTTATAAAGTCGAGATACTCTTCAGCTTTACTTTTTAAATAGGTATATTTTTTTACTGCTTCGGTGAATCCCATAATAGCTAATTCGTCGATATCCTGTATTATAGTAGCCCCTGCATCCTTTGAGTACTTACCTGCCACCCCATAAAACTCCACATTGTTATCTAATTTTTTAGCTTCTTTTATCAAATAGGATAGGTGTAAATCTCCCGACACCTCTCCCGTAGAAACAAATATTTTCATATTTTCACTCCAATAATAAAGATATTATTTTCCTCGGCTAACTTCATACATTCTTTCATATCTAAAAACAACATCTTATTTGCTTCAGCCACAATTCCTTTAGCTTTTATTTGTACAGCTTTTTTTACTGTTTCTATTCCTATTGCCGGTATATCAACTCTCATATCTTGTTGAGGTCTTGCCATTTTTATAACTATGCAACCTTCACCTGCATACTCTCCCGCTCTCTCTATTGTCTTATCAGTTCCTTCAATTCCTTCTAGGGCTATAACTGAAGATTCTTTACAAACAACTGTCTGCCCTGCATCTACTTCACTCAATGCTTTGGCGGCTTCAACTCCTATCTCTATTGTTTTTTTATCTTCTTCAGAAGGAGTATCTTTTGTATAACACTTCTCACTAAACATCATATTTCCTAATAGATAATTTTGGGGTAATACTTTTATTTTGTTCAATCTTAAAAATGATATTACACCGAATAATAGTGTTTCATCTTTTCTATCTGGCAATTTTTCCATCAATTTTTCACCAAAATAATCCAATTTCATCTGTTGAAACAAAATTGACTTTTCTACTTTTCCCAGCATCACAACTTCGTTTATGTCATTTAATAAGAGATATTTTATTATTTCTCCTATCTCTCCTATATTGAAATCTTTATAATTTCTATGTTTTTTTATTTCTCCATCAATTGTGTCAAAAAGTCCTATTAAGTATACCTCTATTCCTTGAGCTTCCGCTTCTTTAAGGAAATATAGAGGTAACTTGCCGTTACCTACTATTATTCCAACTTTTTTCATTATCTTGTAATCCCCCTGTTACTAGTTTTTATAAACTCTACAAGATACCTTATATTTTTATCTTCAGGAAATTCATTTTCAAGCTCTATCAGAGCATCTTTTAATGGATTTCCACTTCTAAATATAATTCTATACGCTCTTTTTAAATTTGAACGATCCTCTTCTGTGAAGCCCTTCCTTCTAAGCCCTACTGTATTTAATCCTCTTACCACAGCTTTATTTCCTTCAGCCATAACAAATGGACAAATATCCTGATTTATTGCACTCCCACCGCCAATCATAGAGTAAGACCCTATTCTACAGAACTGATGAACAGGTGTCAATCCACCTATTATAGCAAAACTATCCACTATTACATGTCCAGCTAAAGTGACACCATTTGCTAATATACAGCTATCTCCCACTATTACATCATGAGCAACGTGCACATATGCCATCAATAAATTATTACTTCCTATTCTTGTTTCCCATCTATCGTCCGTTCCTCTATGAATCGTTACAAATTCCCTAATGCTATTGTTATCTCCGATTATAGTTTTTGTTGGCTCACCCTTATATTTTAAATCTTGTGAAGCTTTTCCAATAGAAACAAAAGAATATATAGTATTATTTTCTCCTATTTCAGTTATTCCCTCAACTACAACATGGGATTGTAATACTGTATTTTTCCCTATTCTTACGTCTTTTCCTACTATACAGAAAGGACCTATCTTTACACCCGATTCCAGTATCGCTCCATCCTCAACTATAGCAGTGCTATGAATTTCAGTCACTATTTTTTCACCCTACTCTCTATTTTTCCATAATAGTAAATGTAAATGATGCTTCAGTCACCACTTTATCATCTACTTTCGCTACTCCTGTAGCTTTCACTATGTTTCTTCTCAACTTATCAACTTGTACTTCATATATTAACTGATCTCCGGGTCTAACTGGAGCTTTGAACTTTACATTTTCAATTGCTGCAAAATAAGGCACTTTTCCTTCAGTATCATCTAAAACTAAAACTCCTAAACATTGTGCCATTCCTTCTACTATTAGAACTCCTGGCATAATTGGATGTCCTGGAAAATGTCCATTAAAAAACTCCTCATTTACTGTTACGTTTTTTAATCCTCTTATCTTTTGCGCCTCTTTATCCATTTCTAAAACTCTATCAACTAATAAAAATGGATATCTGTGTGGTATTCTTTTCATTATCTCCATAACATCTAACATATTTTTTCCTCCTGCTTTTTAAGTAATTTTGCAAATTCTATATCTAAAGCATGTCCTGCTTTGATAGCTATTATATGCCCCCTTATTGGTCTGTTCAATACTTTCAAATCACCTATCAAATCTAAAATTTTATGTCTTACAAATTCATCCTCAAACCTTAAACCATTTGGATTTAAAATGCCATCTTTTTTCACAACTATGGCATTGTCTAAAGTTCCACCTAAAGCTAAATTATTCTTTTTTAAGTACTCTATTTCATAGTCAAATCCAAAAGTTCTCGCATTTGCTATTTCATTTTTATAACTCTCCCTATCCAAAACAATTTCTAACATTTGACTTTTTAAAAATGTATGATTAAACTTGATGGTATAAGTTATTTTATACCCATCAAATGGCAATGCTATTATATGTTTATCTCCCACTGTTAAATTTATCGGTAACTTTATTTCAAGTTCTTCCACATCCTCTTCTAGTTCCTGAATTCCAGCATCTTCAATAATTTCTAGAAAAAATTTTGCACTTCCATCACCAATAGGAAGCTCATTCCCATCTATCTCCACAACTAAATCTGTTATTTCAGCTATATAAAGAACTGATAAAAAGTGTTCAATAGTATAAATTTCTGCTCCAAATTCATTTTTTAAGTTAGTTCCTCTGGTAAGATCAAATGTATTTTCTATACTCATAGAAATTATGTTTCTTCCCTCTTCCAAGTCCACTCTTTTAAAGACTATTCCACCATTTTTAGCTGGAATTAGTTTCATCTTTATCTGCTCACCTTTGTGAAGACCGATTCCATTATATTGAACTTCTTTACTAAGAGTTTTTCTCTTCATAAAATTCTCTCCTTCTAATCTTATGCCTTAGTTAAAAACTTTGTTGCTAAAGCTAAGGCTATATCTTTTTTTCCATCTACAAACTGCACACCTAATTTCTTTTCTGATATCTCAATTACTTTTCCTAATCCAAACTTCGTATGTACCACTTTTTCTCCTATAGAAAAAGGTGAATTAGAAATATCTTTCATCTTTTTTAAATCCTCAGCAGTTATAATATTCTTGTAACTCACTATCTTTTTATCATTTGTGAGAACCTTTGATTTCGGTAGCACTTCTTGAGTTTTTTTCTCAACCCTGTCTAAAACTTCCACTGGGAGCTCCTCAATAAATCTAGATTTTATTTTTGTCAAAAACTCTCCGTAAACAAACCTACTTTTTGCATATGTCAAATACAGTTTCTCCTCTGCTCTAGTTATTGCAACGTAGCAAAGTCTTCTCTCCTCTTCCAACTCTTCTGGATTGAAAAGAACCTTCTTTGAACCTGGAAAAATATCATCCTCTACCCCAGTTAAAAATACAACGGGAAATTCTAACCCTTTTGAATTGTGAATTGTCATCAGTTTTATATAATCAGACTCCCCTTCCAAATCATCTGTTGCACTGATAAGAGATACATTTTCTAAGTACTCTCTCAACGTTAAAAAATCTACTGTCTTTTCTAGTTCCACTATAGAGTTTTTTAATTCCTCTACATTCTCTATTCTTCCCTCAGCTTCTACACCATATGTTGAATTAAGATAAGAGAAATATCCAACTCTCTTTATCAACTCGTCAAACACTTGGCTGACATTCACTTCATTACTCAGCTCCATTAAATCACTTAATATTGTATAAAGTTCATCCAAAGCTATTTTTACACCTGATGTTAGCCCTGGAATCTCCATTCCCTTTCCAATGGCTTCAAACATAGATATATTTGTTTCATTGGCAAACTCTTTTATTTTCTCAATACTCTTATCCCCTATTTTCCTTTTAGGGACATTTATGATTCTATTCAAATTAATTGTATCCTGCGGATTATTGATTACTGTTAAATACGCTATTATATCCTTTATTTCAGCTCTTTGATAAAATTGCATTCCACCAAAAACTTTATATGGAATATTATATTTTAGTAATCCCTCTTCAAAAAGTCTAGATTGAGCATTCGTTCTGTAAAGAATTGTAAACTCTCTATAGCTTTTACCCATATTTTTTCTTTTTATAATCTCTTCAATTATGTAATTTACCTCTTCTCTTCCATCTAAACACTCTTTTACGGTGATTAATTCTCCCTGTGGCTTTTTAGTCCACAAATTTTTATCCTTTGCTGTTTTATTATTTTTTATTACTTCATTTGCTGCCGTCAAAATTGCAGATGTTGAACGATAGTTCTCTTCTAATTTAACAACCAAAGCATCTTTATAATCTTTTTCAAAATCTAATATATTTTTTATATTAGCTCCTCTAAATCCATATATACTTTGATTTTCATCACCAACTACACATATATTTCTATATTTTGATGCTATCTTAGTCACTATGTTGTATTGAATATTATTTGTGTCTTGATACTCATCAACCATTATATATTGAAACTTTTCTTGAAGTTTTTCCAAAACCTCTGGAATATCCAATAATTTATGAAGATTAACCAAAATATCTGAGAAATCCATTCCATTGTTTTCTTTTAAAATTCCATTATACCTTCTATAACATTCCAATATTATTTTATAATTGGAATCAAATCTATTTTCTTTTTCATAGTCAGATACACTCACACTATTTTCTTTTAATTTTGAAATAATTGAAACTATTGCTCCCTCTGTCAACGACTTATCATTGACAACAAGTTCTTTCATAATACCTCTTATTACTCTCTTTTGATCGTCTGTATCGTATATTGTAAAATTAGCATTGTATCCCAATTTATCTCCATATACTCTTAATAACCTTACACCGAAGGAGTGGAAAGTCGATATCATAGCTTTATGTGCGTCTTCTCCTATTAGGAGTTCAACTCTTTCTCTCATCTCCTTAGCCGCTTTGTTTGTGAAAGTAACTGCTAAGATTTTATAAGGAGAAATTCCTTTTTCATTTATCATATACGCTATTCTATATGTGATTGTTCTTGTTTTTCCAGATCCCGCTCCTGCTAATATTAAAAGTGGTCCCTCTATTTTTTCAGCTGCTTCTCTTTGTTTTTGATTTAATTTATTCAATATACTCATAATTACTCCTTTAAAATTATACCATATAATTGTATCACTATTCAAATAAAATACCCGATTTTCCAATAGTTTTTTTGGATTTTATCGGGTATCATAATCTATTATTTTTTATTCAACATCTTCCTTTGCTCTCTCTGTAAAAAATTTTGTTAAGTTAACAAGTATATAGTAACAAGTAACTATAAACATGCTGTATTTTAATGTCACTAAAATTAAAACAATAAATGGTATTGTCAACTTCTTAGGAACAAACCCAAATACCTTATCCGGTGTCTTAAATGGAATTGTACTTACCATCAAAATTGCTGCTAATAATGTCAACCCTACAAAAACTTCTATTGAAAATAAATTTATTCCAAAATTTGATTTAACCACGTCCACAAATAGTAGATACGAACACACTACTGATGCTCCTGAAGGAATCGGCATACCACTAAAATCATCTTTTTCACTAGATGCTGTCGTTACTATATTAAACTTAACCAATCTCATAACTCCGCATAACGCATATATAAACGATATTGGAATAACAAAAGATTTCATTCCATCAGAACTCTTTAGTACTGAATAAACCAGTATACCCGGTGCTAATCCAAAAGATATTGCATCACAGAAAGAATCAAACTCTTTTCCAAATTCACTAAATGCATCTAGTTTTCTAGCTGTTTTTCCATCTAATCCATCACATACCATAGCTAATATTATAAACCAAATAGCCTTCGAAAAATCCCCCGCTATGGAAGCTGTGATACTTAGATATCCCAAAAACATATTCGCCGCTGTAATTGCATTAGGTGCAATATACTTTCTTTCTACCATTTTTAATCATCTCCCTATTTTTACAAATCTATTTGATTCTATCATATATATGATAGAAAATCAACTGTACTTAAAGAGAGCTTTATTTTTAGCACCTTTGCACATCAAAAATCCTTAAACTAAAATAATACAAAAAAAGAGGAGCAAGTCCTCTTTTTTCACCTAATTAGTTGGAATAATCCCTGCCGCAATTCTTCCTCCACCTCCGCCTAAAGGTGATGGCGTATCTGAATGATTATCACCATGCATATGGATCATCAAACTTTTTCCCTTTATCTCATCCAATGACAGTCTTGACGACAAGACTGGTTGTTGTGCTACACCTGTTGAATCTACATACAGTGCTGGTAAATCTCCTTTATGGCTATCATCTTCCCAAGGAAGTCCATGCTTTTTGGTATTTTCTGGGTCATAATGTCCTCCTGCAGCTCCACCCTTGACTGATTTTCCAGTTTTTTTATCAACCGTACTCTCTATACTTCCGTGTTCATGAACATGAAATCCGTGAAGCCCCGGTGGTAATCCCTCTAAATTTGGCTTAAACTCAACCCCATACTTAGTTTCTTTAATCTCGACCGTTCCTATTTTATCTTTCGTTTCTAAATTAACCATATCTACAGTTAATGCATAACTTAAACTTGATGCTAGCAATAATGTTGCTAATGTTTTTAATCTCATAGTTTTCACCTTCCCTATTTAGTCTTCCCAACCATATTTTTTCCACACATCATCATACTTGGATGATAAAATTTCATTATACATTCTTTTAGCTTCAGGATTTTTATTCCCTTGCTCTGTAAGTGCCACCAATGCTGGTCTAAAAATTTTATTTTCATCATCTAACTCTACAAAATTTGAGTTTTTAAATCTTTTCTCCCAAGGCTTCCAAATTATAACAGCATCAACACTCTCATCTTCTTCCCATCTTTTAACGGCTAATGCAGTATTTGGAGCAAAATACTTAATGTTTTTTCTCACCTTATTTATAAGAGATATATCTTTTGTTTTTCCCACCATATCTTCCCATAAACTAATTTGTCCTGCACCATCTACAACAATGACATTTACATTCTCTTTCGCCAAATCATTTATTGTTTTTAGTTTCTTAGGATTTTTATCTCTTACTAAAATCCCAGCTTCTCTAAATTTTATAGCTCTTATACTGGACTTATCAATATCTTTTAATTTATTTGTAAAATCGCTCATCATAAACTCAGAACCTGAAAAGATTAAATCTCCATTGTTCTTAGCTTGTTCTATCCAACTACCCGTAGGACCCACTTTTAAATTTATTTTTTCTTTTTTTTCGCTCATTATTTTTTCAGATATTTCTTTAAATACTGGAGCAGGACCTCCCGGACCATATATATTAACTTCGCCCAGTGCTATTATAGATGTCAAAAAAAATAAACTCAAATATTTTTTTGTCATTTTTATCCTCCGTTTGTAAGTATTCTAATTTTGTATTAATTACAAAAAAACTGTAACATAAAAAAGTTTTTATGTCAAGAGCTACACAAAATAGTTAATAAACTGATATAATACTACTATCAATAATTTCAAAACATTTCAAATGAAAGCGAGCAATATATGAATAAAAAATATTTTTACAATTTTTTTCCAAATGAAGATGAGTTTTTAATAGCTTCTATTTGGGATGATATATCTCTATGCTTAGATATCGATTATCCTGTTTATGGTTCAATTTTTTTATCCCCACAAGTTTGCCTAAAACTTCGTGAAGTTTGTAAATTTATCGACATAGATATACACAAAGTGGGATTAACTCCTGAAAGTGAGAAGCAATTAGTAGTATTTACACCAAAAAATTTTGATTCTTCACTTTTAGATAAAGTTGTTACTTACTTTAAAATTGACGCATCTAATAAATTTAAAATCTTACATCATAAAGATTTTTTAGGTGCTATTATGAGTCTTGGTTTAAAAAGAGAAACTTTAGGTGATATTATTGTCAAAAATAATATTGCTTATTGTGTAGCTATAAATGATATTTTCAATATCATCAAAGATAATCTTTGTCAAATCAATACTATCCCTATAAATATCAGTAATATTTCTCCTTCCGAAATTCCTCCGCTGGAATTTAAAGAGATTATCTGCACTGTCTCGTCTTTACGACTTGATTCAATTGTATCTTCCATTGTTAACTCCTCTAGAAATATCAGTACAGAATTAATTGAAAACGGAGAGGTTTTTATTAACTATAATGTTGAAAAAAGTAAAAATAAAATAATTGCCATGACTTCTATAATCACAATTCGAAAAAGAGGAAAATTTATTTTAGAAAAAAACTTGGGTGAAAATAAAAAAGGAAAAGTTAAAATTCTTATAAGACAATACATTTAAGGAGGTTTTTATGAAAACTGTTAAAACTGTTGATGCCGTAGGTATGATTTTATGTCATGATATAACAAAAATTGTTCCCGGCGAATTTAAAGGGGTCGCATTCAAAAAAGGACATATTATAGAAGAGTCTGATATTCCGGAACTACTAAAACTTGGAAAAGATAATCTTTATGTATGGGAATATCAAGAAGGTACTCTCCACGAAAACGACGCCGCTATTAGAATAAAAAAGCACGTTGCCGGCGAAGGATTAGAATTTTCTGCAATTAAGGAGGGAAAAATTGATTTTATCGCCAATACAGATGGACTTTTAAAAATTGATGTAGACGAACTTTTAAAAATAAATAGTTTAGGAGAGATTATTATTTCTACTTTGCATAATAATACACCTGTCAAAAAAGGAACAAAAGTAGCAGGAACAAGAGTTATTCCATTAGTTATTAGTGAGAATAAACTTATAGAAATGGAAACTATCTCAAAAGAGAATATTATTAAAATTTTACCTATTAAAGCTAAAAAAATAGCTATTATAACGACGGGAAATGAAGTTTTTTTTGGAAGAATAGAGGATAAATTTGGTCCTATTCTAACTAAAAAAGTTCAGGAATATGCTTGTGAAATTGTTTATCATTCCTTTTCTTCAGATGAAAAAGAGATGATAAAGGAAAAAATACAAGAAGCGCTAGACAGTCAAGCTGAACTTATTCTTTGTACTGGAGGTATGTCTGTAGATCCTGATGACAGAACCCCTCTGGCTATAAAAGAGATGGGAGGAGAGTTAATCACCTACGGTTCTCCGATATTACCCGGAGCCATGCTATTGCTAGCTTATCATGGTGATAGAGCTATTTTAGGATTACCAGGTTGTGTTATGCACTCGAAAAAAACCGCCTTTGATTTGGTTTTACCTAGAATTTTGGCAGATGAAAAAATTACTTTCAAGGATATTGCTGCATATGGTCATGGCGGACTTTGCTTAGATTGTCCAATTTGTACTTTTCCGCACTGCTCTTTTGGGAAATAACTTTATATACTAAAAAAAGCTCCTATACAAAGATGAGTTTTGTATAGGAGCTTTTATTCTAATAAAATCTCATTATCTGTGAATATTTTTTTTGCTCATTTGAATTTAATCTTTGAATCTCTTTTTTATTTTCAGCTTTATTAGAACCATTTGTGAAATCTGTTATTCCAGCCCATGGCTCTAGACAAATAAATTCACTTGAATCTGTACTTGTCCACAGTGTTAACACCGGTAAATTCTCAAATATAAATTCAACACCATGAGAGGATTTCAAATGTTTTATATTTAACTTTTGATTCTTTATTCCATCAAATACTAATGCGTCTTTAGCAAACTTTTCTTTTGATAAAACAAATTTTTCAGATACAGTTATTTTTTCTGGAATTTCAGATAAAAAAGAACCATTTTTTTCATCAATTCTGTATAGGTTACACTCTTCTCTTTTAAACTCTAAATAATAGTTCTCAAAAGTTTTATCACTGTCATAGTTACAATAAAAAGCTGTATGACCACCAATATGGTAATATATCTCAACAACATCATTATTTCTAACTATATAGTTATGATATAATGTATCTTCCACTAGTATATATTCTACTACTAAAGAGAAATTATAAGGATATCTTTCCTTTGTATATAAAGTTGGTTTTAGTTGAAATTTTGCTGTTGTATTTGTAATTTCTAAAATTTCAAACTCCAAATCTCTAGCAAATCCATGTTTAGTCATTGGAAGAGTCACTCTCTCATTTTTTCCTAAAGGATAATCTATTTCTCCACCTAAAATATTTCCTATAAAAGGAAATAAATTCGGAGCACTTTTTTTAAAATTTCCTTCAGTCCCCGGCCAAATATACTCTATATTATTATCTTTATTTATAACACTTTTCAACTCTGCACCAAACTTGTTGATTAGTACCGTTAACTTTTCATTCTCTATTTTCACCATGAGAACTATCCCCCTATTTTAAAATTAGTATTGTACTAAATTTGGAAATTGAGAATCCAATATTTCATCCATTTGAGCTGTAAATTCAGCATTTTCTTCATTTTTCAAAAACTCTTCTACATCTCCTGTAATTTCAATTTTCTCAATAATATCTCCTTGCTTTACCGAATCTACAACTTTTTGATCAGCATCAGATGCAACCTCACCAAAAATTGTATGCTTATAATTTAACCAAGGAGTTTCAACATGAGTTATAAAGAACTGAGAGCCATTTGTTTCTGGTCCAGCATTAGCCATTGCCAAAACACCTTTTTTATCAAAAACTACTCCCTCTTTAAATTCGTCTATAAATTGATACCCCGGTCCACCTGTTCCTGTCCCTGTTGGATCTCCACCTTGAATCATAAAATCTTCAATCACTCTATGAAACTTAATACCGTTATAGTAACCTCTCATTGCTAAATGTGCAAAATTTAATACTGTCACTGGTGCTACTTCTGGGAAAAGAACCAGGTTAATATCCCCTCTTGTTGTAACTATCTTAGCGTTTAATTTCACTTCTTTCATATTTCTTACCTCCATATTTTTTCCTAAAACAACTCTTGGTTTTGCAAACATCTTTTTCGAAAGAAAAAAGACAATAAATACTGCCAATAGAATCAAAATCTGCTTAAATCCTTTTTCCATTCTTACTAGTCCTCCATTTTAAAAGCTTCTTTGTATGTTTCCAGAAGTTCTCCTTCCGAAATAACCCCGTAAATTTCATAAGGCCATTTAGATTCTAACTTCTTTTTTAATTGATTGATATCTTTTTCAACTACTAAGTACTTATCCTCTATATCTCTAAGTTTTTCTCTCACTGGTTGCAGCTTATAGATTATATCAAATTGCTCCTCCTCTTGTATAGTATCTTTTAATAAGTTTTCTAAATTTTGCTCCTCTGTCGCCAATTGATTATATCTAGTAAATACTTTCTCCTTTTTATCTAACAATCTATCTAAATTATATTTAAAAAATTTTTTTACAACTGTAGCTCCTGATTTCCCTTCTAACTCCCCCCTTTTTTTCAGATATTCCTGGATTTTTTCAAAAGATAAATTATTTTTTTTCCTTATCTCTTCTATCATTTCCTTAAAGGAGTTGAATTCTTCCTCATTCATTTTATCCATTTTCATCTCTAAAAGGGCACCATATATTTTTTCATATGGCAATAAAACTTTTTCTTTCAAAATCTCTTCACCTGAAATATCACCCATTTCTCTCAACTTATCTAACTGGATTGAAGTAATTTTTAAAACCGTTAAAACTATTTCTTGAGCATAACTTATAAACTCATCTTTTCTCATTATTCTCTCTCCTTCCTTCCCATAGATTTTCCAGCTAAAACTCCCATGGAACACGCCGCTTGAATATTGTATCCTCCAGTATCTCCATCAATATCTAAAATTTCACCAACTAAATATAGTCGCTCCAACTTTTTTGATTCCAAAGTTTTACTGTTTACTTCATCTAATGAGACTCCTCCTCTTGTTACCATAGCTACCTCAAATCCTCCAACTTTTGTTATCTCCATCCTATTTGAAGTCAATAGCTTAATTAAGCTCTCTCTTTTTTCTCTTGAAAGCTCTGCCAATTTTAATTCTCCATCTACATTTACAACAGATAGTATTGTTTTTACAAATCTTTCTGGTAAAAAATATTGTGCCAAAAATTTTTTTATTGTTTTTTTCCCATTTCTATTCGTCTCTTCAATTAATTCTTTATTCAAATCTACATATTCTTTTCCAACATAATTTATTTCTAACTGACTTCCATTTTCAACAAATCTTGAATTATCTAGTATAGCTGGTCCACTAAAATTCGTATGTGTCAACAACACCGCTCCATTTTTCTCTATAATTTTTTTATTTTCTCTCCAGATAGCGACCCTAACATTTTGAAAACTTATTCCAGAAAGTTCTTGAAAAATGTAATCTCTTACATATATAGGAGTCAGTGCTGGTTTTGGTGGTATAATTTTATGACCAAATTCTTTTGCTATCACATAACCATCACCTGTAGTCCCAACTTCAGGATAGGATTTTCCACCAGTTGCCAAAACTAAGTTATCACAATTATATACCCCTCTATCTGTAAAAATAGAAAATATACCTAATTTTTTTTGAATTTTTTCTATTTTTGTACTTACCATTATTTCAATATTCAAACTCAACATCTTCTTTTTCAAAAGCTCTACTACATCTAAAGAACTAAATGTTTCTGGAAAATACTTTCCAGTTTCTTCCACTAGAACTAAAGGTAATCCATTCTCTCTAAAAAAATTTTTCAACATTTCTGGTGAATATCTATTCAAAGAATCTTTTAAAAATTTTCCATTTTTTCCATATTTATCAAAAAATTCTTTTGGTTTTCCAGTGTGAGTCAAATTACATTTTCCACTTCCCGCGATCAATATTTTGTTCCCTATACGTTTATTTTTCTCTAAAAGTGCTACTTTAAAACCTCTTTCTGCTGCTGTTATAGCTGTGAATATTCCACCTGGACCTCCCCCAACCACAATTACATCAAAATTATTCATCATTTAGCTCCATAGTATTGATAGTAGTGACATTTTATTCCCCCATTATATAATTTTCTATTTTTTGTAGCTTTCTTTCCAAAAACCTCTTCAAAATTTTCGTAAGAAGTGATTATATAGTAAGACCATTTCGGAAATCTCATTCTAAAAATATCTCCCATAAGCCCATATAATCTTTCCACAGCAACATCATCTAATAATCGATCTCCGTATGGAGGATTTACTATTATACACCCTTTTTCTGCCATTGTTTCTAACTCCAAGAAGTTCATACATTTTAATTCAATTTCCTCATCTACTCCAGCTCTCAAAGCATTGGATTTTGCTATCTCTATAGTTTCAGTATCTATATCAGAAGCGTATATTTTTACCTCTTTATCATAATCTTCTCTCGAAAAAGCCTCATCTCTTAAATCAATCCATAAATTTTCTGGTATGAGACTCCATTTTTCAGATGCAAAATTTCTATTGACTCCTGGCGCTATATTTCTCGCTATCATAGCCGCCTCTATTGCAATGGTTCCTGTTCCACACATTGGGTCTAACAATGGTCTTTCTCCGCCTTTCCACCGACTTAACAATACCAATGCAGCCGCCATTGTCTCCTTCAAAGGTGCTTCATTTATTAAATTCCTGTATCCTCTTTTATGTAATCCCTCTCCACTTGTATCAATCATAACTAAAAAAATGTCGTTATGTGCTTGAATTTTCACTCTGTAATGAGCTCCTGTTTCTACAAGTTTTTCCGTTTGATAAGCTACTTTAAGCCTTTCAACTATCGCTTTTTTTACAATTTTTTGAATATCAGACTTTGAAAAAAGTTTACATTTTACTGAACTTACCCAACTTATTGGAAACTCTCCATCTATTGAAATTATATTCTCCCAAGGTAGCCTCTTAATATTTTCAAATAGATTATCAAAAGTTAATGCCTTAAACTCACCCATCTTTATAAAAACTCTATCAGCACATCTTAAATGTAAATTAGCTTCTACAATATCCTGCTCATTTCCATCAAATTCAACTCTTCCATTAAACGCTTCAATATTTTCAAACCCTAACTCTTTACACTCATCTTTAACAATACTTTCTAATCCCATTGTTGTTGATGCTATCAACCTAAACTTTTTACTCATCTATTCACTCCTTCTTTTTAAACGCTCTAAATATATAAATTTTATAACTACGAACACTGGAACTCCTAAAAACATTCCTAAAGGTCCAAAAAAACTTCCACAGACCATCACTGCCACGATAGTCCAAAAACTACTCATTCCAACAGATTCCTCCATTATTTTTGGTCCAATTACAAACCCATCTACAGCCTGCCCTATCCCAATAGCTATAAAAAGATAGACTACTTTCAATGGTGCTGCCAACAAGATTAAAAATGTTGCTATTGTTCCAGCTACTATAGATCCCACATAAGGAATCATATTTCCTATTCCCACCATAACTCCACTTAAAAGAGCATATGGCACTTTTGCTATCAAAAGTACTAAAAACACTAAAAAACCTACAACTGTAGACGTCAGTATTCTACCCAAAATATATTTTAAAAATACATCATTGACTTTTCTAACAAATTCTACACCATATCTGGCTTTTGATTTCGTAGTAAAAAGTAATAAAATATTTTCTAAAAATTCCATAAAATACTCTTTACTATACATTAAATAAAGAGAAATAAAAACTCCAATAAAAAAATTAATTACTCCCATTAAGCTTCTTAAAACTCCAGCTCCCAACCCAAAAGCTAAATTTTTAAAATTCCCTAAATTAGTTTTTGTAAAACTTATAAGATTATTTTCTATCTCTTTAGGATCAAAAAATAATAAATTCTTTTCTTTTAAAAAATTTATTAAATACTCCGCATTTGAAGTTAAACTTGTTAACATTGTTGGAAACTTCTCCACCAAATCACTTATACTATTTATGATATTTGGTATAATAATTAAAATTAATCCAATAATGACAGCGAAAACTATTATTAAACTTATCCCAATTGATAACGATCTTCTCATTCTAACCTTATTTTCAAGTATTTTTACAAGTGGGCTAACTAATACCGCTATAAAAATAGCATATATAAATGGTGTTATTGAACTAACCATATGACCTACAATAGAAGTCAGTTCATTATTATATTGCAAAAATGTTTGAATTAATACAACAAACACTCCAACTATAAAAAGATGAAAATATTGTTTTTTCATAAAATCTCCTCTTCTATAAATCTAAATATTCATTTTATTACAAAGTCTATATCATCTGTTTTTTCATTTACTTTTCCAGTTACTTTAATTATCAGTCTATCGGGAACTCCAATTATAACTTCTCCCGGCTGTCCTATCCACCCCTGCTTTACATTTAGTTTCAACGGAGAGTTTGAAGTTGTAACTCTTATTTTTTTATCTTTTATTTTTACATTAACCCCACCTATATCGGTCGGAACAAAAATATCTTTTTCCTCTACCTGCAATGGGTATACATATTTCAATTGATTATTCACATAGACCTCAGCACTAGCAGCATCTGTTGCTTTAAACTTTGTTATTTGAAATCCTAACACAACAAATAGACCAATCAATACTATATAAACTACTATATCCCCTTTTCTAAAATATTTTTTTTTCTTTTTCACAAACACACCTACTTAGCTTTTCCTATTTTTTCACCCATGTACACTTTAGTTTCTATCCCTTTACTACTATTTTCTAAAATATCCCTATCAAATTCCACTTTATCTTTCTGAAAAAGTAAAACACATGAAGAGCCTCCAAAGAAAAAATATCCTTTTTCTTCACCTTTTTTTATCAACGTATTTGGCTTGTATGTTTGCTTTATTCCACCTACCATTGTAGCGCCAATTTCACTTAAAACTATTTCTCCAAATTTTTTAGTCTTTAAGACTGAAATCTCTCTTTTATTCTCACAATAAACTCTAAAATTCTTTTTTATTGCATAAGGTGATACAGAGTAATAGTACCCATCAATTAACTTAGACTCACCTATTATTCCTTCTGCTGGAAAATGAAATCTATGATAATCAACTGGTGCCAATCTTATAATCACTATTGTTCCATCTTGAAATTTTTTAGCTTCCTCTTTATCCATTAAAAACTCTTCTAATGTAAATTCATCTCCCTTTAGAAAAAATTTTGTTGTTTCTTTTAAATCATCAAAAACTAATATTTTTCCATCTGCTGGGGAAATCAATGAATCTTCATTGTCATCTATCTCTCTTGCTCCCTCTTTTAGCTCTCTTATAAAAAAATCATTAAAAGATGTAAACTCTTCAATTCTTTTCTTTGATTCGTTCATGTCTATAGAGTTTTCTTCTACAAAGGGTTTTATTTTTTCTATTGATAATCTCTCTGACATCTTTTTTCCATAATAATCTGTTAAAAATTTTTTTCTAACAACTAAATTTAGAGGTAATTTTCCTAAAGGATTATAATACAAAAATTTTAAAAATGCTTCTCCCGGTGGAATTTCTGTTTTTATTTCCCCAGTTTTTCTCTCAATATAATTAATTTTATCAAAACTCATATACTTACTCCTTCTATATATTAATTTTTTATTGTATAATAATTACAGTAAAGCTTATGGAGGTTAAAATGAAAAAAATAGCATTAATCGCTCATGACAACATGAAATCAGAAATGGTTAGCTTCGCAAAAAAATATGAGCACATCTTAGCAAAATACCCTCTCGTTTCAACTGGTACAACTGGACTTAGAGTTATGGAAGCAACCAATTTAAAAATTCACCGTTTTAAATCAGGACCAATAGGTGGTGATCAACAAATTGGTGCCGAAGTGGCTACTGATAATATCGCAGCTATTTTATTTTTTAGAGATCCTCTGACATCTCAGCCCCACGAACCAGATATATCTGCACTCATTAGAATTGCTGATGTTCATAAAGTTCCAATCGCCACAAATTTAGCTTCCGCTGAATTACTTATTATTGGTTTAAATAAATGACTATAATAGGCTGACAATAAGTCAGCCTATTTTTTAATTTATTTGGCTTTTTATCTCTTTAATAAGAGTATATTTTAACTCAAGTAAATCATTGGACAAGTCTACCTTATATTGATGCGGATTTTCCAACCTTTTTCTTTCTTCTGATACTTTACTTAATGAATCTAAATAGTACTCTCTAGAATTCAAAACATTCCTAAGTTCAGCACTTTCTTTCATTACCACACCATTTTTTACAAATTCACGTGTTATCTTTTTATAGGTATATTCTCCACATCTTAATAAGCTCGACTTAAATTCATATTTTTCATCTCTAATTAATAAATCGTCTCCTTTTAATAATTTATTTTTATCGGAGTCCTCATTCACAAGAGTTATTAGGTCAGCATATGCAAATCCCTCTTTATCATAAATTCTATAGACCTCTTTGAAGCCCGGATTTGAAATTTTTATGACATCCTCCGAAAGTTTTATAACAGGTTTGTAGTCAATTTCTACAATCTTATAAACCCCTCCAAAACACGGGTTAGATTTGCTCACGGCAATAGCATCTCCTACGCCAAAAATATCCACACAAGCACCTTGCTCTTTTAGAGATTTTATCAGAGCCTCATTTAAAGAGTTTGTTAAAAATATCTTTGCTTTTTTTAAACCTGCAGCATCCAACTCTTTTCTACATTTTTTTGATAAGTATGCCAAATCACCAGAATCGATTCTAACTCCATAATTTCCTCTGTATGAATCATCTATTCCATTATCTTTAAAACTTTGAATTGCATTTTTTAAACCTATTCCCAACGTATTATATGTATCTATCAATAAAATTAAAGAATTTGCTTTTCTTTCTCTTCTATATTTTATGAAAGTATCAAACGCTTTTTTTTCGGCCAAAGCTCCAACACCAAAAGCTTGTATAAATGAGTGTGCCATTGTTCCAACACTGGGAACACCATATTTATACTCTGTAACTATATTAGAGTGTGATAAACATCCTCCTATTATCGAGGCTTTTGTTCCCGATACCGCACTGTCAAATCCGTGTGCTCTTCTGCTTCCAAACGAACTAACTGGAATTGGGTAAGCTGCTCTTGTTATTCTAGAGGCTTTTGTTGCTATAGCTAGTTGCATATTCATTAAATTCAAAATTGGCGTTTCTAAAATTTTAGCTTGAATTAGAGGAGCTTTTATTGAAATTATAGGTTCATTTGGATATGCAATTTCTCCATCTCTCATAGCATAAATATCTCCTGTAAACTTCATTTTTACTAAATATTCTAACAGATGCTCCTCCTCTATTATTTTAGAAAAATACTCTCTTTTTTCATTTTCAGTGGTTTCATTCAAAATTTCAATCAACTCAATTACTTCTTGAACTCCCGATACAACAGCAAAACCGCCATCTTCAGTTTTTCTAAAGTACATATCAAATATGGCTTCCTTCTCTTCCATACCTTCCATTAAAAATATATCACTCTCTGTATACTGATACCTATCCGAATTAATAACTTTTGCAAAATCTGTTAAAATCCTTTCTCTCCCCATATTGTACCTCTTCATAAAATATTTATTTTTAATTTTCTCAATAATTATATCATTTTTATGGTATAATTAGCAATAAAAATAGAAAAGGAGTTGCTTTATGAGAGCTGTTATACAGAGAGTTAAACGTGCCAGCGTGACAGTTGATAATCAAATAACTGGAGAGATTAAACAAGGGTTTCTTGTTCTTTTAGGAGTTACCCATACAGATACCGAAAAAGAGGTCGATTGGTTAGCAAAAAAAATTACTGATTTAAGAGTTTTTAATGACTCTGAAGATAAAATGAATTTAGGACTAAAAGATGTCAATGGTGAACTTTTAATTATTTCTCAGTTCACTCTATATGGAAACTGTATCAAAGGGCGTCGTCCTGCTTTTATTGATGCTGCTAAACCAGATTTAGCAAATGATCTGTATGAAAAATTTCTAAAAAAATGTAAAGATTTTGGATTTAAAACTGAAGCTGGTATTTTTGGAGCTGATATGAAGGTTGATCTTCTAAATGATGGTCCCGTTACTTTAATTATAGATACCGAGCAAAGGTAAAAAAAGAAGATCAAATTTCCCTAAGCAGGAAACTGATCTTCTTCATTATTTTATTATAACTTTTTTAATGCTTCTAAAGCAGCGTCATAATTAGGCTCTTCTGTAATCTCTTTCAAATACTCAGTATAAGCAACTTTTCCTGCCTTATCTACGATAATTACAGCTCTTGAAGTTAATCCAAGCTCTTTTATATATAGCCCATAGTTATGAGAAAACTCTCTATCTTTATAATCTGAAGTCGTCATTGCATTTTTAATATCTTTAGCCCCACAGAATCTGCTTAATGCAAAAGGTAAGTCCATAGAAACTGTTAAAATAACAACATCCTCTAATTTCGTAGCCTCTTTATTAAATCTAATTGTTTGTAATTCGCAAACAGGTGTATCTATTGATGGCATAGCTGAAATAACTACAGTTTTTCCTTTTAAATCATTTAAAGAAAGAGGTGATAGATCAGTTTTTGTAACAGTAAAGTTAGGAGCAACATCTCCAACAACAATCTCTTTTCCTACTAATGTTAAAGGACTTCCACCAAATGTAATAACGTCTTTTCTTTCCATAATAAAACCTCCTAATTTTTGTATCTAAATTATACTTTTTTAGTGTATAAAATGCAAGAAAAATTTTTGAAATTTTTTACATCATCCGCTCCACTTAATATCATGCTTTGATAAAGCTGACTTTTAAGTGTCTCAAGAATTACCTTAACTCCCTCTTGTCTTCCTCCAATAGATCCCCAAATTATAGGTCTCCCAATTAAAACTCCAGAAGCCCCAAGTGCCAGATACTTAAGAATATCAACCCCTTCTCTTACTGCCCCATCTGCTAAAACGATTATATCATTCCCCACAGCCTGAGATATCTCTCGCAAAACTTCAGCAGGAGCAAAAGTTTCGTTCAAGCAACGTCCTCCATGATTAGAAACTACAATAGCGGCCGCCCCAGCTTCAACACACATTTTTGCTTCATCAACAGTTAAAATTCCCTTTATAATAACAGGCAAAGTTGTTGATGAAATAATCTCTTTTAAATCTGCCAAAGTTTTAGGTCCTACTGGTTGATTAAACAACTTCATTGTAACAAGCCCTGCTCCATCCACATCAATTCCTACCGCAATAGCTCCAGCTTCCTCTGCTATTTTTATTCTTTTTATAATCTCAGAATTTTCTCTAGGCTTAATAATAGCTATACCTTTCCCATTAGCTTTTTTTATTGCCTCAATCCCCATTTGAAAGCAATTCGGGTCTCCAGTATCTCCAATCATAGCTATAGTTCCAGCATCAATTGCACCAAAAACAATATCATTGGAGTATTCTTCATCACTGACATACCCACCCATATTGAATTTTGTTCCAGTTATAGGAGCAACCATAGCTGGAAATGAAAGTTCCTCTCCCAAAAAATTGCATTTCAATTGCGGAGCAGTTACATTGTGTAAAGTCCTCATCGCTATTTTTACATCTTTTAATTTTTCATAAGCTCTTTGAAAACTTCCACCAGTAACCGCACCACCCATTCCAGGAACTTTTCCTGCACACCATCGCCCATTACACTCAGGACACAGTACACAAAACTCTTTCATCCTTTCTTTTGCATTTTTTTTAATCTCTTTTATGTCCACCTTTTTCCTCCCTCAAAATAATTTTTCTACTATTTGGATCAGCGAAACTACTATGATACCCACAATAAAATTCAATGTATAACTTCTATATTTATTTAAAAGTACATTTATTCCTTTAGCAACTAATATTAAACCTATTGCTGTCCCCGCCGCAAAAAAACTTAATGGCAATATATTAAAACTTTTAATATACCCCAATACGTTATAGTATTCTCCCATTATCATCAGCAATAAAGAACCGGAAATCCCCGGTATAACCATAGCTCCTGCTGCTACTATCCCACAAAAAAATAATTTTATCCCATAGGATAGTGTAAATATAGATGTTGCTGTTCTTGTAACCTCTTCACCTGCAAGTATTTTAGTTACATATATAAAAATTGCTGTGCATACAACTCCGCCCAAAAAAGCTAAAATATTATCTTTTTTTAGAAATTTCTCTCCTTTTAAAACAAGCGGAATTGATGGAAGTATCAAAATTAAAAAAACTATTGTTGTCCATCTGGGATATAAAGTGTACAATTTAGAAATAACTCCTGCGAATACAATGATTCCAACTACTGCTCCCAATCCTATTTGTGATAAAAATTTTGCATATTCTATCTTTTTTTCTATCGGAGCTGTCAGAAAATTTCCAACTGATTCTGTCAACTTATCATAAACATTTAGTACTACTGCTAATGTCCCTCCCGAAACACCCGGTAAAACATTTGCAACTCCTATTATTATTCCTTTTAAAAAATTTTTTAACATGTCCACTCCTAGTATTTTTATTATTTTATTATTTCAGCCTTACCAATAAATATACCTTTTATATAGATGTCAACTTTCTCGATTGAAAATTCATTGTAAAATACATCTACAATATCCCCTTCTCTATCCCTTAAGGTGATACTACCATATATGTTGTTTTTTACTCTAACTCCACTGTTATAAACTTTTCTTTTATATTTATGTAAAAAGTACAAAAGTTTAATTACCTCATCTTCACTTACTCTCTCTGTCTTATTTTCCTCTATAAATAAATATTTTTTTATAAATAGCGAAATGTCCTCAACATCTTTAGGTTTTTTTTTATTAAACTCTTTTAAAATATCTGTATCTATATATCTGATAAAACCCAACATATTTTCATCTGCTTCCTCTTGAATTAAATTGATTTTAGTTTGAAAAAATATTGTTCTCAACAAATTTTTAGAAACTCCTTGAATTCTCTCATCTAAAGATATATTTTTGGGATAAGCCCCTTCTATTATAATACTTTTTTGGATAAAATTAAATAATTTTATAAGCTCTCTTTTCTCTTCTTCAAAGATAAAATTTATAATTTTATAATTCTCTTTGTTATAAAAAATTGTCAAATAAAAAATTTTGTTTTTATTATCGAAAAAAGGAATCGGTACAGCTTTTTGCACAATAGCATATTCAAATACTTTATCCTTTTTCACAGATTTTAACGAATTTTCTTTAATATTTTCATCTAAATTATTTATTATTCTAAAAAAAGTTGGATAGCTTATCATGCTGTTATAGGAGTTGAGAGTGTTCTTAGCTTTCTCATACAGTTTCGTCACCGGTAGTGCGTGATACTCTTTATATAAGTTTTTTAAATAATCCATCACATCATCATTTACTTTCTTAAAAGTATTTTTATCTATTCTAGTTTTTTTTATTAATCCTTTTTCACCCAAATCTCTATACTGACTTACCCATCTTTTTAATGTGGCGTAAGAAATTTGTGTCTCTTCTTCTATTTCTTTTAACTTCTTTTCCTTTTTAAAAAAGGGTTCAAGTATCCTGTATTTTCTATTTTTTTCATCCTCTTTCATAGATATTTCTACTCCCTTTTAACCTCTTTTGTTAAATTATAGCACAAATGATACGTAAAAAAAAGGCTCATTTATTTTGATAATTTTCTTGACTTTTTTTAAAATAAAATGTATTCTTTTAGTGAATTAAATAATCTTTATTATCAATCTTATGGAGGAGTTTTATGAAAATATTTGCTGAAGTTCAAAAAATCGGTAAAGCTTTGATGACACCAGTTGCAATTTTGCCAGCTGCTGGTATATTTCTTGCTGCTGGAAATAAGTTAGGAATACCTTTAATGGAGCAAGCCGGAGGAATAATATTTGGTAATTTACCACTTTTATTTGCTGTTGGAGCCGCTATTGGTCTAGTGGGTGGAGATGGTATCGCTGCCCTTGCAGCTATTGTTGCACTTTTAATTATGAATACTACTATGGGAACACTTACAGATGCTGCTAATGGTATTGCCGCTGGAAACCCAGCTTTCGCAGAAGTTTTGGGGATACCTACGCTTCAAACTGGAGTTTTTGGAGGTCTTATCGCTGGTATTATTGCCGCTGTTTGTTATAAAAAATTCTATAAGACAGAGTTGCCTTCATTTTTAGGATTCTTTGCCGGAAAAAGACTTGTTCCTATTATGACTGCAGTATTTGCCTTTTTAGTTGGTTTAGCTATGCCATACATTTGGCAACCAGTTCAAGCAGGACTTGCTCAACTTTCTTACTTAGCTAATGAGACAAATACTAATATCTCTACTTTATTATTCGGAATTACAGAAAGGGCTTTAATTCCATTCGGATTACACCACATTTTTTATGCACCTTTCTGGTATCAATTTGGAGAATACACAAACAACGCTGGGCAAATTGTTAATGGAGATCAAGCTATTTGGTTTGCAATGTTGAAAGATGGAGTTCATTCATTCTCATCAACTACATATTCTGGAGCTGGTAAATTCTTAACTGGTAAGTTCCCTTTTATGATGTTTGGATTACCTGCTGCCGCTCTTGCAATGTATCATGAAGCAAGAAATGAAAATAAAAAGATAGCCGCTGGAATTTTATTTTCTGCTGCCCTTACTTCTTTCCTAACTGGAATAACTGAGCCTTTAGAATTCTCATTCCTATTCGTTGCTCCAATATTATATGGAATCCACTGTATTTTCGCTGGATTATCATTTATGCTAATGAATATGTTTGGCGTTAGAATTGGTATGACATTCTCTGGTGGAGTTATTGACTACATCATGTTTGGTGTTCTTCCTGGAACTGAAGGATTTAAAACTAACTGGCCAATGGTTATCGTTGTAGGATTGGGATTCTCTGTAATATATTATTTTGGATTTAGATTTTTCATTAGAAAATTCAACTTAGCTACTCCTGGAAGAGAAGTTGGAGCTGAAGTAGATGATCAACCTAAAGCTGAAGGTGGAGAGTTAGCTACTCTTACTCTTGCTGCTTTAGGAGGAAAACAAAACGTTATCTCTGTTGATGCTTGTATAACTAGGCTAAGACTTGAAGTTAAAGATACTGCCCTTGTAAATGAAACAGAATTGAAAAGACTTGGAGCTTCTGGAGTTTTAAAAGTTGGTCAAAATGGAGTTCAAGCAATATTTGGCGCTAAAGCTCAGTTTATAGCAAACGATATCAAAGCTTTATAACAAACAAAAATATGAGTGGAAAGCTAACTCTCTCCACTCATATTTTTTATATCCATTATTTTATTAAAATAACTATCAATCTCATTTTGAATATCTTCAGTGTAATTCTCCAATTGCCTTTTTACTAATTTTTCAATATACTTCAACTCCTCCTTATCTGCAGGATAATATAGAGGTGATTCTTTCAAAGGCGTCGAATAAAACTCTAAATTTTTTCCTTTCTTCTTTCCTACATAATTGAACCACAAAAAGAAAATTTTTGAATTTAAGTATCCTAAAATATAATATAAGTTTATATTTTCTATTTTTGCAGTTAAATAATAAATATCTGCACTTCCATAAAACTCTTTCTCTGTATATGCGAAATTATTTGTTTTACACCTTTGCCTGACAACAATTTTAGGTCTTAAAAAAATTTCTTCATCTCTAGCCCATTGTAGTTCCCACCAATTTATTCTATTGTTTATAACTTCTCTTCGCTTAGAAAGTTTATTTTTATACTTCAATAAATAATCCATAACTTTTTCATCCAACTCAGACTTACCAGTTAAATACATAATCCAAAATGGTGGTTTTTTTGATATTTCATATTTCCCTATATCTCGGTTTTTATAAAAAGGTTTCAAATATTTTTTAAATTCTTCTCTGTATTCATTAAAAACAAAAACTTTATCAGCACCACTCACTATTCCTTGATTAACATTTACTAAATCACCTAAAATCACATTGCTTTTATCTCTAATTTTTTTTATATTTTCTTTCCAAAATGGTGGTATCAAAACAAGTTTAGTGTGTTCATCTGTAAAAATACTCTCTTGTTCAATAGAATATTCAATCCCATCATCATTCACGCACACAACTAAATTTTGTTTATTTTTTTGCCAATAAAAAATTATATTATGCTGCCCTATAGCATCTTTAAAAATTGAATAGCTATAATTTTCCAATCGAAAAAAACTTCCTTCCAACTTTAACTTCTCTCTTATACCTTCTGCACTGTCAGCCTTCAGCCAATAATTAGTAGTTAAATATACTAGAATTCCATTATCTTTTAATATATCTATCCCTTTATCAATAAAAAAATAAAAATAATCCATTTTAGGTTTATAGTATTTCTTCCCAAAATCGGTTTCCTTTATAGTTTGAAAAATCTCTTTATGATTTTTTTCTCCTAAATATGGCGGATTCCCTATTACAATATCATATTTTTCTTCTATTTTTTCATACAAAGAATCACAATTCTTTATATTCAATTTTCCAGATATCCCGTATTTAAAGAAAAGAGCCTCAGCTCTTTTTTCCAATAGTTTTAGTGCATTCATATCCACATCAAAACCTGTTATCCAATTTTCACTATATCGGTATATTCCAAAAATTTCTTTGGAAATCTTTAATAACTCCTCCAACAATGCCAATAAAAGATTTCCAGAGCCACACGATATGTCAATTATTTTTATATCCATTATATTCTCTTTTGAATTACTCTCTAAATATTTATTTAGAGCAATTTTTCCCATACTAAAAGCATATTTTTCTGGCGTGTATATCTTATAATTGTATTCCACTTAATCCCTCCTAAAGAGCTTTAAGTTTCCTTCACCCTCTATTAAAATAATTCCATCTCTATACAAATCTAAAATTGCTAAAAATATATACACTAGATGTGTTCTGTTCTCCGCTCGTCTAAAAAGTTCTATCACTTCTTTTTCCGAAGAGTATAAAATAACTTTTACTCGATCCATTTCTTCCTTTAAGGAGTATCTTTTTTCAACTTCAATCTCCAAAATTTCATCATCTTTTGGTAAATATTTCATGTAGCTATTAAATATATCTTGAAGTTTTAGAGTAGTTAAATCAAACTCTTTAGGAATATTTTTAGTTATTTTTCTTCCCTCCTTTCTGGTATAAGAGATATTGTATTCACATTCTATCTCCGATATTTTTTGAGCAACCTCTTTGAAAACTTTATAATCTTCTAGTCTTCTTTTCAAATCCTTTTCTCTTTCCTCTTCTTTTTCAACACTAAGAATAGATATTGCTTTTATCTCTAAAAGTTCAGAAGCAATCTCTAAAAACTCTACCTTTATACTCAGGCTATCACTTTGTGCTTTTTCTATAAATTGAAGATATTCATCTATTATTTGAGATATTTTTATCTCAGATATTTTCATTTTCTTCTTCTCTATAAGGTGTAACAATAGGTCTAAAGGTCCTTCAAAATTATCTATTTTTAATACAATCTCCATCTTCTCTTACCTTAACCTTTTCCTTCCAATTTAGAACGTCATTTTTTATTGTTTCCTTTAACTCTTCCATTGAATTAAATCTTTTCTCTTGTCTCAAAAATTCCATTAGAGAAACATATATCCTTTTTCCATATATATCTCTATCAAAATTTAATATATGAACTTCAATGCTTCTTTCGTTTGGTTTTAACGTGGGATTTTTCCCTATATTAATAACTGCATGGTGCCACCCTTGTTCACCCTCTACTTTAACTCTTCCCCCATATATACCAAAAGGTGGATATATTTTATTCAATATTTTTAAGTTTGCTGTGGGAAAACCCATTATTCTTCCCAATTTTCTTCCGTGAACAACTTCACCAATAATTAAAAATGGTTGTCCCAAACATCTATTTGCTATATCTAAATTTCCAGTTGCTAACATCTCTCGTATAAATGTCGAGCTTATAATTTGCTCCTTAATTTTCACAGGCTCTATTATATTGACAAAAATTTTATACTGTCTTCCCAGTTGCTTTAGATTATCAACTGTTCCTTTTCCACCTTTTCCAAAAGAAAAATTAAATCCCACATATATCTCTTTAGTATTCAATAATTTTGCTAAAACTCTTTCTACAAATACCTGAGGAGTCATATTAGAAAATTCTTGAGTGAATGGCTGAAGTATCAAGTAGTCTACACCTAAAGATTCTATTATATGAATTTTTTCTTCCAAAGAGCTAATTAATTTTGGTGCCTTTATTCTATTTATTATTTCCATTGGATGATTTAAAAAAGTAAATACAACTGACTCTCCACCTGTTTTTCTAGCTTTTTCTACAGCTTTAGAAATTAGCTCTCTATGTCCCATATGAATTCCATCAAAAGCACCAATAGCAATGTATGTACTTTTAAATTTTTCTTTAGTTAGCAAAATATCTTCTATTATTTTCATTGTACTCCCCTTATGCTTCTCTTTCTTTTTCTAAAAGTTCATTATGTATTTCTTCCAATCTTCTAAATCTATTCCTAATTCCAGATTTAGATATTCCTATCATCTCTGCTAACTCTTGTAATGACGCTTCTGGATTTTCCAATCTCAAGAACGCTATCTCTTCTAAAACTGGGCTCAACTCATTTAATCCAATTTTACGTCCAATGTAGTTTATCATCTTCACTTGTTTTCTAGCTGTATCTAAAGTTTTTGTTTCGTTGGCAACTTCCCAATTCATCTCTCTAATAGTTTTATTTTTTAAATCTTTTATCATAGTTGTCTCTTCATAATTATAAAACTCTTTCATTGAGCCGATTAAAACTATTATATCCATAATATCTTCTGCGTTTCTCATATACACAAGTGGTTTATTCCTTTTTACTGTTTTATAGACTCTTTTTTCAAGTTTCAATAAAAGATTATATAATTCATCTGCTAACTCGTCACTATCCACAAAAAAATCCAAGGCATACTCTTTTTCAGGAGACTTTATATAACCACAACCTAAAAACATTCCTCTTATAAATCCCCTCTCAATCTCTTCATCTACTCTCTCCCCTGTAGATGTATAAGTCTTTAAATTTTCTATAAATTTTTTTATTCCGGGTTGTGATGGAATCGTTATCACATAGGCATTGTGTTCTCCAAATTTTTTACTTTTAGAAAACTTTATGAAAATCTTTAAATTAGTTAACTCTTTTAACATAAAATAAACTCGTTCCGCTATCTCTTTATTTTCTAATTTTAGCTCTATGCTACCCTCATTTATAGCATGTTTTAATAAGAGTATCGCTCTTATTTCTGCATATTTTTCATCTTCACTTAAATCACAACGATGAAGTATTTCATTTTTAACTTTATAAGTATACGACACAATCTCCTCCTACTTTGTTTCAGCCCAGTTCTGTCCTATAGAGCTATTCACTTCCAATTTAACTTTAGAAAATTGAATACTTTCCCTCATTATTTTTTCTATTTTTTCTTTGTATTCTAAAACCTTTTCTTTTTCTACTTCAAATATCAACTCATCATGAACTTGAAGCAACATATGTATATCCTCTTTATCTTTCAATACCTCATATAAATCTATCATAACTTTTTTTAAAACTTCAGCAGCAGTTCCCTGAATTACTGTATTTACAGCCATTCTCTCAGCCTGATTTTTTATAACTCTATTTTTTGAATTAATTCCATCTATTATTCTTTTTCTTTTAAAATATGTTTCAACATATCCATGCTCTTCAGCATATTCTATTATCTCTTTCTCTAAATGTTTAACTGCTGGATATTGTTCAAAATATCTCGTAATATAATCCGAAGCTTCCTTTGGAGTGATTTTTAATTCTTGAGATAATCCAAAAGCTGTTTTTCCATATATTATACTAAAATTTACTATTTTAGCAGCATCTCTTTGCTCCCTTGTCACTAAAGCATCCTCTGGTAAATCAAATATTTTTCTAGCTGTCAAACTATGCAAATCCAGATTTTTAGAATACGCCTCTATCAAATTTCTATCCTGCGATATTTCAGCTAAAACTCTTAGTTCGATTTGAGAGTAATCTATTCCTAATAACACTGATCCATCTTTGGCTATAAATCCAGCCCTTATTTTCATTCCCTCTTCCGTTCTCACTGGAATATTTTGAAGATTTGGATCTGATGACGACAATCTTCCTGTTGCCGTCCCTGTTTGGTTAAAAGTTGTATGTAGTCTATTATTTTTATCAACCATTTTAGGAAGTGGATCCACATAAGTAGATTTTAATTTACTCAACTTTCTAAACTCTAGAATTGATCTTGCTATTTCATACCCTTGTTCAGCCAATTTTTCTAAAACCTCACTATCTGTTGAAAACCCTGTTTTAGTTTTTTTCACAGGAGGAATGTTTAGATTAATAAATAAAATCTCTCCTAACTGTTTCGGAGAGTTAATATTAAATTCTCCTTCCGCTTCCTCATATATTTTTTTTGTTAGCTCATCTAGTCTTTTCTCTAATTCTAAACTATATTTGGCAAAATATTCTGGTGATATCTTAATTCCCTCAATTTCCATATCGGCTAAAACTCTAATTAGTGGCATTTCTGTTTCTTTTAAAACATTGCATAGGTTATTATTTTGTAATTCCTTTACAAGCTCAGGATAAGCAATAAGGATTCCTCTTGTTCTTTTTGTTAGAAATTTCCCGTAATCTTCAACTGAAATATCCTCTATTTTTGTTTTTGCAAAAATTTCACTGTACTTTTCTATATCTTCATCTAAAACATTTCTCAACATGACTTCAATTTCTTCTCTAGTTTGAGATGTCAGTAGATGGTAGGCCAACATTGTATCAAATTCCATATTTTTTACAGAATAACCATTTCTCAAAAAATTTTTAAATCCATAAGATATAAATTTACTATTTGAATTCAAAGCCTCTTTAAAATACTTTTTACTCTCTACATCCTTCAATGGTAAAAAATAATCCTTATTTTTTAGAGATGCTGCCGCACCTTTCTCTCCTAGATATATTGCTATCTCACTATCTGAATCCCCTAATATCTCCTTTATTCTGAATCCTTCTAGTATAAAAAAATCTTTCTCTTCAAGTATCTCAGGAGTTCCTTGAAAATTAAATAGTCCTAATTGCATGCTATTCTGTGGAGTTTGTTGAACTACTGTTTGATTTTGAGTATCTTCCAAGTTCATCTTTTTTATTAAAGATTTGAATTCTAATGTTTTAAAAAGCTCTAAAAGCTTTCTATCATCTCTTTTATACTCTAACTCACTTTCTCTTATGTCCAAATCTAATAATTCAATTGTGGCCAACTCACGACTTAAAAAAGCTAACTCCTTATCTTCAATTAAATTATTAATTAACGATTTTCCTATTCCGGGAAGTTCTGTCAAAGAGTCTATATTTTCATAAATACCCTCTAAACTTCCATATTTCTCTAGCATTGGGATAGCTTTCTTAGAACCAATTTTTCTTACCCCTGGAATTCCATCACTCGTATCTCCAATTAATCCAAATAAATCCGGAATCATTTTCGGCTTAACTCCAATCTGCTCTATAACATCTTCTTCCGTGGACAATATTTTCAATCCCCCACCATCCCCTTTACCTAAGAGTGCTATATTCACATACGAATCTAATATTTGAGACAAATCTTTATCTCCAGTTACTATATAAGACTCTATACCTTTCGCTCCTAACTCTTTTGCTAAACTTCCTAACACGTCATCCGCTTCACACCCCTCTATTTTGAATTTCTTTATTCCAAAACAATCTAAAAGCTCTTCTATTCTAGGTATTTGAGCGATTAAATCCTCTGGTGCTGAGTCTCTTTGGGCTTTGTATTCCTTATATATCTCACTTCTCTTTAAAGTAGCTCTTTTTACATCAAAAGCAGCTCCTATATAATCGGGATTTAATTGATTTATAATACTCATAAGAGTATTAACAAATCCATATACCGCTCCTGTTGGTTCGTTTTTAGTTCTAAAATTTAAATTTCCATAAAAAGCTCTATACATTATTGCACTTACATCTAGCAAAACCGCTTTCTTCATTTTTTTCCCCTTTCTGCAATTTTAATTTTTCATATTATTATACCATATTCAATAACTTAGTTAAAAAAATTATTTTATAAATAAATATTATTTTTTTTGTTTTTCTGTTATAATCTTTGTGTATAAACTAAAATAATAGGAGGTATTTATGAATCTAGTCGTATTAATTGGACGTTTAACTAGAGATCCAGAACTTAAATTTGGTCAAAGTGGAAAGGCATACTCAAGATTTAGTTTAGCAGTTGATAGACCTTTTTCTAAGGGAGAAGCTGACTTTATAAACTGTGTTGCTTTTGGAAAAACAGCTGAACTTATTGGTGAATACTTAAGAAAAGGTAGAAAAGTTGCTGTTAATGGTAGACTCCAAATGAATAGATACGAGGTAAACGGAGAAAAAAGAACAACTTATGACGTACTTGTTGAAAGCATGGAATTTGTTGAAGGAAGAGGAGAATCATCTACACCGTCCGATTTTGCCCCAACACCATCTTACTCAGCCCCTAAAGTTGTTGAGCACCCTTCTAATGATGATTTTGGTGGATCATCTTTTGATGAAGATGAGTTTCCATTTTAATAGTTAATATTATTTTACTCTATAATTTATAAAGCTATTTTTCGTTTTTAGAAAGATAGCTTTTTTTATATATCAATTTTAAGCTTTTTCATATATAATAACCTTTAGAAATAAATTTTTGGAGGGATTATTTTGGAACAAGTTCGCTCTTTATATAAAGAGAATAAAAGTGAAGTTTTATCTATTCTCACTATTGCTTTACCTACTATAATAGATATGTTTGTACAGACATTACTGGGATTTTTTGATTTGATTATGGTGGGAAGACTAGGTCCAGAGGCCATTGCTTCCGTTGGTTTGGGGACTGCCCCTATTTTAACTGTTATTCCTATATTTTTTGCAATCAGCGTTGGAACTACAGCTATGGTTAGTCGTGCATTTGGAGCTAGAAACTATGAAGAAGCTAAAGAGGGTATGAGTCAAAGCTTAATTTTGGGAATTCCTGCAGCTTTTATCGTAACCTTTGCCTTTGTTGTCTTCGGTAAAAATATTCTTGGAATTATTAGTAAAAACCAACCAATTACTGAAGCTTTGAGTTATTTAAAAGTAATTTCTTTAGGAATTCCTTTTTTATGTTTTAATATAATCTTTTCATATGGATTTAGATCTATTAATAAGGCTAAAATTCCAATGATAAATAATACAATCAGTATTTTTTTAAATATATTTCTCAACTACATTTTTATTTTTGTCTTAAATCTCGGTGTTTTTGGAGCCGGAATAGCTACAACTATGTCCAGAGGAATTGTCACACTTATATTTTCTTTTTTAATAATATATAAAAAAAATTATTGTATAGCATTGACCACAAAAGATTTTAAAATAAATAAAGATATCTGTAAACGACTTTTAAAAGTAGGTTTACCCTCGGCTGGAGAGCAAGGATTATTTAGAATTGGTATGTTAATTTTTGAAGCTATGGTTATAAATTTAGGCACACTACAATATGCTGCACACAAAATTGCTTTAACTGCAGAGTCTTTCTCTTTTAATTTAGGATTTGGCTTTTCTGTGGCTGGAACTGCGCTTGTTGGGCAATATTTGGGAGCAAAAGAATATCAAGAAGCTAAAAAAGCTGGTTATTTAAATATGTTTTTAGCTATAAGCGTTATGACTGCATTTGGTTTTATTTTTATGATTTCACCAAAATTTGTAATTTCAATGTTTACAAAAAATCAAGCTATAGTTCCCATGGCAAGCTCCGCTCTTAGAATTGTTTCTATTGCTCAACCAATCTTAGCTGTCTCCATGGTTTTAAGTGGAGCTTTAAGAGGAGCTGGAGATACTAGGTCCGTCCTATGGATTACATCTGTTGGTATGTTTTTTGTCAGAATACCACTTACTTATCTATTTTTATATATATTTAATTTTGGCTTAAATGGTGCTTGGTTAGTGATGATTTTAGACTTAACTTACCGTGGTCTAGCGTGCCTATATAAATTTAAACAAGGGAAATGGAGATATATTGAGGTATAGAGACTAAAACATATTAAGTCTATAAATGAATAAAGAGGCAACTTTATCAAAAGTTCCCTCTTTTTTATTCTTGATATTTAATCCAAGCTTTTTTATATTTTTCTTTAAACCACGCTCTTAAATCTTGAGGTTCTAGTACCTCTACTTCATCTAAAAAAAAGCTGAAGTATCTTTTGGCTTTCTCTTGCGAACACTCCAAAGTATATTTATCTCCGTCAATTTTTATCACCTGTGGTCTATTGGTCTCTATCTCATTAAACATTTTTTGTCCAACCATTGTTAGTTTAATTTCAATATATTGTCCAAAAGATATAAATGGATCGAAATTATCTTTCATTTTATCTACAAATTTTTTGTCTCTTAATTTAAAAGAAAGATTTTTTATATAAATTGATTTTATATACTTAATCTTATAGTTTCTCCATTTTGATTCCCTTAAATTATAGCAAAATAGATAATTCATAACCTCTAATTTAGAACTTTCAATTAAATATGGTTCAACTTCAATTTTTTTTTCATCCCGAAAAACTATTCTTATTATTTTTTTTTCTTTTATCGAATGATTTATTCTTTCAACTATTTCCCTAAATAGAAAACATTCTCTCTTTTTTTTGCTTTGACTAGCGTATTCAATCAAAATCTCTCTAAAAAATTCCGATTCATTTTGAATATTATTTTCCTCTAAATAGTTGTAATATCCTTCTAAATTTTTTTTATTTAGATTGAATTGAATAATAGAAGTTTCTTCTTTGTACGTGTATAGATTTTTTTTTCTTCTATCCTCTTTTATTTTTTCTGCATATATATAATTTAATAACGTGTTTTTCTTTATAAAAAACTCTTCTGTATCATTTTCTAAAATTTCAGCTATTTTTTTTGGTAATGTTATCCTTATCTTTTTTTCCATATTTTACTCCAATGAAGTTCTTGTTTTAATTATTATATCATGAAAATAGCTATTTTTTTATAAATTTATTTATGATATAGTTATAATAATAAATATTCTAGGAGGTCTTAATTTGGATATCATATATGAAATAAAGCAAAAATATAGTAGTTTCTCTCAAAAAGAAAAGAACATAGCTGATTATATACTAAAACATAAAGATAATATCGAAAATATATCAATTACTAACCTCTCAAAAGTTACGGGTGCCTCTACCTCTACAATCACTAGATTTTCTAAAAAAATTAATTGTGATAGTTTTGTTCAAATGAAAATTAAATTAAATATTCCTTTTAACAATTCTCCATCTAAAGAAAATGAACTTTTTTCAGCTGTTCACAACTACTATACTGAAGTTATAGAAAAAACTAATCGTCTGATTAACAAAAAATTAATTTTAAAAGTCGTAGAAGAGATTAAAAAATCTAAAAAAATCTATATCTATGGAGTTGGAAGTTCTGGACTCATTGCCCTTGAGTTTATGCAAAGACTTTTAAGAATGGGATTTAATGTTTCAAGTATTACTGATTCTCATATGATGATTATAAATAGTGCTATCGTTGCAAAGGATGATCTTGTTATTGGAATCTCTATCTCTGGTGAAACGAAAGAAATTATAGATTCCTTGAGGATTTCCCAGAAGAATGGTGCTCATACAATTGGAGTTACAAGTTTTCCTAATAGTTCCATTAAAAATTTTTCCCACGATTTAATTTCAATCTATGCCTCAGATTTTATTCACAAAAGAGATTTTATAAATACCCAATTTTCAACTATGTATCTTTTTGATTTAATATCTACAATCCTTCTATCTAACAAAGAGTTAAGAAAAAAAATGCAATTGACAGTAGAAGCAATCTTAAAGTAAATAACCTAATGACTGTTTTTTATTGTAATTTTTGCATTTATATGATATATTCGTACTATAATTACTGAAAATTATTTTCATATTAAATATATATTATGAAAATAATTTGTGCAACAGGAGGTTACTATGTTTAAAAATTTACAAAAAATTGGTAAATCATTTATGCTCCCAATAGCAATTTTACCAGCCGCTGGATTACTTTTAGGGATTGGTGGAGCTCTTTCTAACACAAATACTATCAATGCCTATCCTTTTTTAAATATCCCCATTTTACAGGGTATCTTACAAGTTATGTCCGCTTCTGGAGAAGTTATCTTTGCCAATCTAGCTCTCATTATGTGTATTGGACTCGCTATTGGATTGGCTAAAAAAGATAAAGGAACAGCTGGTTTAGCTGGTGCTGTGGCATTTTTAGTTATGAATGCTTCTATTAAAGGATTAATCACAGCGTTTAAACCTGAAATCGGAGCCATTGATACGGGTGTTGTCGGAGCTATTGTTATAGGTTCTTTAGTGACTTATTTACATAATAAATATAGCAATATTAAACTTCCTGCCGTTCTTGGTTTCTTTGGTGGATCTAGATTCGTTCCTATTGTTTCTTCTTTTGCGGCAATTGGAATTGGTATAATATTTTTCTTAACATGGCCAACATTCCAAGGCTGGTTGACTTCTGCAGGAAAATCTATAGCTAGTCTAGGAATATTCGGAACTTTTCTTTATGGTTTTCTTTTGAGATTGAGCGGAGCTGTTGGGCTACATCACATGATCTATCCCTTATTCTGGTATACAGAACTTGGTGGAACTGCTCAAGTTGCAGAAAAAACAATTGTTGGAGCTCAAAATATTTTTTTCGCCCAACTGGCTGACCCTAATCATACTGGTCTATTTACTGAAGGAACTAGATTCTTCGCCGGACGTTTTGCCACTATGATGTTTGGGTTACCAGCTGCTTGTTTAGCTATGTATCATTGTACACCTATAAATAAGAGAAAACTCGTTGGTGGTTTATTCTTAGGAGCTGCTATTACATCTTTTATAACAGGAATCACCGAACCTATTGAGTTTATGTTCTTGTTTGTTGCTCCTTGGTTATATGGAGTTCACGCATTTTTTGATGGCTTATCTTTTCTTGTAGCCGACTTATTAAACATCTCTATTGGAAACACATTCTCTGGAGGATTAATCGATTTTACACTTTTTGGTGTTTTACAGGGTAATGAAGCCACTAATTGGATATATGTTCTAATAATTGGAACTTTCTGGTTTGCTTTATATTATTTCTCTTTTGTATTTTTAATTAAACGTTTCAACATTCCTACTCCCGGTAGAGAAGGGGATGATGAAGAGATTAGAATAGTTACTAAAGATTCTCTATTTGAAATATCAAAAGAAGTTTTATCTGCCCTTGGTGAAAAAGAAAATATAGATGACATTGATGCATGTATAACAAGACTTAGAGTTTCTGTTAAAGATGTCTCAAAAGTTGATAAAGCTAAATTAAAAACTCTTGGAGCAACTGGAGTTTTAGAAGTTCAAGGCGGTATTCAGGCTATTTTTGGAGCAATGGCTGATCCTATTAAACAAAAAATTAATGAAATTATAGAAAGTAATAACTAGGAGGATTTTATGAAAAGAGGTCTTATTGTGTCATGTCAAGCATTGGAAAACGAACCTTTACACAGTTCATTCATAATGGGAAGAATGGCTATTGCTGCCCAGATGGGGGGAGCTGTTGGAATTAGAGCAAATGGAGTTGAAGATATTCTGGAAATAAAAAAAGTTGTTGATTTACCGATTATTGGTATTATAAAAAAAGATTATCAGGGTTTGATTTCATATATCACTCCAACAGAGAAAGAATTAGAAGCTCTCATTGCTACTAATATTGATGTAATAGCTCTTGATGCTACTATCAACGCTGATTTAGAACTTTTAAAGTCTCTAAAAATTAAATATCCAAACCAGAAATTTATGGCTGATATCTCAACAGTTGAAGAAGGAATTCGCGCAGAAAAATTGGGATTTGACTATATTGGAACAACCCTAGTTGGATATACTGAACAATCCAAAGGTTTAAATAATTTTGATGTTCTTAAAGAGTTGATATTCAAATGTAAAACTCCTATAATTGCAGAAGGAAATTTCGATACTCCAGAAAAAGCAAAACTGGCAATGGAATTGGGATCTTACGCTGTTGTCGTTGGAGGAGCTATCACTAGGCCTCAGCTTATTACTAAAAAGTTTGCTGATGAATTAAATAAAGTTAATTTTTAACAAATAAAAAAGATAGAGTTCTTATTCTCTATCTTTATTTATTTATAAAATTAATAAGCCTATCTATGGCTTCATTTAGAATGGCTTCATCTTTTACTAGAGAGATTCTTATATATCTATCCATTCCAAAAGCTATACCTGGAACAACTGCAACTCTCTCCTTTTCCAAAAGAGTTTTAGCAAAATCTAGGGAATTCAAATTTGTAATTCCATCTAGTGATACAAAAATATAGATTGCCCCTCTTGGTTTTATAGCAAAAATATTCTTTTCTTTTAACTTATTATATACACTTTCAGCTCTTTTTTTATAAATATTAACTTGTGAAGAGATATCTTTACACTCCTTTAAAGCTACTAAAGCAGCCTTTTGAGAAATTATACTACTTGAAGTTACTGTATATTGATGGACTTTTAGTAAGTATTCTCTTATTTTTTTACTTGTTATTATATATCCTATTCTCCATCCAGTTAAAGAATGGGATTTTGAAAATCCATTTATTAAAATAACGTTTTCCCTATATTCTTCTTGTAAAAAACTGTTATGCTTCCCTTCATATACAACTTCACTATAGACCTCATCACTTATGATATATAGATGATTTTCTTTAGCAAACTTTAATATATCATCTCTATTTTTCTCAGAAATGATAACTCCCGATGGATTTGATGGATAGTTTACAATAATAGCTTTTGTTCGTGGCGTTATGTGTTTTTTTAACATATCAACAGTCAATTCAAAACTTTCATTTGACGTATCTATTTTTATTAACTTAGCTCCCGCTAATGTTATCAATGGTTCATATCCTGAATATACCGGTAATGGAGTTAGAACCTCATCCCCCGGTAAAATTATAGTCTTTATCACCGTCGACAATCCTTCTGTAGTTCCAACCGTTACAATTATTTCATCAGACCCTACATTCACCTTATATCTATCCTTATAATGTTTTCCTATCTCTTCTCTTAGCTCAATCATACCTCCCAATTGCGGATAACCTAATCTAGTATTTTGCATATACTCAATAGTTTTATCTATTATTATTTTAGACTGCGGTAAATCGGGCTCTCCTATTGTTAAATTAATTAACTTCTTTTCACCATCTTCATATTCTTTACACGCCTCTGCTATCTTTCTTATGACAGATATTTCTATTTTATCCAAATTTGGGTTTACTCTTAGCATATTTTCTCCTCTACTTTTTTTTCATTAAAATTTCTGCAATTTGTACTGCATTTGTTGCCGCCCCTTTTCTTATATTATCAGCTACAACCCATAAATTTAACCCTTTTTCTATACTAAAATCTTTTCTCAAACGCCCCACATAAACTTCATCTGTTCCAGTAGCTTCAGTAGCTAAAGGATAAATATTATTTCCTATATCATCTCTGAAAACTATACCTTTTGCTTCTTTAAATTTATCTCTTAGCTCTTCCAAATTTACTTCCTTTTCTAATTCAACATTTATTGATATAGAATGTCCATTCAAAACTGGAACTCTGACACACGTTGCTGTTATTGGAAGATTTTTTTTATTTAAAATTTTACGAGTTTCATTTATCATTTTTTCCTCCTCTTTAGTATACCCATTTTCTAAAAATGAGTCTATATGAGGTAAACAATTATTAACTATTGGATGAGGATATGTTTTAGCTTCCTCTCCTACTAGCCCTCTTTTCAAATCTTCCATTCCTTTTATTCCACTTCCAGATACAGCTTGATAGGTAGAATAAATAACTCTTTTTATACCATATAAATCATCTATAATTTTTAACGGCACAACAGACTGAATCGTTGAACAATTTGGATTTGCTATTATACCTTCATTTTTAAATATTTCTTCTGAATTTACTTCTGGTACAATTAGTGGGACACTTTTATCCATTCTCCAAGCACTGCTATTATCAATTACTATCACACCCTTTTTATTTGCAATTGGTGCAAATTTTTTACTGATATCACCACCTGCAGAAAATAGTGCTATGTCTATCTTTCTATCAAAACTTTTTTCTGTAAGCTCCTCTATTATTAAAATTTTTCCTTTAAAGATAACTTTTTTTCCAGCCGAACGAGTCGAAGCAAAAAGATATAAATTTTTTATTGGTAAATTTCTTTCTTCCAAAACTTTCAAAAAAGTTCCACCTACTAATCCACTTGCTCCCACTATTGCTATATTATACATTCTAGTCCCTCCATTACAATTAAAAAATTCTTTCATCAATCCATCTTTTAAATAAAAATTAATAAAAATATTATAAATTTATTTTAACATTATTGAAGGAAATTTTAAACAAAATCAGAAGAATAGATTAAAGAAAATTAAAGAGGTGATTTTTATGTCAAAATGTTGTAATAAACCCAAAGTTAATCTTCCAAAAACTTGTGTCTGTCCTGTTCCAAAAAAAGAACCAGCTGAAGTTCCTGATATAATGGATCCTATATTGAGTCCAAATGTTGAAGCTGAAGCGAGTGAAGTTAGAAATGATATAGATCAAGAAGATAACGAATAAAAAAGAGGACTAAAGTCCTCTTTTTTATTATCAATAATATAAATCTATTATATTTATTTCACTTGTACTATTTACTCTATAAGGAATTAACCAAGAGCTAAATCCTGCACTTACTATCGTGTGAGTCATTCCAAACACTTTATATCCATGATAATTTTTGTACATTTTTTTTACTATTAAATTATACGGAAAAAACTGTCCTCTATGTGTATGTCCACAAAGCTCTAAATCAATTCTATTCACAATGGATTCCTCTATAGAGTTTGGATTATGGTCCAATACAATTGTCGGAAGATCTGTATCTACCTTCTTTTTTAAATATGCTATTTTTTTTCTTTTTTTATTTGTTATATCGTCTCTTCCAATAATATTTACTTCCTCAATTTTTATAGTACTATCCCTTAAAACTTTTATACCTAAACTTTTAATATACTCTATATTTTCTTCCACTCCTCCATGGTATTCATGGTTTCCTAAAATCGCATACATCCCATATTTAGGCTCAATCTCTCTAAAACTAGCTGTAAAGTCTGCCTTGATATCTTTACAACTAAAATCAACTAAATCTCCCCCTATCAATAAGATATCTGGTTCTTCTTCAGCCATTCTTTTTAAAGAATTTTCTATATTATCTTTATTAGTTAAAGCTGACAAATGTATATCTGATATAAATGCTATTCGTAATTTTTTACCACTTTTATGTCTCTCTAATTTTATTACATTTTTTATCACTTTTGCTACTGAGAAGTTATAATACGCATAGATGAAAAATACTGGAAGTACTATAAAAGCTACTGTCACTATATTTAATTTACTTAATCGATAAAAATAATTTACTACCCCTAAAATTATTAATAGAAAAAATATATAATGGGCTATAAAAATATAATTTCCTAAAAATCTACCAAAAAAAATATTTCTTCTAAAAAAAGTTCTTCTGATGTAAAAAATAGGTAAAATTGCTAATAAAAATATAAAGTTTATTAAAAACAACTGTTCCATAATTTCTCCTTATAGAAAATGTCCAATAAAAGCTTTAAATCCCATTAAAATTAATATTCCTCCTCCTAGATACTCTGTTTTATAACTTATTAAATGTCCTACTTTATGCCCTAAATAAACTCCTATGGACGCTATTAAAAAAGTTATTATTCCTATTATCTCTATGGAGTAATATATATTCAAATTTGGAACCAATGAAAAGGAAAAACCGATAGCTAAAGCATCTATACTTGTTGCAAACCCCAATAAAAATAGGTTTGAAGCCATATCACATTTCCCTTCTACCTCGCATTCTTGCTCCTTCCAACCATCAAAAACCATTTTGCCACCGACAAATAATAGTAATATCGTTGTTATTATATAATCATACTCTGATATTTTCTCTGCAAAAACACCACCTATTCTCCATCCTATATACGGCATAAACGCTTGAAATCCTCCAAATACAAGTGCAATTTTAAAAATATTTCTTTTTTTTAATTTCTTCATTGCCAACCCTTCAGTTAATGATACAGCAAATGCATCCATAGCTAACCCTATAGAAATCAATATAAGTGACAGTACATCCATTATTCCCTCCAATAAATTTTTTCAATTTCTATATTATACATTTTCTTTTTACTTTTCTCAATTTATTTAAAAAAAAGAAGAGAGTTCTCTCTCTTCAAAAGTTTATACTATTAAATTTAAAATAGACAGTCCACCGATTATCCATAGAGCCATATTTATTTTCTTTGTCTTCCCTGCTGCAACATGAGTTACTATATATGCAACAAAACCAAAACTTAATCCTATACTTATACTATATGTTAAAGGCATCATTACAATTGTTATAAATGCAGGAATCGCTAATTTCATATCTGTAAAATCTATATTTCCAATGGACTTAAACATAAATACTCCTACTAATACCAGTGCTGGAGCGGATGCATATCCTGGTACTATCCCAACTATTGGGGTAAATAATAAAGCTAATAGGAATAAACCACTCGTGATTAAGGAAGCCAATCCCGTTCTAGCCCCTGCAGAAATTCCAGCTGCTGACTCTGCAAATGATGTTACTGTACTAGTCCCTAAAACTGCTCCAATCAGTGTTGAAGATACATCTACTTGTAACATCCTTTTTAAACCTTTGGCACCTTCATCCCCTTGAACCAATCCCATATTTTTGTAACAAGCCATCATAAATCCAAGTGAATCAAATAAATCTATAAACATAAATGAAAATATCGAGCCTATTAATGATATTCGCAACGCTCCTAATATATTTACTTTCATAAAAATAGGATTCAATGACGGGGGCATTGAAATAATTGCCTTCGGAACTTCAACAATTCCCAGAAATATTCCAATAATCGTTGTTATTGCAATACTTATTAAAATTCCACCTTTTATTTTTTTTATCTCACAAATAGCCATAATTGCCAAACCTAAAATTCCTAGTACTGTCAATATTGAAAAATCTCCTAGTCCTACAAAAGTAGCATCATTTGCAACAATTACTCCCATGTTTTTCAATCCAATAAAAGCTATAAAAAGACCTATTCCTGAAGTCGCTGCTGTAGAAACAACACTAGGGATTGCATTGGCTATTTTCTCTCTAATTCCTCCCAATGTCATAATTAGAAAAAATAACCCCGATATAAACACAACTCCTAGCGCATCTTCCCAAGAAACTCCTTGCCCTAAAACTAATGTATAAGTAAAAAATGCATTTAATCCCATTCCTGGTGCTAAAGCAAATGGTGCATTTGCCCATAAAGCAGCAATTCCTGTTCCAATTGCCGTTGCCAAACAAGTTACTGTTATAAGTGCACCTTTATCCATTCCAGTTGCAGAAAGAATAGCTGGATTTACAAAAACTATATACGCCATTGTCAAAAATGTCGTAAGCCCTCCTAAAACCTCTGTTTTTATCGAACTTCCTCTCTCTTCAACTTTAAATATTTTTTCCAATACATCAAGAAACATACTCCTCTTTTCTACTACTTTTTCCACTTTATTAACCCTCCAATTATATTATATCTATTACAGGAAATCTATTTGGTAAAACTATATTTGCTTTATTTTTTATATCTTTAGACTTTCTATTTAGCTTCTCAATCAGCTCTCTTTCGTTTAAGATTAAAACTTCTCTATCTTTCATCAACCATTTTCCATTACACATTGTAGATTCAACATTTTCACTGGACATTGTATAAACAATATTAGCTATTGGATCATGAAGTGGTAAAGAATGTATTGTATTTGGATTTAAAATTATTAAATCTGCTTTCTTTCCAATTTCTAGACTTCCTATTTCATTTTCTAGTAACGCACATTTGGCACCATTTATAGTTGCCATCTCCAATACTTGTTCTGCTGGTACAGCTTTTGGATTCAATGTTCTTCCTTTATGGATTAGAGAGGTCAAGTACATCTCTCTCATCATATCCATTCTATTGTTTGAGGGTGCTCCATCCGTTCCGATAGATACGTTTAGTCCCTTCTCTAACATTTCCGGTATCCTTGCAAACCCCAGCACAACCTTCATTGCTGCTGCTGGATTATGTGAGACTTTCACATCATATAGCCTGAATAAATCTATCTCTTTATCTGTTAGCCATACTGTATGTACCGCTAATAAATTTGGTCCTAAAGCTCCTAGTTTATGAAGATGTTCAACGGTTGAATTCCCTCTATTTAGTTTCACATAATCATTTTCCTCTGCTATTTCAGCTATATGCATATGAATTCCTGTATTTAATTCATCCGCTATCTTTTTTGTTTTTACTATTAATTCATCAGAATTATTAAAAATAGTTCTTAATCCAAACCAAATCCTAATTCTTCCATCTGCTGTGTTGTTATATTTATCATACAGTTCTCTTTGAACTTTTAATTCTTCATCTGCCGTCTTTATCCATTTTTCTGGCAATCCTATACCATCATCCATAACTGATTTCGATAATGCTGCACGTAACCCTGTAGTTTTCACTGCTTCTGCCATAGCTTCTACAAATTGACCCCCCGCCTCTAAAAATGTTGTAACTCCAGATTTTATCATCTCTACACAACAAGCAGTTGAGGAAATCAACGAACTTTCATAATCAAAATTACTCTCATAAGGCCAAACTCTTTCTTTTAACCAAGTTAATAAATCTACATCATCCGCTATTCCCCTTCCTAACTGTTGGGATAGGTGGACATGAGTATTAACTAAACCAGGTAATACTATCTTTCCCTTTGCATCAATTATTTCAATCTCTTCTATAAGTAATTCCTTCTCAACTTTTCCAATCGCCTTTATCAAATCATTTTCAATTAAAATCGAACCATTATTATAAATTTCTCTTTTTTTATTCATTGACACTATATATGCATTTTTTATCAAAATTTGCTTCATAAGAAACCTCCATATTTTAAAAAAAAAAAAGTGTAAATTCTACCCAAAGTAGAGTCTACACCTTCCATGATACCACATCTATATATAAACTTCAATGATTCTTGTGAAAAAATATCTATTATTTTTAACTTTTAATATGTTATAATCAAAATATATTCCATAAGTAAAAATAAAGGAGATTTCTATGAAAAATTCGACTTGTATTAAGTACATTGCTATTAGCTTTTTTCTAACACTTTTTTTTGGATGTAGTGCTATTATGACCTCTATCGGTAACAATAAGATTTCAAGTGCTATAAATATATATAACTCTCATGGAATAACAACGGATGGAACCGTAAAACTGATATCTGGTTTGGAATATTCCCCCGAATCCCAACTTGGAATACTACAGTATCAAAAACAATATTTTGAAATAACTGGCATCAAAAATAGAATTTTAAAAAATAAATATTTTACTAAACAAGATTTAAACACGCTCAATCTATATCTTTTAACTGTTGAGGAATTTAAAAAAATACAATCTAAATTTCCTACCATAACGGTTGACTACAATGATTTTAATAAATCTAAAGTTAAAATTACCAAAATTTTTGAAGATTTTGTTTTAAAAGATGAAAAAATATATATAAATCGTAGTCAAAAAATTCAAAATATAGATTTTTATAAAAAAATAAACACATATATAAACAGCTACATTATAAATAGTGCTATTTTTAAATTAGAAGGTGATGTAACTGTTAATCTTTATATCAATTCATCTTTTAGAGGATTTTCTCAACTGGATTACCTTCTGACAGACGCTTTAAGATATGCTGCCGATATGAATATTAATAGAAACTTGGGAAATTATATAATTTTTAGAGGTTTTAACTCTTTTCCAAGACTCAATTCTAAAAATTATCTTATAGATTTTAATTTCTCTAATATTTATGTGCGAACTCTTGAAACAAAAGAAGTTACTAGAGAAAAAGAAAAAATTTTTACTACTCGTAAAAAAGTTACTGTAAGTGGTTACTATAAGATTTATACCCAAAGCTCTACGCCTTCTACTAGACATTTTGAATTTAATGAAAATTATACTCTTAGAATGAGAGAATACGATAGCTCTACTTTTTATGATGACGAAAGAGACATTGTTAAAAAAATTTTAGAAGACAAATTCTCAAATGTTATTCGTTACGATTTAAATAATTTGATATATTAATTAAAAAAACCAGATTCTCTCTGGTTTTTTTAATTAATATATTGGAAGATAAACTTCCTCATAATCTTTTTTGTTTTTTAAATTTTCTATAACATCTAAAATTATTTGTTTCAAACGTTTTGAATCTATATTTATTATCTCTAATTCCGTGGATATTTCATCATAATTGTTTAACGAGTTTTCTAAAACTTGAATAGCACCTCTAAAATTTTTATTTCTCCAATGATATAACCCAACAGATATTAACAAGAGATTTATTGCTAGGTGTTTTCTAGTTTCACATTTAGTCTCCTCTATCCAAATCTCCTCTAAAATCTCATGACACTTATAAAAATCTCTTTGGTTTTGAAAAACATCTATAAACTCAAAATATCTTTGTTTATTCTTCATTTAAAAATTCACCAAAATTGTTTTTTATCCACTTTTTTAACTTTTCTTTTATTTCTTGAAGCATAAACATTTCATCCAAAGGTAGTCCAACAAATTTCCCTTCAACAATTGCACTACTCTTTACAAAATCATATCCCTTAGTTTCTGTAAAACCGACTATACCGGCTTTCTTTTCAACTAAAATATCATACAGTGGTTTCATCCCATTCACAAATGTAGCTGCATAAAAACCTTGGTTTCCTCTGCCTATGATTCCAACAAATTTCCCTTCAAAATCTACTTTTGAAATTTTTTCAATTCCTTTTTTCCAATCCTCATGTGGCTCACCAAAACCATAAGTTGGAACAATGAAAATTAATTTTCTATATTTCATTAAACTTACAATAGCATTATCATCTGCTATTTTATATATATCACAATTTTCTTTTAATAAATCCTTTATCAAAGTGGCTGTGAACTCACTTTTACCCCTAGCACTGCTATAAAATATTCCTATCTTCAATTATCACACCTCCATCTATACTCCATAAGTATAGTATTTTAAATGTGATTTTTCAATAACCTAATTTACATTTTTTCACTTTTTTCTTTATTGAGCTTGAATTCAGTTAAAACTTCATTCAATAAATCTGTATTAGTTATTAAATCGTATGCAGTTCCTGCTAAAATTTTTGCTCCAAATATTATAGCATTGTGTGCTTCTTCACTTTTTCCAACACATAAAAATTCGTCCGAATGAGATGAGGTTCCTTCAGGGACAAAAGCTACTCTTATACACGATCCCGGTACATGATACATTACATTTCCAAAATCTGTAGAACCTGTTTTTTCTCTAGGAGGAGATAACCTCGGAGCGTTTACCAATTCTGCATTGCCCATAAGAACTTTATTAAGCTTCAAAACAGGTATTTTATTGTTTAATCTTTTTGTTTCTACAATTTCATAGTCCGTTTCTGTCATAAGAGATGCACCCTGTACAACTTTTTTGAATCTTTCAATAACATGATCCAGATAAACTCTATTATAGCACCTTATACTAAAATTTGCTTCCGCATACTTTGGAACAACATTTGCAGGCCCTCCTGCATTTGTTATAGTATAATGTATTCTTACATCTTCTCTCACATGTTCCCTTAAAAATTCAATTCCTTGAAATAATAATATTATTCCATCTAAAGCACTCCTACCTTTTTCTGGTGCTAAAGCTGCGTGAGCTCTAACTCCATGAAATTTTACTGTAAAATTTGATAAAGCCAATGATTTTATATCTGTTGTTGTATCCGGAGCACCATGCATCATCAAAGCAACATCTATATCATTAAAACAACCATTTTCTAACATTTTTACTTTTGCACCTATTGTTTCCTCTGCTGGCGTACCATAAACTACAATTTTATATTCTTTACTCTTCAATTTATTTTTTATACCTAAAGCTGCTCCTACTATACTTGGTCCCTGCATATGATGTGCACACGCATGTCCCATTCCTTCCAATGCATCATATTCGCACAACAATCCAATAGATGGACCATTTTTTCCGACCTCATAAACAGCCCTAAAAGCTGTTTCAAATCCACCTATTCCCATTTCCACTTTAAAACCATTTTTTTTTAAAAAATCTGTTATCTCCTTTGAACTTTTATACTCTTCTAGTCCAAGTTCTGGATTATCAAAAATAAAATCTCCTAATCCAATTAAATCACTTTTCAATTCATCAATATTTTCTAAAATTTCCTGCTTCATAATCTCTCCTTTAACTAAAATGGTCCATACCCTATCCAATTCGCTACGATTATAAGTATTGATCCCGTCACTATCCATATTAAAAACAATTTCCCCATATACTTCATCCAATCCTCATAGGATACATTAGCTATAGCTAAAAATCCCATCAATGCCGACGACGTTGGAAGAACATAGTTGCTAAATCCATCTCCAAAATTAAATGCTAAAACTGCTGTTTGTCTAGTCATTCCTATCATATCTGCCACTGGTAACATTATCGGCATTGTTACCGCTGCTTGACCACTTCCTGAAGTAACCAAACCATTTATAAATAATTGCATTAAAAACATCCCTATAGATTGTAACACGTGTGGTAAAGATGCTAACATATTCCCTAAATAATAAACAGCCGTATCTAAAATTTTTCCATCATCTAATATTATAGATATTGTTCTAGCTATTCCTATTATTAAAGCTCCAAATACTAAGGCTTTTGCTCCCTGCACAAATTCTTTTGCAATCGTACTTGGTGAAAATCCATAAGCTAATCCTCCCAAAATAGCCATCCAAATAAATAGTGCAGCACTCTGATTTAGACCCCAGTGCCATGCCGCTCCACCATATATTAGCAGTGTGAATAATCCAATTACAATTGCCAATACTAAGTAGTGCCTCTTCTCTATTTCTGGCATAGTATTTCCTTCACTCTTCATATTGTTTTCCAATTTTTCTAAATTTCTAACAACGCTTAATTCTGGATTTTTCTTTATTTTTTTAGCATAACTTAATATATAGATATTTGTTACAACTAAAAATACAACTAAACAAAAAATTCTATAACCTAATCCAGAAAACATCGGTAATCCTGCTAATGCTTGAGCAACCCCTGTTGTAAATGGGTTGAATGTTCCTGTGCTAAAACCAATAGCCCCTCCTAAAGCTACCATAGATATTCCAACTATTGCATCATATCCCATTGATCTTGCTAAAATTATTGCAACTGGTGCAAATCCAATAAATGTGTTAACTCCCATACTCATGCAAGCTATGGCAAATATTGTTGTAAAAGCTGGTATTAGGAGTTGATCTTTATTTGAAAATACTTTAGTTACTTTAGATGTCAAAGCTTGAAACATCCCTGTTTTTATAATCACATGAAATGCTCCTCCAACAATTAAAACTAAAAATATTATACTACTAGATTTATTTAACGCATCTACAATTTTAAATGGAATATCTAAAAAACTAACTGGTGTATTCTCTATAAAAGTAAACTGATTTGCAACAATAACAGTTTTTCCAGTTACAGCATCTTTTTCTCTTGGAAAATTCCCTGCTGGAACTATCCAAGTTAATAATACAGCAAAAATAATTAATCCAAAAATAATTACGTATGTATGTGGAAAGCTCATTTTATTTCCACTTTTTTCTTTTTTACTCATTGTTACCCTCCAAAATTGTTTTTTAAAAATTATTTTAATTATAAAATGTTTATTTGCATTCATAAATATACTACCATATCTTTTTATAGTCAAGTTTTTTTTGAACTATATGTACTATTTATTTATAATTTTTCCGATATTTTTTATATTTATATATTTGAAAAAATATGGTAAGCTATGTTATAAATAATTTTTTAAGGAGCTTATTATGATTGATTCTTTACAAAAAAGAATCGCAAATAAAAGTTTAACAAAAACTGAAACTATTATTGCAGATTTCTTTCTCCATAATGAAAATAGAATATATTTTTTAACATCTAGCGACATAGCAACAGAACTACAAGTGAGTGATACCTCAGTGATTAGGTTTGTCAAATCCCTAGGTTTTAGTAATTTCAAAGAGTTTAAAGATAGCTTAAAACAACAAGTGAGTGATAAAATTCTTACTCCGTCTGAAAAATTAAGCTTAAATGAAGACCTCTTAAAAAAAAATAATCTAATTGAAACATTCACTAATTCACTCTTTAAAAATATTGAAGAAACAATAAATATAAACTCTTATGATAAAATCTCAAAAATAATTGATATACTTTTTAAATCCAATAAAAAATATATTATAGGTTTTAAAAGTGTCTCTGGAGTAGCATCATTTTTTGGTTTACGTTTGGGATTTATTTTGCAAAATGTTATTACTCATAGCCAAAATAATTCTGAACTTATAAAAAATATAGTCGATATCCAGAACAATGATTGTTTATTTTTGATTGCTCATCCTAAATATTCTAAAACTTACTCTCTATTGATTGAAATTGCAAAAAAAGCTGAAGCAAAAGTTATTGTTATTACTGATAAATCTACTTCACCTATTGCTAACAGTGGAGATATTACTATATTTACAGATATCAGAGGTATCAGCTATTTTAATTCAATTATTTCAACCCAAGCACTGATAGAATTTATCTTGACTTCTATGAGTAAAAATTTAGATAATCAATCTAAAATACGATTAGCTTATATAAACGAACTTTTAAATGAGAATAAATAATTTGGAGGATTTATGAAAAAACTAATACTTACAGGATTCTTACTTAGTAATCTACTTTATGCTAACTCATCACCCATAACTCAAGAAAAATTAAAAGAGCAACTTATGCCTTTACTTAAAAAGAGTAGCACTTATGAAAAGTTCAAACCAATTCTAGCCAGAGAGGGACAAATTGGAGAAACTATAAAAACTTTCACAAAAGATGGCTTAGAAACAACAAATAAAGTTACTGTTCCTAGCTATATTGTTAAAAATACAACTGACGCTAAGGAAGAATATATCGTAACAAAAGAAAAGTTTGAAAAAAGATACACTTTTTTAAAAAAAGAAAATAAAATTTGGAGTTTTTTTAAACCTATTGGAGAGATTAAAGTTGTAAAAATTAAAAATGAAGATGATTTCTTCATTTTAGCACCTTGGGGAGAAAAAATGATTGTTAAGAAGGGGGATTTTTTGGTTTCTCCTCTTGATTATTCTGAAGTATACAGAATAGCTAACAAAGAATTTTTTGAAACATACAAACCAAAAGAAAGATTACAAAAATAAATTTTAAAGAGGTGATTTTTTATGTGGAAAAATTTAGGACCCCTTGTAGCTTTATACCCTACTCCTACAGTTGTTGTTGGTATGATTGATGAATACGAAAAAGTCAATTGGATTAATATTGCTCATGTTGGAATTATTGGTACTGACTCTATTATGTTAAGCATCAAAAAAACTCATTTTAGCAACGAAATTATCAAGGATAAATTTGCAGTTTCTGTTAATATTGTTACAGAAGATATCCTTAAAGCTACTGATTTTGTTGGAATTGTTAGCGGACGAAAGGTCGATAAATCGAATGTTTTTGATTACACTATGGGAATTAGAAATGTTCCTATGATAAATCAATCTCCTGTTGTAATGGAATGTGAAGTGACTGACAACTACGAAACAAAAGAACATAATCAATATATTTTAAAAGTTCGACATACACATATAAAGTCTGAGATTTTGGATTCTAAAGGAAATATTAATTACGATATTTTAAAACCTATTCTTTTTGAAATGTCTACTAAATCTTACTATAAATTAGGAGATAAAGTAGGAGAATGTTGGAAAATAGGTGAAGATTTTTCAAAATAAAAAAGCCCTGATGGGCTTTTTTTATTTTTTAAATGTTTCCTTGTTAGCTTCAAAAGCTCTAAGAGTATTTCTAAGCTCCCCATTTACACTATTTGCATGGAATGTTGATCCTGCTAAAGAATCAACTGGTAGCTCTTCTCCAGTTTTTCCAACATATTTATCTATCCACTCTTTTTCATTTACATTTGGATGCTTCGCATTTGCATCTGGCAAAGAGAATCCTAATAATTTCCCTTCTGGTGAAATGATTGTTATTAGTGCCTCATGCTTATTATACGATTTAATATGTGTTAATCCAACGTAAGCAACTATTTTCCCTCCTTTTTCAATTGGAGTAAAATTATAATATCCTAAGTTCGGTGCTTCGTAGATTTCTCCCAGCTTATCGTAAGTAATCCCGGTATTTTCTATTGCTTTTTGAATTTGAGGAGTATAGTTCTCTATTGAATATTTAGATAAATCCTCTGATTTCGCTTTATAAGCTAAAGCTAATTGTGATACACAAAAAATCATTAATAGTACTTTTTTCATTTTTTCCTCCAATTTTTGATATGATATGAACTATTATAGCATAGTAAAAAACAAATTATAATTTTAGATTTTTTTCTTTTTACATACTCATCTCGCTTATCTCTTTATTTACCTTGATATTTTTTATTCCAATAGCTACTAGTGCTAATACAAAACTTAAAGCCCCTATACTATATACAATATACATATTTTCTAATCTTAATCCTTCAGGTGCTGCTAAAAAATAACAAGTAATCATACCTGTCATGAAAGCCGCAGGAATTCCAGCTATCCAATAATTTTTTCTTTTTTCTATAAGATAATACGTACATGTCCATAATCCCAATGTTGCTAAAAGCTGATTTGTAGATGCAACATATCTCCAAAGAGTATTGAATCCAATTTGTGATAAGAAACCAGCTAGCAAAAATAGAGGGATTGCAACTAACAATCTATTTTTTAGTGAACTTTGATTATAATTTAAAACCTCTGCAATTGTAACTCTTGCGCTTCTAAAAGCTGTATCTCCAGTTGTGATTGGTAGAGCAATTAACCCAAACAATGTGAACAACAATCCATATTTACCTAAAAGTCCTGTTATCATTTTGCTAACAGCTACCATTCCTCCTCCACTAACAGCTAATCCTTCTACACCATTAAAAAAACCTAAAGAGATTGCCGCCCATGTTAAAGCTACAAATCCCTCTAAATACATAGCTGCCATAAATGATTTTCTTCCGTCTTTTTCACACTTTAGACATCTTGCTACCAACACAGATTGTGTTGAATGAAATCCAGATATTGCTCCACAGGAAATGACAACAAACATATATGGAAATATTGGAAGTTTTTTAGGATGCAAGTTTCCAAAAGTTATCTCTGGTATTTTTACACCTTTTACTAACATTGCTCCAATCAATAAAAACATCATTAAAACTAAAGCTCCCGCAAATAATGGATACACCCTCCCTATAATTTTATCAATAGGTAGTAGTGTCGCTACTATATAATACCCTACAATTAATACTAACCATAGTTCTTTATTAACTCCTGTAAATGATTGTAAAATCTCTGCTGGACCTGTTACGAATGCAACTCCAACAATAACTAAAAGTAGAACTAAAAAATATTTGGCAAAGACTTTTGCTTTATTTCCTAGATATTTTCCAATCAACTCTTGCATATTTTCACCATTATTTCTCATGGAAATCATTCCTGTATAATAATCATGAACTGCTCCTGCAAAAATAGTTCCAAATACAATCCACAAAAAAGATGAGCTCCCCCACATGGCACCTGCCACAGCTCCAGTAATTGGTCCAAGTCCAGCTATATTTAAAAATTGAACCAAAAAACTTTTAATCCAGTTCATCTGTACAAAGTCTACTCCGTCAGCTTTTGCTAATGCTGGTGTCTCTCTATCATCTATAGCAAAATTCCTTTCTAAATATTTTCCATAAGTTAAATATGCCACTATTAAAATAACCACACCCATAATATAACTTTTCATAGATTATCCCCTCCTTTTATTAACCAACAATTAACTACCTACTATATTTTTCATCTTCACCTTTAACTATTAAAAACTTTTCTCAAATTCTTGTAGATTTACCCCAAGTTAATTGCACTCTCTGAAAACTAATAGTCCTATTCCCCCCTTTCTAGGTTGTTTATTCTTGTAATTTCTAAATTTCCTTTTATAAATTTCCTTTAATTTAAAGTATATAATTTAAATATAAAAAGCTTGATTCTCTAATGGAAATCAAGCTTTTTATATTTAAAAATTTATTATTGCAAAGATATATAGCAATCTAACATCTCATTCGTTTCTTTCATAACTTAAAGAAACAAAATCAAAATTCTCTCCTGTCGTATGTGTCTTATCTAGAACTACATGATACTCTACCTTTTAAAAAGCCTCTAAATGTTTTCCTAAACTTTTTACTTGTTCCTTCTGACACTGTTCTTAATTCATCTAGTTTTAATTTTTTTTGATTAATCTCATCAAAAATATTTTTCTCAATAGTTCTTTTCTATTTTAATCTTAACCTCGCCATTTTTTGCTACTAAATTCATTATAGCATTTTGAGGAATACATATACTAGGAATTGTATGTCCACAATCAAAATTATAAATTATAGGATAATCTCTTTTACCAACAATCTCATCTATAAGCTCCTCATATTTCAAACCTGAATTTTTATTGTTGTATATTTCTGGTTTACTAAAAATTAAACCTTTTAAATTATCAAAAATTTTATAGAGTTTTAAAGCATTTAGACTTCTCTCTTCTAGAGTTATAGTAGCATCTTCATCCTCTAAAACCAGAATACAATTTTTTAAATTGGGAATAAAATCACTGCCAAAAAGTGTAACAAACGTTTCTATATTTACAACAATAACTCGTCCTCTTGCTTCCCCTTCATTTAAAATCTTCCAACCATCATTTTTTTCATATAACCTCTCATTTTTCCACTCTTCGGTTAAAGCATTTAAAAGTTGATTCGACCATTTTTCAGGAGGTATCAAATCATAACTTTTTTCAATTAAAGCCTGAAAAAAACTACTTTCCCCAAATATATTTTTAGAATGATATTCACCAAAAGTTGGGATTAGTGATGCTCCATATATAATAGAAAAATTTGTTTTCTCTAAAAATGCCATTTGAAGAGCTGTTATATCACTATATCCACACAGAATTTTTTTAATATTTTTTATTTTATCAAAATCTAAGTATGGAAGTAAACTAGCACTATTATAACCTCCAATAACAGGCATTAAAATATCAATATCTTCATCTAAAATTAAATTCATTAATTCATTAGCTCTCTCTTTTCCAGAGGCAGTTCGATATCCTTGAAAGTTTTCATTTTGAATTAAATTTCCCTCTTTTACATTAAATCCCAATTCTAATAACCTAGATTTAGCATATTTATATTTTGATGCAAATAAAATATGAGCAGGACTTGATGGAGCAAAAATTCCTATTGTCATTTTTTTCATTAATCTCCCCCTTTACATTTATACAGAGTAATAAACCATCTTGAAGAAAATATCTTTTCATCCTTTCAATATTATTTCTCTTCTTCTAACCTTTCTTTTGAATCTACCGCTAAAAAATTTGTTTCATCAGAAGATTGAAATAATAAATCATAAATTACTTGAGCATCTTTAATTGTCGCCAATCTAACTTGAATTTTCATTTTTTACTCCTCCAACAAATATTATTAAGTTATCTTTTTATCCTACAACATCATAAAAAAACTGAAAATAAAACTATCAATCCACATTGGTGTATTCTCTTTTATATATTATTAATTCAAACTTCTAATAAATTAAGTTCTTTTAAATGCAGTCGTATTTTTAGAAGCTCTCGCTTCAAGAACGAGACATTCTAAGTAGGGTGTAGTTCACTATAACATTATATCCATTAAATATAAAAGGAAATTTATTTTTTTTGAGAATTAACTATTACAGAGGTGATTTTTATGGTAGAACACGATAAAAAATTTTTAGCACAAGTTATATATACTTTTACAAACGAAGAATTTTTAGTAAATTTAACAAATAGCTTAATTATATTTCTTTTTCGATTCACCATTGCCTTATTATTTTTTATAGTCGGTCGAAAACTTGTAAAGAGTTTTCTATCTAGATACTATAAAACTCATGCGTTTAAGGCAATCGATTCTTCTTTTAAAACCTTTTTATCTTCAATTATCGATACCGGTTCCATTATTATACTTATTATTATTTCACTACTTATAATTGGATTTCAACATACGTCTCTAATAGCTTTTCTTGGAAGTATTGGAATAGGTATAGGATTAGCTTTAAAAGACAATCTTTCAAATTTTGTTGGTGGATTAATTATTTTAGTTTTTAAAACTTATTCTGTTGATGATGAAGTAGAAATAATTGGTAACTATGGCATTATTTCATCTATTGATGTCTTCTCCACTACTATCGTCACTTTTAATGATGACATTGTTACTATACCAAATGGAAATATTATAAATAATCAAGTTATTAACTATTCAAAAACACCAAATAGAAGAATGAAAGTCGTGGTATCCGTAGCATATGATACAAATATTGATCAAGTTTTTCAAATTTTAAATGATTTAGTTAAAAATAACGAAAATATATTAAAAACTCCAGCCCCTTTTATAAATATAGAAAAATATAACAGTAGCTCTATTGATATCGCATTAAAAGTTTGGACTAAAAATGAAGTCTATTGGAGTACATATTTTACTATTTTAAAAAATATCAAACCTGCATTCGATTCACTCAACATTGTTATACCATTCCCACAAATGGACATTCATATTAAGCATCAAAATCTATATAATAAAAGCAGCTGAACTAATTCAGCTGCTTTTTATACATAATTACTTCTCTCCAAGTAGTTTGCGTCGTTTCCATATACAAATAGAACCGATCCATTTTTTATCATATCGATAGCTTTTTTAGAAATATCTCTTGGAAGTGCAGGACATCCTAAACTTCTTCCCAATCTTCCTTGAGATTTAGCAATTTTAGGATTTGCATAGTCCGCTCCATGAATTACAATATATCTATCCTTCGCTTTATCATTTATCCCCTTTTCTAAGCCATTTAAAACTAGTGAATAACCATTTCCTCCCATATAAGTATTTTCAGTTAAAAAAAATCCTAGAGAACTCTTATTTGAGCTCATCTTATTTGAGAATGAAGTCGCTATATTCCCTCCACTATTTTTACCATGAGATACGTGCGAATGTACAAGTAATTCCTTCTTATTCATATCGATTACAAAAAATCTTTCTTCTGTTGATGGCTTTGAATAATCTATTATTGTCAATAACTCCTTTTTTCTACCATCAATTTTATTATAACCTATAAGAGCGGTTTTAAAAATTTCATAATTTAACTTTCCACTTAATCCAATCTCTTCATATATTTTTCTTTCACTATCCTCTGACACTAACTTTGATGATTTTAACTCCGGTTTTGTAGGATTCTTTAATGCAAAACCAAATGCTGTTGTCGATAACAATCCTAAAATAAGAGCTAACATTAAATACTTTTTCCCTAACACAAAAACCTCCCATTTCAATATTTTTCCTAATAAAACCCATTTCATTCTATCATTTTACACAAAAAAAGTCAAGAATTTTACATTCTTGACTCTATTTACGTCCTTTATTCAATTACTATAACTAACCCTTTATTTGTCTGTGCCCATTCATAGACATATTTAGCATGAGACGTTGCGTTTCTAACACACATATGGGATCTTGGAGTTGTTCCTAGAGTCGGTGTGTATTCTATCATCTCTGTTCCCGGTAAATTAACTGGAACACCATGAATATATCCCCCACCTGAAAATCTACTTGCATATGGTGCATATCCATCAATCTCTGTAGAACTACCATCTTTCAAATACTCCATTTTAGATTTCTTTCCTTGAACTACAAATACTCCTAAAGGTGTTGGGAGCTGATACGGAGGTCTATCAAGTCCTGTTGAAGCTGGATTCATACTTCTCACTTTCCAAACTTCTCCAACTTTCTCCAAAGTAGCTATATTTTGATTTTTTCTATCCACAACTACGACTCTTGGAAAACTTTCTGCCCCTATCTCTTCCACATACCTAATTGGAACTATCCATTCTCCATCTATATTTTCAACTTTAATTTTGTAATTTTCTAAATCTTTTGATTGAATAGAAATCAAAGACCCATCTGGAGCATATCTCTCTGGTCTATCCATCTGTCCCTCTATATATAATGGTATTCCCTGACTCCTCCTATTTCCAAATTTATCTTTCACTGAAGGTCTTGAACCATCACTATATTTTTCCATGGCAATTTGTTTAGCTACAGGCGGTAACCCATTTATATTTTTATAATTTTTTAATGTTCCAAATTTAATATTTTCTCCTTGAAAACTATCCAATCGATCTAGGTATTCAGATATTTTATTCCATTGAAACTCTCTTGTAGTTTTTCCGTATTTATAGGTATCTTTTAAAATATACTTATTGTAAGTTAAATCTTTTTCAATCATTGCTGCACTGCATATTAGAAAACTAAAAATAGAAAATATTCCCAAAAGTAAATATCTAAATTTGTTTTTCATACCATACCCCTCTAACCAATTTTTTATAAATCTATATACTAGATATACTTTGATATTTTCTTTTTTCCTACTTCATAGATATAAAAGAGCACTGGAATTAAAATTAATGTCAATAATGTTGAGAAAATCAACCCAAATATAACTGTTATTGCCATTCCTTTGTACATTTCACTTCCTTGTCCAATTCCTAAAGATAACGGTATCATTCCAAATACTGTTGTCATTGTCGTCATAAAAATTGGTCTCAATCTTGTCCTTCCCGCTTCTAGTATAGCTTGATTTAACGGCATTTCTCTCTCCAGTAGAATTTTTATATAATCTATTAAAACTATGGCATTGTTCACAACTATTCCTGCCAACATAATAATTCCTACAAAAACCATTGTATTTGTCTTTTGTCCTGTTATTAGAAGTCCACTGTATACACCTATTACTGAAAGAGGAACTGTTCCCATAACTATAATAGGTAATATATAGGATTCAAATTGAGCTGCCAATATAAAATAAACTAAAAACATTGCAACCATGAATGCAAATTTCAATTGGTCATTAACTTCAGCCATATTTCTACCACTTCCTCCAAAAGAATAAGTAATTGTTTTAGGTAGCCCTGCCTCATCTAAAATATCTTTTATATACTTTTGACCAGTTACCAAATCTAATCCATTTGATGTATTTGCATCAATTGTTACCATTGTGATTTTATCTTCTTTTTCGATACCATACGCTCCTTCACCTACTTCAAAAGTAGCTATATCTTTTAACTTTACAACTCCACCATTTTGAGACTTTATTCTCATCTCTTTAATTTTTTCAGGAGAATTTCTGAATTCTTCAGCAAGTCTTAAGCTCACATCAACCTCTTCATTAGCTGTTTTTATCTTTATTGGAGCACCTCCAAGAATTTGATAACTTACAGAAAGTGTCAAATCGTTAACTTTTACACCATAGTATTCCATCTTTTTTCTATCTAAAAGAATTCTCACTTCTGGATTTCCATTGACCATAGAGTTATTTATATCTGTAAATCCCGGATTTTCTGCCATTTTTTCTGAAATTAATCTCGAAGCATAACTTAATTGATTTAAGTCATCTGATTTCAAAATTAATGATATATCTCTTCCTGTTCCTCTTCCAAAAGCCATTCTAGGAACTAAATTAAGTTTTACATCCGGTATATGAGAAACCTTTCTTCTAGTTTCTCCCATTATCTGTTGTACTTTTTTATCCCTTTCATTTTTGGGTCCAATATCCACAATTATCGACACTGCTTCTTTTCCTACTGACGATATAAACTTCTTTGTCTGGGGATCTTTTCCTACAATAGCTTCTAACTCCTTTGCTATTCTATTCGCTTTTTCTATCTCCATTCCGCTTGGAAGTTCAGCTATAATAGTGTATATACCATCATCTGTTGTGGGCATAAACTCTCCACCTATATTTCTTGAACCATATCCAACAATACCTATGAATAACGCTATCATTCCGATAACAACTAAAGCTTTATGTTTTAAAGAAGTAGATAATATTATCGAATAATATCTTTTAATGTACTTTAATATTTTCCCCTCTTCATGTACTGTATTTTTAGATTTTAAAATTCTACTCGATACCATTGGTACAAAAGTTATCGCTATTATTAACGAAGCCAATAGTGAGAATGTTATCGAATAAGCCATATCTTTGTATATCTCTTTTGCTCTTCCCTCTCTTATAACGATTGGAATAAACACAGCTATTGTTGTAGCTGTTGAAGCTATTATCGGAACAATAACTTCCGTGGCACCATTTTCCGAAGCCTCCATTCTATCCTGACCTAGCTCCGTCAAATGCCTAAAAATGTTATCCAAAACAACTATAGAGTTGTCCACTAACATCCCTACACCCAAAGATAATCCCATCAATGAAATTATATTTAGTGTCATTCCTTTAGCTCCAAAGAAACCAAATGTTGCAATTATTGAAACTGGTATTGCCACTGTTACAACTAAAGTAGCTCTCCAATCTCTTAAGAAAATAAATAGGATTATTGCTGCCAAAATAAGACCTGTTATAGCATTATTTTCGACTGTATTTATAGATTTAATTATATCTACAGCGGAATCCCTATTTATAGTGAAGGAAGCTCCTTTAGGTAAAAGAGGCTCTATTTTTTCCAACTCCTCCTTCACTATTTTTGATATTTCAACAGTATTTCCAACATCACTTTTCTCTATATTTATTATTATATTTTCGATTCCATCAGTCCTACCGTAACTGCTTCTATCTTTTATCCCTAAATTGACATCTGCTACATCTGTCAAATACAACGTGTCACCATTTGAATTTTTCAAAACTATTTCTTGGATATCCTCTAAAGTTTTAGCTTCTCCAGATACTTTTACTAAATACTCTTTGTCTCCCTCTACTATATATCCCGAAGGGAAATTCAAACTGGCACTCTTCAGTGTACTATATAAATCTGTAACTGTAAGATTGTATGCTTCTAACTTCTCAGGATCTATATTTATACTTATCTCTTTTTCTAGTCCTCCAAAGATATTTACACTTCCAACTCCTTCTATTCTTTCAAGCCTTGGAATAATGACATTGTCAGCAAAACTTTTTAAATTTATAAGATCCGTCCCTCTCAACCCAATAAGCATCACTCTGTCTCCAGCAGATGAAGTTTTTCTTATTACAGGCTCATCAATATCATCTGGTAAACTGTTTCTTATTCTACTTACTGCTGTCACTAAATCATTTACTTTATTATCTATAATGACACCATACTCAAATTCTACTGTTAAAACTGATCTTCCCATAGTCGATTTAGTTGTAATTCTTTTTATTCCTTCAACACTCGTTAACCCTTTTTCAATCTCTTTCGTTACCAACTTCTCCATATCATCTGGAGAAGCTCCTTTCCAACTTACTCTTATAGCAGCCATTGGCATATTGTAGTTTGGCATAAGCTGAGTTTTTAAATTAACTAATGTTAAAATTCCTAATATAACCATTGATATTATTATCATCATAGTGACAACAGGACGTTTTATTGAAAATTGTGCTATATTCATCTGTTCCCCCTAATTTAAAATATTAACTTTATCTCTATCTTCTAGCAAAAACTGTCCCTCTGTTACAAGTTTCATATTTGAATAAAGTTCATCACTTATAATCTCTTGCCTGTCATCATTTGAATAACCTCTTTCTACCTTTATCCTTTTAGCCTCTCCATTTTCCACTACAAAAATGTATGAATATAGCTCCTTTATTACTATTGCATTTTTAGGTACTAAATATCCATTTTTACTCCCTGTTTCAACTAAAACCTTAGAATACATCCCTTTTTTTATTTTTCCATCTGGATTATCAATCTCTATCTTTATCTGGTATTTTTTACTGTCCTTATTGGCTACGGGATTTATTTCATAAACATTTCCAAAATAGTTGTTTTCAATACCTTCTAAATCAATCTTTGCTTTATTCCCAACAGATAATTCGCTTATCTCATGAACTGATACTCCTGTTTTTACGAGTATTTTACTATCGTCAACAACTGTTACCAGATAACTATTCGGAGCTATTTTTTCGTGAGCTTTTAACTCTAAGTCTGTCACTACTCCATTTAATTTTGCCTTAACAACCAAATCTTCATAATCTTTCTTAGCCGTTAAGTAAGTTGCTTCTGAAGTCTTTAGGGCACTTTCTGCCTGAAGAAAACTAGTTTTTTTCAATAGATACTCATCTTCTGATATCAGTTGTTTTTCAAAAAGTTGTTTAAATTTTTCATAATTTTTTTTCTTTATTTCAAAATCTGCCTTATTAGAAAGATACGTTGCTTGAGCTTTTAAATAACTTGATTGAATCTCTTGATCCTCTAAGACTAATATGACTTGACCTTTCTTTACCTTATCACCATTTTTAAAATTTACCTGCTTTACTGTCCCACCGGTTTTAGTTACAACTCTAACTTCATTTAAAGGCTCTGTCACTCCACTTGATATATTTAATTTTGTTATCAACTCTGGTTTTATTTCAGATACTTTAATATTTTTTCCTAAGGTTTCCTTAGAACTTTGTTTTCCATTACCACTACCACATCCAAATAGGATCAATGATATTGATATTGCCATCAATTTTTTTATCACTTTTTTCCTCCACCTATTATTATTTTGCATATAAAACTATTTTATCATATTTAATATTTATTTGCACTCCTTATATTTACTTACTATTATACTATATTTTTATAAAATATATCTACTTTTATTAATCAAATATAACTTATTTTGTATTATTATGTTATAATAATATACATATAGTTAGGAGGTACTTCTTAGTGAATCATATAAATCTTTTAATTAAACCGTCCTCAAGCCTTTGTAACATGAATTGTAGCTATTGTTTTTATAACGATGTCGCATCTAATAGAACTCACCCAAATTTTGGCTTTATGAGTGTGGAAACTCTAGAAAAATTAGTCCAAGAAAGTCTTTCAAGTGTAAAACATTCTATTACGTTTTCTTTTCAAGGAGGAGAGCCTACTCTAATTGGAATTGATTTTTATAAATCGTTTCATAATTTTATCAGAAAATATAATATAAATAATGTCTCTATCAATTTTAGTATCCAAACTAATGGAATTTTATTAAATAAAGAGTGGATTAATCTTTTTAAAAAAGAAAAATATTTAGTTGGCGTTTCATTGGATGGATATAAAGAAATACATAATCTATTTAGAAAAGATAAATTAGAAAGAGGAACATTTAACGAAGTACTTAAAAGTATTAAATTATTGCAAAAAAATAATATTAACTTCAATATTCTTTGTGTAGTCAATAAAAAAACTGTTGAAAATTTAAAAGACATCTATCTTTTTTTTAAAAACTCTAAGTTTAAATACCTACAATTTATTCCTTGTTTAGATAAACTTGATAATTCTACTGGAGATTATTCTTTAACAGAACAAGAATATGGATTTTTCTTAGATGAACTTTTTAAATTGTGGAGTAATGATTTAAAAAACAAAAAATACACTAGCATTCGTTTTTTTGATAATTTATTAGCCATTATTTTAAATAATCAAGCTGAATCTTGTGATATGGACGGACATTGCAGTATTAATACTGTAGTTGAAAGTAATGGTAATATCTATCCTTGCGATTTTTATGTTTTAGATGAGCTTCTATTAGGAAATATTCATTCTACCTCTTTAAAAGAGATTCTTACTTCTGAAAAAGCTTATAATTTCGTTAAGAGTTCATTAAAGTTTGATTCAGAATGTAAAACTTGTAATTATTTCAATCTTTGTAAAAGCGGATGTAGAAGATATAAAAATTTTCAAGATGGAACTTTTAAAAATAGATTTTGTAATTCATTTAAGTATTTTTATTCTAAAAATATAAAACAACTTTTAGAGATTGCTCATTCGTTTTAATATTTCTAACTAAATTGATAAGGAGTTTATATGAAAAAATATAAAAAATTTGAAAAAATTTTATTTTTATTTTTTATTCTTACTAATATTTTAATTATATCTTTAGTTTATAAAAAAGAAGAAAAAAATTATAACAAATACTTAATAAGTCAAATTGAAGAAAAAAAAGAATATTTCAATTAAAAACTGATTTGTTATACTCTTCTATTTTAGATTTAAAAAATGAAAATACTTTTTTAGAGTATGAGTCTAATCCAACACCATATAACCTTCTAAAAGTTTTTAAAACTTTAAAAATTAAAAATAGTTTTTTTAGTAAATTTGGTTATAAAATTTCCTTTGGAAATAGTGACTCTAATATTTTTATTACTCCTGAAGAAACTGTAAATAAAAATGATTTTTTTACTACTTTAAAGTTTCAATTAAATTCAAAGGATAATCTTCAAATAACTGATGATGAGTCTACAATGTATCTTCTCAATTTTCCATCTAAACTTGAAACTTTACAAAAAAAGTTTATGGTTAATTACTATTGATAAAAGCATCTTTTTTTCTGATATTAAAACAAAAGATATTGGACAATGGGCAATCGAAAAAAATAATAATTTTTATTCAATTATGCCATCTCTTGAAAAACTTAAACTATCAAAATAAAAAAAAATTATATATTTTCAAAGATAATGCTTTTGACTTTAATTTAATTTTTTCAACAAAAAAAACATAATCTATTTCCAAATATTTTTTTTGATATTCTTAAAATATTAATTTTAACTACAGCTATATTTATTTGTATTCTTAAAATATTTAAATTTTTTCAAAATCCCATTATTTATATCAATCAACGAAAGAATCTTAAAGATTATATTTTAGGAATTAAACCTCTTAAATCTATTGATAATTTTACTGAGAAATTTGAAAACTTAAAATTTCCACTAAGACTTGTTTTAATTGAACTTTTTGATTCTGATACTCCTGAACTTTATACGGATACTTTACCTATTGTTAAAGATTATCTAATAACCTCTTTAAATAACTCTTCTCAATATGAATATGTTGACATTGATTATAAAAGTATTCTTTTTATAGTTTCAGAAGAAGCATTAACAGATATTGACGATGGATTTTCATTTTTATTAGAACATGTTCAAAAGAAATATAATTTAAAATTAACTGCTTCTGTATCCAATGAAATTTTATATCTAGATACACTTCCTAAAGAATATATAAAATGCAAAAGAATTTTAAATTTTAAATTTTTATATAGCAGTTATTTTGTTATTTTAGAATCTTTTACAAATAAAAATAATCCAAGCTTCTTTTATTCTATTGATATTGAAAATAAACTAGCAAATAGACTTTTAAATGGTAATTTCTTAGGATGTAAAAAAATAATTGATGAGATTTTCGAAGATATCGATTCTAATTTAGATAAAAATAAAGTGAACAATTTCTCCTTACTTTTATGCAATACTTTAGGAAGAGTTACTTCACAATTAGGCGAGTTTGATATAAATAATAAAATAGATATTCATATAAAAGAAACTAGTATTCCAAATTTAAAAAATACATTTTTAAAATTTTGTAAAGATATTTGTGATCTCAAACAAGTAGAAGAGAATTCTACTAATATTGAAATTAAAAATAAGATTCAACAGTATTTAGAAGATAACTATTCTAATGATTTCTCTCTTGAAGATTTATCTGAATATTTAGATTTCTCTTTTAGATATACAAGTTTACTCTTTAAAAAAAATATGGGTGACAATTTTAAAAATTATCTTAATCTTTTTAGAATAAATAAATCTAAAGAAATTATCCAAAATAATAAAAATATTAAAATTAAAGAAGTTGCTGAGTTAGTTGGATATAATAGTTCTAATACTTTCATTAGAATATTTAAAAAATATGAAGGAATCTCTCCTGCTAGATTTTTCTTAGAAAATATAACTGATAACTAAAATAGAAAAGGAGATAATAATATCTCCTTTTTTACTTATTTTCCTTAAGACTGAACTCTATCATATGCTCTTTGGTTTATTTCTATAAGTTCTTTTAAACCTAATTTATTAACTCTCTCTACAAATTTTTCATAAGATTTATCAAAACCTTCTGCACCTAATACCCATTTCTGACTCATTTCATCTAAAGCCATTGATATTTGTGAGTTAATTTTTTGTACTTTCTTTGCCTCTTCTGGAGTATATTTAAAAAGTGGAACTTGATCCATTATATAACCATTTGCCATATACATTTCAGACCATTCAGTTGCTTTTGCATCTCCCCAAGCTTTTTCATATTCATAATCTTGTCGCGCTCCCATTTTAAATTGTAATCCATTATCTCTTAACACTTGTAATGCATTTTTTCCTGGAGCTTTCATTACTTTATCTGTATAATATTTTTTTCCATTTTCGTCCTTTGCGAAAGTATCTCCTTCAACTCCCCAGTTATAAAGTTCATATCCTTTATCTGAGAACCAATAGTCCATATATTTAATTATTGTTACTGGATCTTTAGCACTTGCAGAAATTCCCCATCCACCTAAAGATGTTGTTCTTGCATCTGGAGCATAACTCTTCCCTTTATATTTAGGTGGTGCAATTGCTATAAATTCAAATTTTTCATTTTGTTTTTTTAATTCTTCATCATTATTATATCCTGTTGTACTTGCAAACCAATCAAATGTCACTCCTCCAACATCATTACGTAACATATAATCTCTTCCACTAAAACCTCTTGTATAAATTTCCGGGTCTATAAGTCCCTCTTTATACCATTTAATTACTTCAGGCATAGCCTCTTTAAATCTTTCTTGAGTGGGACCATATTTTACTATACCATTATCTAGATAAAATCCATATTCAGCTCCAAATAATCCGACTAACTCTTTTGTTGCAAATTCAATAGTTCTATCAAAATATGGAATTTCGTCTGCTTTTCCATTTCCATTTGGATCTTGCTCTTTAAAAGCTTTTAAGACTTTATAAAAATCATCCATATTTTCTGGAGTTTGTAACCCTAGCTTATCTAGCCAATCCTTTCTTATAAACAGTCCTTGTGATGCTTTCATAGCATACCAATCATAATAGCATGGAATATAATATATTTTTCCATCTGCAGCAACAGCATCCATTTTATATCTTGGATATTTATCAAAAAAAGCTTTTATATTTGGAGCATGCTTATCTATTAATTCATTTAAAGGCACCATACCTCCTGCCATACCTAAATTTTCAATTTTATCTGGATATGCATAAGATATAATATCTGGTAAATTGCCTGAAGATACTGCTAAATTAAAAGCTTGAACTTCGTCAGTTAAATTTTTAGATGTTGCACTTTCTAATTTTATATTTGTATCTTTGAACGCTTCTTTAAATACTAGCCAATTCTCATCAAAAACTTTTCCATTTTGAATTGCTAAAATTGACAATGTCACTGGTTTTTCAGATATTTTATAATTTTTATTTTTTTCATTAACATCACTAGAAAAGCTTTTTAATCCTAATAAGGCTAATGATAAAACTAACATAGATTTTCTTCTATACATATTTTAGACCTCCCAAAAATCTTTCTTATTTTCAGTATACCTCTACTCACTTTTGTTTTTCAATGGTTGTTTTTCCAACTATATGCTTTTTTCATGTTTTGAATATACTATTTTTTAATATTGAAAACTGTATATTTACTTTTTTTGTAACTAAATGTATTATTAATTATATAAAAGAATTATTACTTATTAAAAAGAAAAAATTCTTTTAAAATACTATAATAATGGTAATTTTTACTTGTATTTAAATATTCAATTGAAAAAGTAAAATTATTTAATTAACTGGGAGGAGCTATGAAAAATGAACTATTCAAAAAGAATAGTAAAAAAATAATTGAAACTTGTGATTTACTTTGCAAAAATACATTTATTTTTAATCATAAGTGAGATATGGAAGTTTGTAAAGTTCCATATACTTTTTCTGAAGAAATTATTTGGAACAAAATTCCTTTTGAAGATCCTGAGTGGACATTTATGCTAAATCGTCATAAATTTTGGATTTATTTAGCTAAAGCTTATACTTTAACCTCTGAAAAAAAATATTTCGACACTTTTATCTCACAGGTTAACTCATGGATTGACACTGTAGATGTTTTCAAAGATGAATATTTCAATTGTTCTAGAACTATCGAAATAGGAATTCGATGTTTAAATTGGATAAAAGCTATTAAAATTTTTAAAAATAGTTCTTGTAATTTGAACTTTATTGAAAATAAAATGATTGAATCCCTTATATATCAATGTGAAATTCTAATTAAAACTTATGATGATTTTAGAACTCTTAGTAATTGGGGGGTTATGCAAAACTGTGGATTAATTTCTCTAGCTTTAAATTACCAAGAACAATATCCTATTCTTAAGAAAGACTTAATTATCGGATTAGAACGTTTGGAGCATCAATATAAAATTCAAATTTTGTCTGATGGAGTTCACTGGGAGCAATCCCCTATGTACCAAAATGAAGTTTTAAATTGCCTACTTGATGTTGCATTTGATTTTGAAAAATTAAATTTAGATATACCTACTTTTATTCTATCTAGTATAAAAAAACTAGCTTATAGTAATGCTTATATGAAAAAACCAAATCACAATCAACCTATGCAAGGAGATAGTGATGAGACAGATTTAAGAGATATTATTACTCGATCAGCTTATATTTTAAAAGATCAAAATTTAAAATACTTTGGATATAATTTTGTAGACTTTGAATCTATTTGGGATATTGGAAACTCTAATATTTCTAAATATGAAGAATTGCCAACTAAAAAACCTAATTTTACTTCAATCGCTCTAAAAGAAAGTGGAAACTTTTATCTAAGAGACTCTTTTGAAGAGAATAGTAATTATCTTTGGTTTAGATGTGGAGCTCTTGGTAGTGGTCATTGACACGGAGAACATCTACACTTTGATTTAGTATCTAATGGAGAGGATTTTATAAGTGATCCTGGAAGATTTACTTACGTTGAAGGCAATAGAGATCGAGAGTTTTTAAAAAGTTGTTTTGCTCATAATACTACTATTGTTGACAATCTTCCATTTAGTAAATTTAATGGAGCGTGGGGTATTAAGGTGGACACTTGGGGTACATCTCTTTAGAATCTCCTGTTGTTACTAATCGAAAAATCTTATATTTATATTAAAAAAATATCCCTTAGAATAATTCTAAGGGATACTTTTTATATTTTCTCTACTTTTACTTTATCAAATAATTCCTTAACAACACCTAAATCAATATTTCCTGTTTCATCCATCATTGCATTAGATATTCCACAAGCCATTGCTAATTTTAATATTTCCTCTATTGATTTCTTTTTATTTAAACCATATGCAAATCCAGCAATTGTCGAGTCACCACTTCCTACCGGATTTTTTATATTTACTGTAGGTATATTTACTCTATAGATATCATTTTTCTCATCAATGAAAATAGCTCCATCTTTTCCTAAAGAAACTAATAAATTTTTACAACCTCTATTTTTTATCTCTTTAGCACCTTCTAAAAGTTCTGAAAAAGTTAACAGTTCCCTTCCTAACATTCCTTCTAGCTCTTCTTTATTAGGTTTTATAAGATATGGATTACCTTCAATGCCTTTTAATAAAAATTTACCACTTGTATCAAGTATCACTTTTTTATTATTAGCTATCTCACATAAAACTTTATAGATATCATCTTGAACTCCTTGAGGAGCGCTTCCACTAATACATATTGTTTCAAATCTATCAAAATTATTTTTAAAAAACTCTAAAAATTTATCAATATAATTTGTTGAAACTTTTTCTCCTGGTTCTAATATTTCAGTTTGTGTTCCTTTTCCTAATACGGCTATACAACTTCTTGTTTCTACATCTGTTTTTATAAAACTATCTTTAATTCCTATATTCGCTATTTCATCACTTATCCAATCACCACTGTTCCCGCCCAAAAAACCACTTGCCTCAACCTCTTCTCCAAGTGTCCTTAAAACTCTTGAAACATTCAGTCCCTTTCCACCAGCAGTTTTAGCTGGTTTTCCCCTAAAAACACCGTTTATATCAAAATTCCCTATTTTATATCTAACATCAATTGCAGGATTTAAAGTTATTGTCAATATCATAGTTATCCTCTATTATCGCTTTTACACATAATTATTTTATCCACAACGACCTTTTTCATAGCTTCTTTTGCTGGAATTAAATATTTTCTTGGATCACTTTCATTTGGATTCTTTAAAAAAAACTCTTTTAAACTTTCAGCAAATGGTATTTTTAACTCTGTTGCAATATTGACTTTACAAATTCCATCTTCTATTGTTGTTCTAACAGAATCAAAGGGAACTCCAGATGCTCCATGTAAAACTAATGGTATATCCACTAATTTTTTTATCTCTTTTAATCTTTCATAATCTAACTTTGGTTCATTTTTATATAATCCATGTGCAGTTCCTATAGCTACTGCCAATGAATTTATTCCTGTTCTTTCAACAAATTCTTTAGCTAGTTTAGGGTCAGTATATGCTGACTGTGATTCATCAACTATTAAGTCATCCTCTTGTCCTACCAGTTTCCCTAATTCAGCTTCTACACTTACATCATATCTATGAGCAAAATCTACAACCTCTTTTACTATTTTAACATTCTCTTCAAATGGATGATGAGAAGCATCTATCATAACCGACTTACATCCCAAAAGAATAGCTTCTTTTATACTATTTACATCCTCGTGGTGATCTAAATGGAAAGCAATTGGAATATCATACTTATTACTTGCTGTTTCTATCATCTTTATCAAGTATTCAAGACCTGCATATTTAACTGTACTCGGTGTTGCTGCTAATATAACTGGCGACCTTAACTCATTCGCCGTGTCTACTACCACTTGAATTGTCTCTAAATTATGGATGTTAAAAGCTGGTACTGCATACCCTCCTTTTTGTGCATCTAATAACATTTGATTTGTTGAAACTAACATTGTGATTCCCCCTTCTTATAATCGTATATTATAACACCTTGTACAACTCTATTTACTTCTCCTGTTGGACATGGATTATCTGGATTTATTCCAAAACTTTTTGATTTATAAAATGCAAATAATTGTGCAAAATATATATAGCTAAACATATTGAATACATTCTCTATATTTTTTTCATCACTATTGAATGTGTAATAATAGTGCGAATTCCTTCTAGCTTCGTCTGAATTTTTCATATCCAAAGTCACTAAAACTTTTTTCTTATCTTCACTATACATCTCTTTTAATAGATCTAACTCATACTTTCTTGTATAATCATTATTTGAAAGTAAAGTTACAATCATTGTTGTATCATTTATAATTGATTTTGGACCATGTCTAAATCCAAGTGGTGAGTTGTAATGTAAACTCATACGTCCTGCTGTTAGTTCTAAACATTTTAATGCAGCTTCTTCAGCTACCCCTTTTAAACATGAACTTCCTAAATATACAATTCTTGATATATCTAATTTTATCAATAAATCAATTAATTCTTTCATATCTGTATCTTTTATTTTTTCTATCTGACTTTTCATTATATGCTCTATTTTTTCTAAACACTCTAAATTAAATATTAGAAGACCCGCTAAAGACATACAAGTGAAACTACTTGTCATAGCAAATCCTTTATCATTAGATTCCTCTGGCATTAGTAAAACAAGAGAATTTTCATCACTTTTTTTATTCATTGCTAATTTTCCATTTTTGTTACAAGTTATTAAAATATGACGAACATCATCTACAATTTCATCTGCCAATTTAACCGTAGCTACACTTTCAGGACTATTTCCTGAACGAGCACATGAGATTAATATAATTTTTTCATCTTTTTTTAAGTAATTTTCTGGATTAGAAACTATATCTGTTGTAGCTATTGAAAGAACATTTCCTCCTAGAGCTGGAGCTACACTATTTCCCACAAATTCTGAAGTTCCTGCGCCTGTAAAAATCACCTTTCTATTTTTAAAATCATTTCTATCTAAAAATGACTTTATTTCATTTTTTCTCTCTTTTACTAAATTAATTGTTTCTAACCATAATCTTTTTTGTTGCTCAATCTCATTCAATGTATAAAAATCTTTCATTTATCTATTCCCCTCCCATAGTTTTAACGCATAAAGTGCTGACCCATAAACAGGTGTATATCTAGGTTCAAGTACAACTACATCAACTTTATTATCCGTCAAATAATTTTCTAAATTATTAAAAATATATTTTGAAGCTTTAAATACTCCGCCTACATAGGAAACTTTTATAGGTCTTTCTACAAAATCTATTTTTTCGGAAATAGCTTTTATCATAAGTCCAATCTCTATTGAGGCTTCCTTAAATATTTCCAAACTATATGGATCATTTTTTTCTGCAGCTTTATAAACTATCATTGATAACTGAGCTATCTTCCCTCTGTCAAGAGAGTATTGATTATAGATCAAATCTATTAAATCAAAATCTTCTTTTAACTTCAGTTCCTCTCTCATAATTGTATACAAAAGCGTTTTTGGATACCTTCCATCCGCCTGTTTTGTAAATACCTCAATTCCTTTTTTGGCAATCCAATAAGCCGATCCCTCATCTCCACACGCGTGTCCCCAACCACTCGTTCTAGTTTCCTCTCCCAGTTCATTTATTCCGTATCCAATAGCTCCCGTTCCAGCTATAATATTTATTCCCGGATTGCAACCTAATGCTCCTGCCCATCCCGCTTTCATATCATTTCCTAGTTGAAATTTTATCCCTCTCCAAACTTTTTTAACAATATCTTCAATTATTTTTTGATCCTCTTTTATTTCTCCATATCCTGGAATACCTGCAAATATATACCCAATATTCTCCCTATCTATATTCAACTTTTTTAAAACTTCATCCAATATAGATACTAACAGTTCTTCTAATCCGTTAAAACCAATCTGTAAATAGTGACCAGTTCCTTTTTGAAAACTCAAAACCTCATTTTTATTTTTATCTATTATTGAAACTCCTGTCTTTGTTCCACCACTGTCTATTCCTATAAAAAACTTCATTATGTACCACTCCTCAATATTTTTATACTGGTACATACCTGTTATTTTGATTATAGTTAATTTTTTGAATTTTGTCAATTATTTTTATAAAAAAAGCCTTAGAAAAATTTCTAAGACTTTTTACTTCTATATTCCATCATTATTATCTAAATCATTATTTAACTCTTGTTTTTGAAAAGTTACTAGTGATTCTTTTCCATGATTTATTATATCGTCAACCACATCTTCTAAGTTCCCTTCATCTCTGTACTCCAATGCCGCTAAGATTGTAGGAAGATTTATCCCTCCCAAAACATATATACCATCTATATTTTGAGATAACGTCACAGCTGTAGAAAAAGGAGTTCCTCCTGCCAAATCTGTTAAAAAAATAACTCCTTCATTGTGCGCCTGAGGGATACATTGAATAAATCTCTCTTCTAAATCTTTTGTTCCCATCCCGTTATTAAAATTTATATACTCTATATTTTCTTGTTTCCCTATAATATATTCTAAAGTTTTTTCAATAGAGGTAGCAAATTCGCCATGACCACTCACTATAATTTTAAACATTTTCATCTCCCTACATTTTTAAAGTATTCCTGCTAAACTTCCCAATATTCCAATAGCTAATGTCCACATAATTAATGTTATTGGTGTCTTCTTTTTCTTCAATAGATAAAACATAAGAAGAGTGTATAACAGAGGTAAAATATTTGGCATTATTTTATCTAATACATCTGTTTGAATATTTACACTTGTACTTCCCATATTTATAACATATGGTATATTCAATCTAACAAAAGCTGCTATTAGTCCTCCTACAACTGTTAATCCAAGTATTAAAGAGCCTTTCGTTACATATTCTGTATCTCCTTTCAATTTCTCAATAGCTTCCACTCCCATTTTATAAGAGTAGTACATCAAGAAAAATCTTAGGAAAATATGAACTGCATTAAATATCAACAAGAAAATAATAGGTCCTGCAATACTTCCTTCTAAAGACAATGAAACTCCTATACTAGCGGCAATAGGTAATAATGTAAACCAAAACAGTGCATCTCCTATTCCACCTAATGGTCCCATCAGAGCAATTTTAATTCCCCGTATAGCTTCTTGACTCTCTTTATTTTCTTCCATTGCCGTTACAATACCTTGAACAAAAGTTACTAAAAATGGATGTACGTTAAAAAACTCCATGTGTAACTTCATAGATCTAGATAGATCCTCTTTATTCTTATGAATTTTTTTCAAAGCTGGAATCATACTATATAACCATCCACACGCTTGCATTCTTTCATAGTTAAATGATGCTTGTAATAAAAATGATCTCCAGACCATAAGATTTAAATCTTTTCTTGTTATAACTTTTTCTGTACTGTTGTCAACATATCCATTGTTATTATATTCCATCGCTATAATCCTCCTCTGTAGAAGATACTAAAGATACTCTCTCCATTTTAGCTATACTTTTACTCTTTTGATAATCGTAAACGGCTATTATAAATCCAATTGCCGCAATAGCTATTACTTGTAAATTTAAATATGTTGCTAATATAAACCCTAATGCAAAGAATATTATATATTCTTTTTTAAACATTATATTTAACAGAAGAGCGAAACCGATTGCTGGCATCATACCCCCAGCCACTCCAAATCCTTTAATTAACCACGGTGGTAAAAGAGCAACTATTCCCTGAGCTGCTTCCGCTCCCATTGATATAGGTAAAAATACCACTGTAAAATAGAAAACAAATAGAATACCCATTCCTAAATAGTTTATTCCATCTATTCCTCTTATATCACATTTTTCTGCATATTTATCCGCTGTATGCATAAGTGGAGAAAAGAATGTAAATAATAGTGTTATACCTGCTTGTACAGCTACCGCAAATGGAATAGCAACACCTACAGCCACAGTTGGATCTTGCTTTGCCATAATTGCAAATGCTGATCCTATTATACCTCCTACAACCACGTTTGGTGGCTGAGCTCCACCAACTGGAACAGCCCCCATCCAAACTAATTCCAATGTTGCTCCTGCGATTAATCCCATTTTCATATCCCCCAGAATCAATCCCACTATCAATCCACTCACTAGTGGTCTGTGAATATGTGACAGTCCATCAAATAAGTCAATCCCAGCTAACCCCGCATAGAGAGCTACTAAAAAAGCTTTCAATAACATTTTACACCCCTCCTATTTTATCAATTCTAAAATATTTTCCTTCCCCTCTGTTGGAACTCTTTGAATTTCCAATTCAATACCTAACTCTGCCAGTTTTTTAAATGTTGCTATGTCATCTTCATCCACACAAACTGCTTTGGATATTTGCTTTTTCCCTTCTGACATATGCATATTTCCGATATTTACTTTTTTTATTGGCACTCCTCCCTCAACTAATTTCAAGACATCCTGAGGTGTTTCTGCTATTATTGCTATAAGCTGTCTCGGTGCAGCTTTATGAATAACATCTATAGTCTTTTGAATAGAAAAATATCTTGTTTGTGCTCCCTTTGGAGCAGCTAAATTCATTAGACTCTGTCTCGTTGGATTTTGTGCTACATCATCATTTGGAACTAGTAATAGATTAGCTCCTGAATGTTGTGCCCATGCAGTTGCAACTTGACCATGTATCAACCTATTATCAATTCTAACTAAAACAATATTTGGTTCCGGCATAAAAAACACCCCTCTTTAAATTTTTGTACGTACCACTTTTCTTAGTAGAGTATACCTCATTTTTCTCCATTGTCAATAACGGATTTTACTTTTATTCTTTTATTTTTTTATTTTTCTCACTAATTAGTACTTTATACAAAAATAATTTTAAAACTATTTTTTTCAAGACAAAATCTAATAACTTTGATATAATTTGAAAAAATTCAACTTTATCGAGGAGGTATTAGAGTGATTGATAAATCTTCTGCAACACCGCTGTATTTACAGCTAGTTAATATAATTCTAGAGCAAATTAAATCTGGTACATACAACGAAGGTGATAAAATTCCATCTGAAAGAGAATTATCAGAGACTTTCAATATTAGTAGGGCTACTGTTAGACAAGCTTTATCTGAGCTTGAAAAACAAAAAGATATCTATAAAATACATGGGAAAGGAAACTTTGTATCAAGCCATAAAATCAATCAAGATTTGAATGGATTTTATTCTTTTAGTGACGAAATGATTAAATTGGGAAAAATTCCTGGAAATAAAATTCTAAACTTAATTTTAAAAGAAGCTGGAAATATAGTCGCTACAAAATTAAATATACATCCCAATGAAAAAATTTTTATTTTAAATAGAGTTCGTTTAGCTGATAATGAAGCTCTCATGTATGAAACAACATATCTCCCACAATGGAGATTTAAAGAAATTTCCGAAAATGACATTGAAGCAAATGGCTTATATAATCTTATGAAAAATAAGTATAATGTTTCCATTTCATATGCTGAAGAATCTTTTTCTCCATGTATCCTCAATGAAAATGATAGTTTATTTTTAAATGCAGTTCCCGGAGATTGTGGTATGATTCTTGAAAGATATACTTTCGAAAAAAATAGTGTTATTGAATACACTAAATCAATTGTCAAAGGAAATAGTTTCAAATATAAAGTACGTCTAAATAACCTCATGTAAGTATCCTTTTAAAACTTTGCCAATCCATATTTTTTTATTTTTTTAAAGGATTTGTATTGATATCTCGTAATAGTAATTGTATAATTGTAATTATTTGAGGAGGAGATTATGAAAATATCAATAATTTTAGATTTTGTTTGTCCTTATTGTTATGTTGGAGAAAAAATTTTGGAAAAAGCTTTGAAAGAAGAAAATTTGAATCCTGAATTTAGGTTTTTTCCCTATGAACTTTCACCTGAGCCAAAACCTCAACCAGTAGTTAATGAAGCTAGTAAAGAATACTTTGAAAAAAATATAGTCAGTTGGGCAAAAGAAGAAAATATACCAATTAATTTTCCAACAACCAACCCTAAACCTAGAACAGCACTAGCCTTTGAAGGAATCTATGTAGCAGAAAAATATGAAAAAGGAATTGAATATGTAAGAGCTGTTCTTGAAGCTTATTGGTTACACAATAAAGACATTGGAAATGTTGAAGTATTGATTGAAATCGCAAACAATTTATTGATACCTAAATTTGAATTTGCTGATGCTTTGCTATCTGGAAAATATAAAAAAGCTCATCAAGAGTTAAATGCCGCAGTTTCTGAACTCGATTTTGATGTTGTTCCAACATTCTATATTAATGATACTCAGCTTGAGACTTTTCCAAGAACAACTGAAAAATGGTTAGAACTATTAAGATAAAATAATAAAATGGCTATCTTGCGATAGCCATTTTTTAGTACATTCTGTAACCCATACCTGTTAACTTTTCTCTTACCTTTTCTTGGTGCTGTTTATCAAAACATTCTAATACAAAAGTTACCTCTTGAGAAGTTATTCCTAGATTTTGACTATACATAGTTTGATTTATACTTAAAATATTTGCATTCATCTCACATATAGCCGTTACCACTTTTGCCATCTCTCCAATTTTATCTGAAAGTTCTATCGAAAATGCAAATCTTCTTCCTTCTAAAATAAGAGCTTTATTTAATACTCTTTCCACCAAATTTATATCGATATTTCCACCTGATATCACAGCACAAATCTTTTGATCTTCAACATTTATTTTTCCAGCTAATAATGCAGCAACTGTTGTAGCTCCCGCTCCCTCTGCTACAACTTTACTTTTTTCCATAAGGAATAATATAGCTTTTGCTATTTCATCCTCTGTTACAGTTACAATTTCATCAACACATTCTTGAACTATTTTAAATGGTTCACAACCTGCTTTTCTTACAGCTATTCCGTCTGCAATTGTTGGTTTTGTCGAAATTTCACAAATCTCTTTCATAGCGACAGCTTCTGCCATTGAAGCTGCATGAAATGCTTCTATTCCTATTACCTTAGCTTCTGGTCTCAATGATTTTATAGCTTTCGCTATACCACCAATAATTCCTCCCCCTCCAATTGGAACTAAAACAACATCCACATCAGGAATATCTTCTAATATCTCCAATCCAATTGTTCCTTGACCTGCCATCACAAACTTATCGTCAAAGGGATGCAAAAAAGTAGCTCCTGTTTCTTTTTGGATTTCACAAGCCTTTCTATAGGCGTCATCATAAACCTCACCCTCTAAAATTACTTCCGCACCATAAGACTTTGTTGCTGCGATTTTTGCTAAAGGAGCTGTTGCTGGCATTACTATTGTAGCTTTTATCCCTTTAGCTGCCGCTCCTAATGCTACTCCTTGTGCATGGTTTCCTGCTGAAGAAGCGATAACTCCAGCCTCTCTTTCCTCCGGTGAAAGACTTGCTATCTTATTTAAAGCCCCTCTTAACTTAAATGAACCTGTTTTTTGAAGGTTTTCTAATTTAAAATACACTGTATTTCCAGTTATTTCTTTAAGAGTTGGACACTCCACCACAGGTGTTCTTTTTAATGAATCCTTTATAGTTTCATTAGCTTTCAATATATCTTCTAAGGTAAAATTGCAATCCACGGTTTGACCCCTCCAAATTTCATTATTATATAACTTTTTACAACCTTATTATATATTTTTAGAACATTTTTTTCAACATTTTTTAATTATTTTGATTTCTTGTAATTTTATATATTGTAAACAATAATATCCCAGCACTTATGAACTGAACTGGTGTCAATAATCTTCCGTTAAAAATGTAATCGAACACTATTGATGAAACTGGAAAACATAACTCACACATAGTAGCAATATTTGCCTTTATATATCTAAGTCCTATATAATAAAGAAGCACTGCTCCACTTCCAGTCGTTAACCCTATAATGGTAAAAATCATCCATTGGTGAGGGGTTGTTTTTAAGAACCAACCCAAATTACCATTTGATATGACTATAATAGCAGTTATAATTGACGTAAATAAATATCTTGTGTATAAAGCTGTTCTAAATGTAGAATGTGCCAATATTTTTTTACTGAAAACTGTGGAACTACCAAAAGAGAATGCAGCTAAAATTGCATATGTGCTCGCTAACCCTATATTATTACCAACTTCAAAACGAGGTAATGAAAGTTGAAATGTCAATAAATACCCACTCATCAATGCAGCTACTGCCCAAAATATAAAGTTTTTTCCAATTTTTTCACCCAGCAATATTCTAGCAAGAATTATAGCAAAAACTGGTTGTAACTTCTGTAAAAGAGTAACTACTGTCAAATGACTAAAATTGACTAAAAATAGTGCTTTTACTATGGATAAAGTCCCCAAAGTTCCCCCAAACAAAGCTATTAAAAAATAGAAAAATAAATCCTCTTTACTCAATTTTTTTATATTCACAATCTCAGTTTTTCCAAAGAGAATACTCATTCCTAATAAAGGCAACAGGTGCAATACAAATACCACATATGCTACATTTAATTGATATAATCTAGGCGTCAATACTATTCCATCAAATCCCCACATTGTTGCAGCTAGACAAACTAATCCAGCTCCTAAATATTGTTTTTTTATATTAAACACTTTTCCTCCTAGAAAAATAAAGTTGTCTGATTTGTTTCACTTAAGGACTCTATACAGTTAAGCTCTTTCAATTTATCTACTGTTGTTTGAGAGGCTTTTGTTCTTCTTTTAAAGTCCTCATATGATATAAATCTTCCTAACTCTCTTTCTCTCACTATATTTTCCATCACTGATGCTCCTAATCCATTCAATCCCATCAATGGAACCCTTATTTTCCCATCTTCTATTATAAATTTAGAACCATGAGATTTATAGATATCTAAGTTCAAAAACTCAAATCCTCTCGCATGCATCTCCACTATTATTTCACACACTGCAAGTTGAGCTTTTTTCTTAACATCAAGTTTTGGCTCTTTATTTAATTCTTGAATTTTTTCTCTAACTTTTATTAAATCATTCATTAATTCAAAATCAAAATCCTCAACTTTTCTACTTAAATAGGCTGCATAAAAAGCAAGTGGATAATGCACTTTAAAGTAAGCTATTCTCATAGCCATCATTACGTATGCTACCGCATGCCCTTTAGGAAACATATATTTTATCCTTCTACATGACTCTATATACCACTCTGGGACTCCATGACTTTTCATTAAATCAGAATATTCTTTCCATTGTGCAACATCTTTACTAGGTTGTCCTTTTCTCACAAATTCCATAATTTTGAAAGCTGTTCCTTTTTCAATACCTTGGTCTATTAAAAAGTTCATAATATCGTCTCTAACAGATATCACTTGAGATAAAGTTGCTTTTCCCTCTTTCACAAACTCTTGAGCATTATTTAACCACACATCAGTTCCATGGGATAAACCTGAAATTCTAACTAGCTCCGCAAAAGTTGTTGGTTTTGTATCAACAAGCATCTGTCTGACAAATCCCGTTCCAAATTCTGGAACTCCATACGTTCCTACAACAGATCCTATTTGCTCTTGAGTAACTCCCAATGCTTCTGTTCCAGAAAATATTTTCAAAGTTTCCAAATCTCCTAAAGGTATATCATAGACATCTACACCCGTATACTCCTGTAACATCTTTATAGTTGTGGGGTCATCATGTCCTAAGATATCCAACTTTACTAACTGTTCATCCATTACATGATAATCATAGTGTGTCGTTGTTGAATCACTATTTTGGTCGTTTGCAGGTCTTTGAACTGGACAAAATTCATATATCGAATTATCTTGAGGAACTACTATCATTCCTCCTGGGTGTTGTCCAGTCGTTTTTTTAGCACCCTCACATTTTTTTGCCATTCTCATGACTTCAGCTTTTCCAGAAAGTATACTGTGATCTTCAAAGAACTTTCTCACGTAACCCTCAGCATTTTTTTCTGCCAAAGTAGAGATTGTTCCCGCTTTAAATACATTTGCTTTTCCAAATAAATCTTCACAATATCTGTGTATTTCCGACTGATACTCCCCTGAGAAATTTAAGTCTATATCTGGCACCTTATCTCCATTAAATCCCATAAACACCTCAAACGGAATTGAATATCCATCTTTTTTCATTTCTATACCACATTTTGGACAAATTTTATCTGGTAAGTCAACTCCTGCTCCCTCTCTTTCAATAAACTCTGAATGCTTACACTCTGGATTGGTGCATAAATAATGTGGGTAAAGAGCATTAACTTCCGTTATTCCCATCATATATGCTACAATTGATGATCCAACTGATCCTCTTGATCCCACCAAATAACCATTGTCTAAAGATTTTTTTACTAATTTTTGAGCTGATAAATACAGAACTGAAAATCCATTTCCTATAATAGCTTTTAGCTCTCTCTCTATTCTTGCTTCTACGTTTTCAGGCAAAGGATTTCCATACAATTCATAAGCTTTTGTATATGTCATCTCCCTAACAATATTTTCTGCATCATCTATTTTAGGTGGATAAAATCCACTTGGAATAGGTTGGACTTTTTCAATCGTCTCATTTAATTTATTTGTCGCTTCAACAACAATTTCCTTAGATATATCTTCGCCCAAATAATTGAACTCTTCTAGTAACTCATCAGTAGTTCTAAAATAGAACCCATTGTCTACTCTATATTGATTTTCCCTAAATACACTTCCGCTTCCGTAAAGAAGTATTGATCTTATCTTATGATCCTCTTTCTCTAAGTAATGCACATTTGATGATCCTGTAATTAACTTTCCTTTTTCTTTTCCTAGTTTATAAAGGTATCTATTCATTTTTTCAACATCTTCGAAAGAAGCTATTGCTCCAGTTTCATCACTATCTAAAAACTCTGAAAATCCTATTCTTGGTTGAAGTTCAATATAATCATAAAAATCAATTGATTTTTCAACTTTTAATAGATCATTTCTAAAGTATGCTTCAGGTAGCTCACCAGCATTTGAAAAATGAATTGAAGTTGGTGCTCCAATGATTAATCCTTCCCTATTTTCATTTAAAACAGTTTTTAAAATTCTTGGTTTCTTACTTCCAAAATAATCAATGTGTGCCTGAGAAATTAATTTATATAAATTTTTTAACCCAACTAAATCTTTTACCAAAACCATCACATTTCTTATATCCTGTTTTTTGTAATTTAAAGGAAAAGCACCAGTCATATCAAGTTGATTTATAATTCCATTTTCTAAATATTTTTCTAAAAATATTGCAAACATAGCAGCCGTAGCTTGGGAATCATCAACAGCCCTGTGGTGGTTCTCTAAAGCCACTTTTAAGAATTTTGTCATTGGCTTTAGTCCATAACCTTTTTGCTCAGGATACAGGTCTCTAGCCATCTGTAATGTATCTATCACAGCCGGATTATAGTCTGTTCCTAAATATTTTTTTACATCTCTTTTCAAAAATCCCATATCAAACGGTGCATTGTGAGCAACTAAAGTAGCATCTCCAATAAATTTCATAAATTCTGGTAATACCTTATCTATAGTCGGCATATTTTCCACTAAAGCATCATTGATTCCTGTTATTTCCTGTATTTTTTTTGGAATTTTCTTTCCCGGATTGATTAACTGTGAGTATCGTTCTACTATTCTTCTCCCTTGTAATTTTACAGCACCAATCTCTATAATCTCATTTTTATGGGAGTTTAATCCTAAAGTTTCTAAGTCAAAAACTACGTATGTTTCTTCATCTATCAGAACATTTTTAGCATTCTGAACCATTGGTTGGGTATCATCTACCATATACATCTCACACCCAAAGATTATTTTGATATCTTTTCCTTTAGCTGCTTTATATGCAAATGGAAACGCATGAACAACCCCATAATCTGTTATTGCAACAGCTTTGTGTCCATACTCTAAAGCCCTTCCTACTATCCCTTTTACATCCTCTACTCCACACATTTCGCTCATTTTTGTATGTGTATGAAGCTCCACCATCTTTTCATCTGCTGTATCTACTTTTTTAGATTTTGCTTTGTCCAGTTTATTTAATATATTAACCAATATAATCTCTTCATTATTTTCAAAGCTATCAATTTGTTTTTTACCACTAATCTTTACAAAATCGCCCACTTTAACATCAAAATCTTCTGGACTATTCAAAAATATCTTGGCAGTTATTGAATCTTCTCCATCTGTTATCCTTAAAACTTGCAGAATTTTCCCAGTCCTTAGCTCTCTTCCTTCTGTAGCAAAAAGCTCTCCTTCTACTACTGCTATCTCATTCTCTATTAACTCTTTAAATTCTGATATTGGCATACTCGGACTCTTTATATCTTTTTTCTTACTAAATCCACCTCTACCTGTAGGTACAGCTGATTTTATTTCAACCGGTGGAGCTGTTACCTTTCCTGCTACATCTTTTTCAGAAGTTTTAGAGCTCAAGGTTATTATTTTATTTTCTATTTCGCTCTCTATTGACTTTATCTCACTATTGAAATCTCCTGATATAAAATTCACTTTGAATCCTCTAATCCCATAATTTTCTAAAAGTGCTTGAATTTTTATATCTAAATTTGAACTGTACAACGTTTCCACTGCCATCTCATTTTTTAACTCGATATCAACTTGCTCATCTTTTATAGACACTCTATATAGGTATAAAAATGATTTTGAAATAGCATTAGTTCTTTTTAACTTCTCAATAACTCTTTCAACGATTTCTAAAAAATTTTCCTTTGTAATCTCTTTCGTTAAATAATCTATTTTAAAATTAATATCCAATTCATTTCCAAACTTCTTTTTTAAATTTTCATAAGCCCTATCCAATCCTTTTAAATCTTGAGGAGTAGAAACTACACAGATCAAATCCATTTTTTTATTTCTTTCGCTAAAAACAATCTCTGTTATCTCTATATTTTCAATCCCCATCTCTTTAAAAATATTTCTTTGAGGTCTTATTCTAATCTCTCTTCTCAATTAATTTTCTCCTAATAATCTATCTAAAATTATTGAAACCGCTGATCTAACAGATAGATGATTATATTTAGCACTTCCTCTGATTGGCTCTAGTATATAATCAGACATACTCATAACCTCATCTATTAACCCCCAACCTGTCCCAAATAATATTAAATACGGTTGGTCATCACTGATTATCTTCTCAGATAAATTTTTATAGCTTATTGAGTTTGGAAATATTTTTGCTGATGTTGTTATTATTAGAGGTTTCTTCCCCTCTTTCTTTTCTATTTCAGAAATACTTTTCTCTATTGATTCATAGACTCTTGTTCTACCAAAAGCTTCTTCTCTATCTTTATTGTATTCCGCTCCAAATCCTTCTTGCCAATATCCAATAATTCTCTCTGTAAGCTTTTTCTGTGCATCTGCCGATACAATAATATGATACTGACTTACATCATACGTTCTACACGTTCTGGAAATATCATGTATATCAAAATTTGTTACTGATGTACAAACTATCTCTCCTCTTTTATTGTAAACTGGCGAGTGAACTAGTCCCAAATATACTGCTTTTCTCATTAATTTTACCTACCCTATTCTCTCTAATTTTTTGTACATTTCTATTTTTTCCAAATACACTTTATTAGCATATTTTAAATATTCTATATTTTTATCAGAAAGTTTTTTTATCACTTTCGCAGGAGAACCAACTATTAAATCTCCCTCCTGTGCTTCTAATTTATCAGTAACTAAACTCCCTGCTCCCACAATACAGTTCTTAGGAATTTTAGCTCCATTTAGTAAAATAGATCCCATTCCTATTATAACGTTATCCCCAACTTCACACCCGTGCACAACACAATTGTGACCAACTGTTACATTCTCTCCTATTATTACTGGATACGGTGTATCTCCATGAACTGTTGTATTATCCTGAATATTTGAATTTTTTCCAATTTTTATCTTACTCATATCAGCTCTCAAAACACTAGAAAACCAAATACTTACATTCTCTCCAGTTTCTACATCTCCAATTATAGTTGCAGTATCGATAATAAGATTATTTTTTCCAATCTTTGGAACTAACTCTCCTAATTTATATATCATATCTCTTGCTCCTCTTTTATCTCTTTTAAAAGTTTTTTTTCCAGTTTACTAAACTCTCTATCTTTTAAAAGCTCCGGTCGTCTTTTTAAAGTTCTTTTTAAACTCTGCTTTAATCTCCATTCAGCTATATTTTTATGATGTCCCGACATCAAAACTTCGGGAACTTTTAACCCTTCAAATTCGGCTGGTCTTGTATAATGAGGGTAATCTAACAATCCATTGTAAAAAGAGTCGTTCTCATATGACTCTTTTTTAATAACTCCAGGAAGAAGGCGAACTATTGCATCTGATATCACCATAGCTGGCAACTCTCCACCTGTTAAAACAAAGTCACCTAAAGATATCTCCAAGTCTACTCTACTGTCAATAACTCTCTCATCTATTCCCTCGTAATGACCCGCTATTATAGTTATCTCTTCTTCACTAGCCAATTCACACACTAACACTTGATTCAGTTTCACACCTTGGGGAGATGTATAGATAACTTTCCCGCGATTCTTCTCTAGAGCTTTCAATAGTGGTTCCAACTTCATAACCATTCCAGCTCCACCACCAAAAGGTATATCATCACATTGCTTATGCTTTCCTTCCGCAAAATCTCTTATATTAACTATGTTAATCTCTACCTGTTTTCTTTCTACAGCTCTTTTTATAATACTATGTTCTTTGAAAGAATTAAAAAACTCTGGAAATAGCGTCAATATATTTATTTTCACAACCCTCTCCTTAATCTTTCTTTTGTTCTCTCATTCCTTCAATTAAAGAAACTACCATCTCTCTTTTATTGAAATCTATATTTTTTATAAAGACATCCACGTCCGGAACCATTGCTTCAAACTCTTCATCTTCAATAACATATATGTCATGAGCTGCAGTTTCATAGATATCTACAACTTCACCAATACTTTTACCCTCTTCTGTAAATACTTTCATCCCTATCACATCATTGGCTAAAAACTCATCCTCTTCAATTCCCAAAATATCTCTTCTTACTCTTATAATTCCATTTTGAATTGAACTAGCATCTGTTTTATTTGTTAGCTCTTCAAATTCCACAATCCATTTTTTATCTATCATATTTGATATTTTTTTTATAGTTAAAATTTTTACCTCTCCTGATGGTAACTCAATCATAACTTTATTTCCAACTAAAACTTCTAAATCATCTATATTTGAAGTAACTTTTACTGCTCCTTTTAAGTGGTGAGTTCCTGAAACTCTGCCAACTGATAACAACTCCATCTATTTCCTCCTCAATTTTAGTCTACAAATTCTACATTCACATTCAGTCTATCTTTAACTCCAGCAGCCTGCATAACTCCTCTTATCGCATTTGCTGTCAATCCATTTTTACCAATTACTCTTCCCATCTCACCTTGTGTAACACTCACTTTAAAAGTCACTGTATCATCTATCAAATCATAACTTATTCTTATTCCCTCTTTTGTCTCTACTAATTCACCTATAATATAATTAATTAATAACTCTAATTTTTCCATAAATTCATCCTCCTGATTTTTATTTTATAACTCTCCAGACCAAAGCCCTTCACATACAATTTCAACTTTAATCCATTTTTTATTTAAATCTTCTACAATCATTCTAACATCCTCTTTAAAATCAGTTGTAGAAACAATTACCAAATCGCCTTCGTTGGCATTCTTTGTCCTCACAATTCCAACACCTTCATACGCTTCCATTATCTTGTTAATAAAATCTATATCCTCACGTCTTGTTTTTATTCTAAACTCATAACTATCCATTTTCACTCCTTAAGCTAATAAGGAGGCTTTCAAAAATTAGGTAGCTCCCCTCTCTTATCCATGCCTCACTTATTAAAAATTTTATTCTTTCTCAAATATCTCAGCTAAATTTATAAACTGTTCTATTGTTAAGTTTTCAGCTCTTTCTGTTTCTGATATTCCCAATCTTTCCAATTTTTTTCGCACAAAATCTTTTGAATACCCCAAAGGTATCAAATTGTTTATGATATTTTTTCTCTTATTTGAAAAAGCTGCCTTCACATATTTAAAAAACAAACTTTCTGAAATTAAATTCTCATATCTTCTGTCGTTATAAAACTTTATTGACATAAAAGCTGAATCCACTTTTGGTGGCGGTGTGAAAAATTCTTTTGGTATTGTGAATAAATATTCTGCTTCCCCATAGTACTCAACAGCTAGGGTCAATACACTTCTCTCTTTTCCAGATTTTGAACACACTCTTTCTGCCACTTCTTTTTGAACCATTATAAACATCTCACTTATTATATCTCTATTTTCAATAATTTTGTTTATAATAGGTGATGTTATGTAGTAAGGAATATTTGCAACTACTCTTCCTTTGCTCAATACACTAGTTAAATCAACATCTAAAACATCTTGCATTATTAAATTAAATTTAGGATTTGATGAATATTTTCTTGTGAGTATTTTTTCTAGGTCAGTATCAATCTCAATGCATGTCACACTTTTTGCTCTCTCTAACAATAGAGCTGTAAGTGCACCTTCTCCCGGTCCAATTTCAAGTATATGTTCATCTTCTTTAACGTTTGAGACCTCCATTATTCTATCCAAAACATCATTTTGGTCTGTTAAGAAGTTTTGTCCAAATTTTTTTTTATGTTTAAAGGACATCTTTCCTCCCTCTATTTTTTACTTTCTAACTACTTTTCCGATATAAGGAAGGTTTCTATACAGTTCATCATAGTCCAATCCGTATCCAACTACAAATTCATCTGGTATTTCAAAACCGATATATTCTCCAACCATCTCCACTTTTCTCCTACTTGGCTTATCTAATAAAGAACAAACTTTTAAGGATTTTGGTTGCTTTGACATCAAAAATTTTCTCACCGATTCTAATGTCAAACCAGTATCGATTATATCCTCTATAATTAAAACATCTTTTCCTGTTAAATCTTCATCAACATCTTTTAAAATCTTTACCACACCTGTGCTATCAGTTCCACCATGGTAACTAGAGACTTTCATAAAATCCATAGCTAAATCTAACTCTATATTTTTTAACAAGTCTGCCATGAACATAATCGATCCTTTAAGTAATCCCACACAAACAAGATCCTTCCCTTTATAGTCTTTCTCAATCTCTTTTGCAATCTCTTTTATTCTGGCTTCTAAATCACTCTCAGAAATCATTTTCTCTATTGTGTAATTCATTTTACCCTCCTAAATTTCAAATAATAGTTTACAAAATATTCTATCATTTAAGCTACTATTTATCAAGTAATTATTGATATTTTAGTGTCACTATGGTATTATTTTATAAGTATTTAAAGTATCTTATTATTTAATTTCATAGCACTACTTTAGGAGGAAAAATGAAAAAATATTTAGCGTATTTACTATCATGTATACTTATTGTTTTCATTTGTTTTTTTAGTTTTAATATATTTCTAAAAACATCTTTTAACAAAAGTTTTTACTCTTTGCCAAACCTTGTTGGAATGAATCTAAAACAGGTAGAAGAAATACCATCTATCAATAAAGTTAATATTATCGTTGCAGGAAATGATTTTTCTGATTTGCCTATTGGAACTATTTTTAGGCAAAATCCAGCTCCTGAAAAAGTCGTAAAAGAAGGAAGAACTGTTAGAGTATGGTTAAGTAAAGGAAAAAATGATTATACTATGCCTGATTTTACAAATAAAAATCTTATCGAAGTTTCTGCCAAACTCCAAGAAGAAGGGATTAAAATAAAAAAAGTCTCCTACACATCTTCTAACCTACCATACAACACTGTTTTAGCCACAACCCCATCTTTAGGTCAAAGTACCCAAAAAAGTAAAGGAGTATCTCTTTTACTGAGTAACTCCAACTCAATGACTTCTGTTGAAGTTCCTGATACAATTGGTTTTACATTTGAGGAGGCTACCAATGAATTAATTTCAAAAGGCCTTACTGTGGGTACTGTGCGAGAAAAAGTAGTTCCTGATCTAGAGAAAGGAATTGTCATTGAAACTACTCATATCGGTGAAACTGTTCCCGCTGGAACTATCATTGATATCATTGTTAGCTATTAATTTAAGGAGAGTGAACTATTATCGAAGGAATTGTTATCAACAAAATTCAAGGGTTTTACAATATTGAAAGTGATAAAAAAGAGTATCTGTGTAAATTGAGAGGTATCTTAAAAAGATCTGACAAAAGAGAGAATTGTACAGTTGGGGACCACGTTATCTTTGACGCAGATGGCTTTATAACTGAGGTTAAACCTAGAAAAAATCTTCTAAAAAGACCTTTAGTTGCAAACATTGACTATGGTGTTATACAATTTGCTGCTAAAGACCCCGCTATTGACTATGAAAAAATAAATATTTTAATATTAAATAGTTTATATAATAAAATTAATCCTGTATTGATTATTAATAAAATAGACCTTCTATCTCAGGAGGAACTAGAAATGATCAAATCTAACTTAGATTACTTATCAAAAATAGACATCCCAATTTTTTATATATCAACTTATGAAAATCTTGGTATAAATGAACTAAAAAAGTTTTTAAATGATAAAATCACTGCCTTTGGCGGTCCTTCAGGAGTTGGTAAATCAAGCATTTTGAATCTTCTTCAAGATTCTAAGGAACTAAAAACAGGTGAAACAAGTAAAAGATTAAGAGCTGGAAAACATACTACTAGGGATAGTAAATTACTTGCCCTTCCAAGTGGTGGTTTTGTTATTGATACTCCCGGATTTTCATCAGTTGATTTACCGCCTACCAGTGGTCCTCAGGAGTTAATAGCTCTTTTCCCAGAATTTCACCAATTCGAAAATGAATGTAAATTTAATAATTGCATCCATGTGAACGAACCTCAGTGTGGTATAAAATCTGCTGTTGATTCAGGTAAAATTACAAAAGAAAGATATGAATTTTACAAACGTTGTTATGATAAATCTAAAAATGAAATTTGGAATAAATATTAACAAAAATGTTGTTATCCAATTTATTATACAAAGGAGTGAGTTTTTAAATGACAAAAAAAAATATCAAAATAGCACCGTCAATCCTTTCAGCAGATTTTAGTCAATTAGGTAACGAAATTATCGCAATTGATCAAGCCGGAGCTGACTATATACATATTGATGTTATGGACGGTATGTTTGTTCCTAACATCACTTTTGGAGCACCTGTTATAAAAGCAATCAGAAATAAGACTAATTTAATTTTTGATGTTCATCTTATGATTGAAAAACCTGAGCGATACATTGAAGATTTTGTCAAAGCTGGAGCTGATATTATTGTTGTTCATGTTGAAGCCACTAAACATCTTCATAGAACTATCCAATTAATCAAATCTTTTGGAGTTAAAGCCGGTGTGTCCTTGAACCCAGCAACTCCTATTGAAACTATAAAGTATGTAATTAATGATTTAGATATGGTTTTAATTATGTCTGTTAATCCCGGATTTGGCGGACAACGATTTATTGAAAATTCAGTTCAAAAAATTCAAGAGGTTCGTAACTTAAGTAATACCGTTGATATTCAAGTTGATGGTGGAATAACGGATGAAACTATTGGAAAATGTATTGAAGCTGGAGCTAATATTTTTGTTGCTGGTTCTTACATTTTCTCTGGAAATTATAAAGAGAGAATTAAATCTTTAAAGGAGAGATAACTATGAATAATATAAATAAAGTAAATGATGTTTTAGAAAATTTTTACAAACTTTTTTATGAAACAGAGGATTTAGCACTAAAAAGAGGGATTAAATGTATAACTCACACTGAGCTTCACATAATTGAAGCCATTGGAAAAGAATCTCTTAGTATGAATGAACTATCTGATAGACTTGGTATCACTATGGGAACTGCCACAGTTGCAATTACCAAACTGAGAGAGAAAGGTTTTATTGATAGAGTTCGTTCTGATGCTGATAGGAGAAAAGTTTATGTTTCTCTATCCAAAAAAGGAATTGAAGCATTGAACTATCACAATACTTATCATAAAAATATAATTTCAACCATTACAGAAAATATTCCAGAAAAGGATTTAAATCATTTTACTGAGACTTTTGAATTAATCTTAAAGAATCTAAAAGATAAGACTGAATTTTTTAAACCGCATTCTGTAACAGAATTTCCAGTGGGTACTGTAGTTTCTATCAATGAAGTTAAAGGAACTCCTATCATACAAGACTATTTTGCTAACAATGGAGTTGAGCATTATTCAACTGTTAGAATTGTGGAATCTGAAGAAAAAGATAAGGTAGCGCTTGAAAAAGAGGATGGCTCCATTTTAAAAGTTAATCTCTTAGATGCAAAAAACCTTATTGCTATAAAGGTTGAAGAATAATGCTATATCTTGATGGTGTATCTTTAAACAAAATCAAACTTGAATTAGAGAACTCTTTAAAAGGTAAAAGTGTTAATAAAATAGTTCAAACTAGTTCATTAGCCGTAAGTATTAATTTTGGGAAACAGAGATTTATCCTCTCTTGTTTCCCTTCTCTTTCATTGTGCTATCTATCAGATACAAAAGAAGATAATCTGTTGGAAGAAAATAACTCTTTTGCTTTAAACCTGAAAAAATATATTGTTGGTTCTACGTTAGTATCTGTTGATCAACTGGGTTATGATAGAATCCTTATTTTCACTTTTTCTAAACTGAATGAACTTGGTAAAATTAAAGTTTACAATCTATACTTTGAGATGATGGGAAAACACTCAAATCTTATTCTTACTACAAAAGAGAATAAAGTTTTAGATTCTATAAAGCGCTTCTCTATTGAAGAAAATCCAAGTAGAGTACTTTTTCCAGGAGTAGACTACACTGCTCCATCTTTGGAGAAAAAATTATCTCCGCTAAAATTGGACGAACCTGAATTTATTAAAGAAAAAAACGAAAATACTCTTATTAAAAACGTCGAAGGTCTTGGAAAATTACTTGCCAATTCACTTACAACATTTGAAAAATTAAAAAATATCTTAAATGATAAGATAGCTCCTAAAATATTTTTTAATGAATATGATGAAATTATTTTAGCCACAGTTTTAAATCTGGAACCTAAAGAATATAAATCTGTAGTCAAGTACAATTCATTTCAAGAGCTAATAAATTTTTATTTAAGTACCCAAAATTTATCTAACACTTTTAAAATTTTAAAAGATAAACTTCTATCTTGTATAAAAAAAGAGATTAAAAAGTCTGAAAAAATAATTATGTCTATAAAAAAAGATCTTGAAGAGAAAAAAAACTTTGACAGATATAGGGAATTAGGAGATATCTTAGCCGCTTCTCTATATACGTTAAAAAAGGGAATGTCAGAAGTCGAAATTTACGACTTTTACAACGATTGTATGTGTACGATTCCTCTAGATCCTCTAGTAACACCTCAAATAAATTTGGAAAAAATATATAAAAGATATAACAAATTAAAAAAGGGTGTTGAATATAATCAAAAAAGATTGGTTGAAATTTCTGATAATTTAAAATATTTTTTAGGTGTGGAATCTTTTATTAACAACAGCACTTCCAAAGAAAATTTGAAGTTAATAGAGGAAGAGCTTGCCAATCAAGGTTATCTAAAGATTTCTTCAAAAATGAAGCCTAAAAAAAATAATAAAAAACAGGTTTCAAAAACTTTTAGTTTTGGAGAGATTCTTATTGATGGAATTTTGGTCAAATATGGTCGAAATAACCTAGAAAATGATGCTCTAACAACAAAATATTCCCATAGAGAAGATATGTGGTTCCACTGCAAAGATATCCCCGGTACTCATGCTATAGTAAATGCTAGTGAAGCTCTTTCTGAACAATCTATCTATAATATAGCTACATTTTGTGCTCAACAGTCAAAATTACCTAAGGGGACAAAACTCACAGTAGATTACACTCAAATTAAATACTTAAATAAGCCCAAAGGAGCAAAGCCGGGTTTTGTTACCTATAAAATATTTAAATCTATTCTTGTTACTGTATAAATTTTAATTTTTCGGGAGTGGTTCATGAAACAAAAACTTTTATTTTTATTTTTTATTTTTTACATAGCTACTTTTAGTTCTACCTCATCTCTTTATAATTCATTAGAGTTGAAAGGTAAAATGGATTACAGTGTTTTTAAAAATGCTATAAAAGGAGCTTCAAAAGTTAAGGAAAAAAACTTTCAATTTTTAACAGTTATTGATTTTACTAAACCATCTACTGAACCGAGATTTTCTGTTATCGATTTAAAAGAAAAAAAATTGCTTTATTATACTTATGTTTCTCATGGTAAAAATAGCGGTAAAGTTCTTGCTACTAAATTTTCTAATGCTCCAAACTCTTTCCAAAGTTCTCTTGGCTTTTTTGTTACAGATACAAAACCATATTTTGGAAATTACGGTTACTCTTTGAGACTAAAAGGCTTAGAAAATCGTTTTAATTCTAATGCCTACGATAGAGCCATTGTCATTCATGGTGCTGACTACGCCTCTAAAAAATATATTGATCAAATGGGATTTCTAGGAAGAACTCTCGGATGCCCTGCTATTCCTACCGAACTCTCCAAAGAAGTTATCGACCTTCTATCCAATAACTCAATAGTTTTTATAGCTGGGGACGACAATAAGTATTTAAAAGAAAGTACATTTATAAATTAAAGGAGAGAATACAATGTTCTCTCCTTTAAATATTTTTATTTTGCCAATTCATAAATAGCTTGAACGTATATCTTTAACCAAGTATCTAGTTTATCTAACTCTAAATACTCATTTTTTTGATGCATATTATCTTCTTGATTCTTCAATAAAGCTCCAAATGCTACTCCATTTGTTACAGCTCTAGCATAAGTTCCTCCACCTATAGAAACTGGTTCTGCATCCATATCACCAGTTATATCTTTATATATATTCATTAGTGTTGTCACAAGAAAGCTATCCTTAGGAACATATAGGGGATTCTTCGCCGATCTTATCAATACATTTAAGTTTTTAGTTTTTGCTCTTTTTTCCACTTCTTCAACAACTTGTTCCTTTGTAAAAGTAACTGGATATCTAATATCAAATCCAAACATTATTTTTTTACCTTCACACTCAATTTTTCCAACTGTTAGAGTCAATACTCCAGAAGGTTCATCTTTAAACTCAATTCCTAATCTCTCTCCTGAATGCTCCATTTCTATATATTCACTAAAAAATTCCACTAAATTTTTTAATTTCTCATCTTCAATCTTTAAAGTTGATAGGAAGGTAAATAAAGCTGATATTGCATTATAACCGTTTGCTGGTCTAGCCCCATGTGACGCTTTTCCTAAGGAAATCACCTCTATTTTCCCATCTTTTTCCATTGCTGATATTTTAAACTCTTTTTCTTCATTATATTTCTCTAAATTAAAAAATATCTCCTCTTTCATCGACAACGGAAAAACTCCTATCGCTGAATCTGGAACTGAGTTAAATGCTACTCCACCTCTGATTGAAAAGTTTAACTCCTCTTCATACACTTGAGTCAGCATCAAGTGTAAAATGCCCTTTTCAGCATAAGTTACAGGAAATGAAGAATCTGGAGTAAATGCCATTGCTGGTTGTGGCATATTTAATTTTCCAAAATAATGATTCATACATCCCCAGCCAGTTTCCTCATTAGCTCCAACTATAACCCTAACTTTCTTACTAAGTTTAACACCCGAGTCTTTAATCGCTTTCAACGCATATAAAGCAGCAATTGTAGGACCTTTATCATCTAAAACTCCTCTTCCATACATTTTCCCATTCACTATTTTTGCCTCGTATGGTGGATAATCCCATCCCTTTCCCTCTGGTACAACATCCACATGACCAAGAATACCTATCATCTCTTCATCTGAACCGACACCAAAATCGATATGACCTGCATAGTTATCAAAATTTTCAACTTCAAACCCTAACTTTTTCCCCAAATCTAGCATATGCTCTAAGGCTTTAGCGGGTCCTTCGCCAAATGGCATTCCTTCCAGTGGCTCTTCCTGTACACTTTTAATTCTAACTGACTCCTGAATCGATCTAACCACATCATCTTTGTAATTTAGTACAAACTCTTGTAAATTCAAAACTATTCACCTCTCCCCTTCACTTTTATATCATTTACCTCAACTAATGTATCTCTATATTTAGTATAGAAATATCTTACGTACTCATATTCAAAAGGACTTCCAGTCCCATAATACCTGAAATTCTGATTCTCTTTTCTCATATTAATAGCTCCAATGGTAGTAACAACTGGGGCATTTGTATTAAAGTCAATAGGTCCTTCATATGGGTTTATCTCTACAACACTTAATATTCCGACAGCTTTTCCAGTTGCATCTCTTAAGTTAGCCGGTCCAAAACCAGGTAATACTAAATATGGTCCATTTCCAACTCCATATTTTGCCAAAGTTAATCCAAAATCTTCATATGTTTTCGGAAGTTCTAAAGCAGAGGCTACATCAAATAATCCCAAAATTCCAATGGTTGAATTTATTCCAAATCTAACAAAAGTTATCGTAGCTTTTCTTCCCTCCAATTGTAATATTGAATTTATAAAAGTATTTATCTCCTGTAGATTTGAAAAGAAATTGGATACCCCTCTCTGAACAATTTTTGGAGCTATAAATTCATATGCGTTAACTGCTGGGATTAAAACATATTTATCTAAATAGTAATTGAAATAGTATATCCGTCTATTTAAAGGTTCTAGTGGATCATAAACTTCTATAAACTTTGTCCCATTTATCTCCTTTTGCCCAACTATTTCACCTTTTATTTCTTCTGGTTTATATAAAATCTCTTTACTATTTCCCAATTTTAAATATTCACTATTTTTTAGATGTATATGATGGCTACTGTTCTCATTTTTTTCTAAGCCTTTTTCTGAAATATCAGTTTTCGTCTTCAAAGGAGAACAACTAATGAAAAATATACAGCTTATTATTAAGCTAATTTTCTTATAGTTCATTATTGAATACCCCCTTCTCTAAAAACTCTAACATCTTATCCACATTAGTTTGATAAAACATATTTCCGCAATGTCCACCATACGGATATATTAGACTTCTCTCTTTAAAAACATCTCTCATAAATTTTTTATCTCTGACAGATAATATAAAATCGTCTTCATTTGTTACCGCTACTATTTTATCCTCTTTTTCCAAATAGCTTCTAATTATTCTTAAATCACCATACTTTAAAATATCATTAAAAGTTAAATCTCCACCCAAGATTTGCAAATAATATGGATAAGCTAGTTTACTCAAATAATCACTAAAATTAGCAAAATTTATGCTTTTAAAATATGGATACATATTTGAAAATTTTTCTGGAGTATTTTCCGAATAAACATGTGTCCCATTTATTTGATCTACAATATAGTTTAAGTCAATTGATGTTAAGTTAAATGCAAGTCCAATCAATCTTTCCATCTCTTTATTAGATAGTTCTTGCTTTTCAAAAATTGAATAAATACTTTCCTCTGTTATTTGCAAATCACTTGGAGAAATATTCTTTTTTACTACATCCATTACTTCATCAATAACTCCGCCAATCTGTCCTTTATTTTCTATATTTTCAGATAACATATTATCCAAAACAGTTGCTGAATAATAGAGATTGATTGATGGATTCACCATATAAACTCTTTTAAAGTTAAAGTCTTTTCCTTGAGAATCTAAATATGATAGAACTGCTGAATGCGTTGCTCCCATACTGTATCCCATTAGATAGGTATCCGTTATTTCAATTTTTTCCTCTTTTTTTACTTTTTTTAACATATCTCCCATAACATTATATAAATCCAAGCCATCTTGAATCAAAACTCCTGGCACCTGACTATTTGACACATTTAATATAAAATTTGAATTGAATACTGAAGTTACTGTTAATACATGATATCCAGCATTATAAAATATTTTTTGAAAGTTTTTTGTTCTCATGGAGTTATAAGCTGACCCAGTTCCTGACAGAACAAAAATTAAAGGAGCTTTCCCTTTTTGTTTACTTAAAGAGAATTTAAACCCCTTATCAAACCACATATTTGCAGGTACTTTATTGCTTCTTTCCAATAAAATTTTAAATTCTTTAGTCGGTACCTCATTTGGTATTCCCTCTGTCATAATTTTAGAACTTCCAACTATTGTTGCCACATATGGGTTTTTCATTGGAAATTTATACTCAGCAAAAATATTTATTGTCAAAATCAACATAAATACTATTTTTATGTATTTATTCATTATAAAAAATCCCCTCCTTAAAATAAAATTAAATAATTTTTTTCAGTTCCTCCAAGACACCATTTTCATTATTGCTTTTCGCTATAAAATTCGAAATCTTTTTTATCTCTTCGTGTGCATTTCCCATTGCATAACTATATTTTCCTTTTTTTAGCATTTCTAAATCATTTAAATAGTCTCCAAAAATCATTGTTTCATCATATTTTATACCTAATTTATTTTGAAGCACTTCCAGAGCTATTCCCTTATTAGATTCTATATGACTTACATCCAACCAAATATCCCCTGAAACAACAATTTGACAATCATTTTCATTTTTCACATAGGGATACACGTTTTCTTCTGTTCCACTCAAATCACAATAAGCAATTTTTATTATCTCATCATCAACTATTTCTAAAAGATTTGAAACAACTTTTTTTTCCTCATAATACTTCTCTACTTCTCCTATAAAATTTCTATCAGTTGATTCAACATATGCAGACTTTTTACCACATAATACAATATTTGTTGTCGATATCTTTCTTCCTATTTCAATATATTTTTTTATTGCTTCTTTAGGTAGTGTTCTTGAGTATATCTCTTTCTCTTTCTCCACAACATAGCTTCCATTTTCGGCAATAAAAACTATTTCATTTTTTATCTTTTCAAAATTTTTTCTTAAATTTTGGTATTGCCTTCCACTAGCTACAACAAATTTAATTCCTTTCTTCTCCAGCTCTGAATATATCTCCCAAAATTCATTTGAAAACTCTTTTTTATCATTTAAAAATGTCCCATCCATATCTGTAACAACTAGTTTTATCATCCATAGTCTCCTTTAAAGCTTATTTATTTTCTAATATATTTCTTACATCATACAAAATAATCCCCGCAGCCATAGCCACATTCAATGATTCGGCACTCCCATAGATTGGAATTATCAATTTTTCATCACTTTTTGATAAGATATTTTGAGAAACTCCCTCTCCTTCATTTCCAAATACAAATGCATTTTTTTCTCTTAATTTCATTTTTGTGTATGGAATAGAATCTTTTTCCAAAGCTGTAGCTATTATTTTATAACCTTTATCTCTTAATATCTGTATGATTTCACTCTCTTCTACATAATAGATATTTACACCTAAGATTGATCCCATACTACTTCTTACTGTTTTTTCATTGTAACAATCCACACTTCCTTTAGTTAAGATTATGTCTTTGAATCCAGCTGCATCAGCCACTCTTATAATTGTCCCTAAATTCCCAGGATCCGCTATTTTATTCAAAACAATAACATTATTATCTATCTCATCCAATTTGTTATCTTTTGAATTATAACAAATGATTACTCCTTGTGAATTTTCTTGCGAACTTAACTCTTTAAATAATTTTTCACTCAAAATTATTTTTTTACATTGATGCTTTGTAGATAAAACTATATTTTCTTTAGATATCCCCTCTTTAAATATTATTATTTTGGGATTTTCTTCAAATTCCAAAAATTTTCTTCCCTCTGCTAAAAATAATTTTTCTATCTCTCTATATTTTTTTGTTTTTAATTTTTTCAAACTTTTAAAAAGCTCATTCTCTCTACTTGTTATTATATCCAATATCATATCTCCCAAAATCAATTATATTTTACACATAATTATACATTAATTTTGTTCTATTTTCTAGTTAAATAATCTCCCACTGGAATTATTCTTGACTATATAAAAAAAATATAATACAATTTCTAGCGATTATATATCTTATATTTTAAGGAGGTTTAAGTGAAAAAAATAATAACTTTGCTATCTTTAATTTTATTGCTACTTTCATGTGGTAAAGAAAAGCAGAAAAATGAAAATGTTCTTTATCTTTACGGGTGGGCCGATTATATTCCTACCAAGATTTACGACGATTTTGAAAAAGAAACAGGTATTAAAGTAGTTGAAGATATTTACTCATCAAATGAAGAGATGTTTGCGAAAATTAAAGCTGGAGGATCAGGATATGACATATTGACACCTTCAACTGATTATGCCGAAATTTTAATGAATGATGGAATGATTGAAAAACTTGATAAATCTAAGCTATCTTCACTAAACAATATAGATCCAATCGTATTTGAAAAACTACAGTACTTTGACCCTAACAATGATTACGCTTTCCCTTTTGCAATGGGAGCTACAACTATTGCTGTAAACACTAAGTACGTTAAAGATTTTCCTAAAGATTTTACTATCTACAATAATGTTGCATACAAAGGAAAAATGACTCTACTTGATGATATGAGAGAAGTTATGACTTCAGCTTTAGGTACTTTAGGATATCCTCAAACAACTGAAAGTGAAACAGCTATAGCTCAAGCTGCTGATCTTGTAAAAGGATGGAAAAAAAATATAGCTAAATTTGATTCTGAATCCTTTGGTAAAGGATTTGCTAACGAAGACTTCTGGGTTGTACACTGCTATCCCGACAATGTCTTAAATGAACTTACTCCAGAACAACTGGAAGCAACTGAATTTATAATTCCTGAAAAAGGCGGAACAGCTTACATAGATTCATTTGTTATACCTAAAACAGCACCCAATAAAGAGGCGGCATACAAATTTTTAAACTTTATACAAAGACCAGAAAATTATAAATTAATTGCCGAGCATTTAAGAATTCCATCCATAAATATTCCTGCTAGAGAACTTATCACTGTTGAACCAATATACTCAATGGATGATTTAAAACACACAGAAATTTTAAGAGATATTAAAAACACCCTAGATCTTCAAAATAAATATTGGCAAGAAGTTCTTATTGATTAACTCTGAAAGTCTAACTTAAAAATTTAAGTTAGACTTTTTTATTTCTTGTAACCCTTTTATTTATAGTGTATAATTTTAAAAAACAACACAATTTAGGAGGACCCCCTATGAATTTTAATATTAGAAGAAATGAACTAGTTGAAATTTTCTCTGAATTTATTAATATTTTAAAAGATAATCCAATAAAACCTATTATTTCAGGTTTAAAAATAGAATCTAATAACGGTAAAGTGACATTTACAGGTACTAATCTTGACATTAACTATATAAAAACTATTTATTGCAAAACAATTGAAGATGGAGTTGTAATCTTTAAGCCTAATCTGGCTCTGGAGTATATAAAATTATTAGATGATGAAACTATTACTCTATCGTCTGATAAGGATATTCTTTCTATCCATTTGGCTGAATTTACTCTGTTGCATAATGATAATTTTCCCGACAATCTAAAACTTCCCCTTGTTGATGAAATTGCTAAAATTTCACCTCAAGAACTTTATAGAAGTCTTGAAAAAACTAAATTTTCAGTTGCTCCTTCAACTGAAAATTTAGCTATTAACTGTATCAGAACTCTTTTTAGAAAGGACAGAATCTCTTTTGTATCAACTGACTCATACAGATTAACTTATTTAAAAACGGATAATAAATCTTTTTTAGAAAAAGATTTTTCAATTCCTCTTGAATCAGTTAATATTCTATGTAAATTAATTAAAGATTTGAATGAAGATATAACTATTGGATCAAATGGTGAGAACCTTATCTTCTTGTGGCAAAATACGTATTTCCTTACAAAAGTAACTACTCTTCCATTCCCTAACTTTGATGCTATACTTTGTGGCAATAGCTTCAGTAAAGAGATGGAATTTAACTACAATGATTTTAAGAGTGCTTTAAAAAAAGTTCTTACTGTTGCAAGAACAAGTAGTGAGTCAAAAAATGGAGCTATCTTAGAATTTAAAGGCAAAAAACTTTCTATTTCAGCTTCTTCAGGGAAAGCGAAAATTAATCAAAAAGTCGATATGATAAAAACTGGGGATGACTTCAAGTGCTCTCTCAATATAAAATTTCTCTTTGAATTTGTTGAAAACTTAAACAACAATATCTTTATTAAAGGAAATAGCTCTTCAGCTATGTTTGAAATTACTGAGAGCGATAACGACTCTTATAAATATATTCTAATGCCTCTTGCACTAAGAGACTAATACTCAATTTTAGGTGGTTTTTTTATGATAAAAATTTATAAAAGTCATAATGATATTTTAGAAAAAAAACTTTTCTCAATTTCTGAAACACTTGAAGTTGAAAAATTAACAGAAAAAAATACATGGATTCATCTATCTAATCCTACTGAAGAAGAGATTAGAGTTGTTACAAACAGTTTCGATATTCCCGAGGAACACGTCCGAGCAGCCCTTGACGAAGAGGAGAAAGCACGTTTAGAAATCGATAACGATATTATATTAGTCATCATAGATGTTCCTATTCATGATGAAAATAACCGTTGTTCTTTCACTACCGTTCCTCTTGGAATAATTCTATTGAAAGATCATATCTTGACTGTATCCACTGTCAAACTCTCTCTTATTGAAGAATTTGTTCAAGGGAGAATCAAAAGTTTTTTTACTTTTAAAAAAACAAGATTTATTTTACAGATGCTTTTTAGAAATTCAACATATTTTTTACTATATCTAAAACAAATTGGAAGAATTAGTGATAATATTGAAAGACAACTGAAAAATAATCTTAGAAATCAAGAACTCATGCTTCTTCTCGAACTAGAAAAGAGTTTGGTTTACTTCACTACCTCTTTAAAATCTAATGAAGCTGTGCTTGAAAGAATGATGAGAACAGAAATCGTAAAAAGATACCCTGATGATCTGGAGCTTCTCGAAGATGTTATAATAGAAACTAAACAGGCTATTGAAATGGCTAATATTTACTCAAGTATTTTAGGAAGTACCCGTGATGCTTTTTCCACAGTTATGTCAAACAACCTTAATATAGTTATGAAAAAACTTACTTCCATAACCATTGTTTTCGCTATCCCCACAGTTGTTTCAGGACTTTGGGGAATGAATGTTGGAGGAGTACCTTTTGCATCAGATACCTATGGGTTTATTTGGGTCCTACTTGTAGCTGCTGCCTGCGGAATTATAATTACATGGATTCTATTCAAAAAAGAGTTATTTTAAACAAAAAGCTCTGTCACCAGAGCTTTTTTTGTCTATTTATTTTTTCTTATTTCAATTATCTTTTGTGCTAAATTTTCTTGAAGCTCCACATATTTTAAGAAACTATACTCGAATCTTCCTCTACCTTGAGTCAGTGATTTTAAATCTATTGCATACTTTAATATCTCACTTTCTGGAACCTCAACAGTCAAAAGTTGTTCAGAATAAGCTTTTGGTTCCATTCCTAAGATTCTTCCTCTTCTTTTATTCATATCTCCCATAATATCCCCTATATATTCATCTGGAGCTACTATCTCCATTTTTACAATTGGTTCTAATATTACACAATTAGCTGTCTCCATTCCTTTTCTAAATGCCAATATAGCGGCTTGTTTAAATGAAATTTCATTTGAATCCACAGGATGGTAAGATCCGTCATACAGTGTCGCTTTTATATTAATCACTGGATAACCAGCTAACCTCCCCTTATTTTTTGCCTCTAGTAATCCTTTTTCTACCGCTGGAATATATGTTTTTGGGACCACTCCGCCATGAATATTATCATAAAAACCAAATTCATCACTATTTGGTTCAAATTTTATAAATACCTCTCCAAATTGTCCAGCTCCTCCAGATTGTTTTTTGTGTCTGCCTTGAGCTTCGACACTATTTTTTATTGTCTCCCTATACGATATTTCTGGTTCTTTTAATATGGCATTTACTCCGAATTTATTTTCAAGCTTATTAAGAAGTATATTCAAATGCTTTTCTCCCTGCCCTCCGATTATTAACTCCTTAGTTTCGTAGTTTCTTCCTATTGAAAATGATGGATCCTCATCCATTAATCTTTGCAAAGCTCCACTTAATTTATCATCATCACTCTTCTCTTTCGGAACAATCGACATATATAAGCACGGTTTTGGAAACTCTATCACTTGATACAAAATGGAGTTATCTTTGTCACATAGCGTATCGCCTGTTTGAGCTTCTTGAATCTTAGTCATAGCGCCTATATCACCTGCTCTAACCTCTTCCGCTGGTAATTGCTTTCCACCTCTGAGAAATGAGATATTTCCAACTTTTACCTTAATTCCTTTATTTGATATCAATACCTCATCATCTTTTTTAATAACTCCTGAATTGACCTTAAACAATGATATTTTCCCCATATATGGGTCCACTATTGTTTTGAATATAACCGCAGAAAATGGTTCATCTACTGAAACTTTTCTTGTTAACATTTCACTTTTATTTGTCGTATAACCTACTTTTATACCTCCATTTACCTCTAAAGGTGTAGGTAAATAGTTATATAGCATTTCAAAAAGAGTTCTTACACCTATTCCATTACTTGCTGATCCGATAATAACAGGAACAATCTCTCCATTAACAACTCCATTATGTAATCCTTTCTTAATCTCCTCTTCTGTAAAGTCCTCTCCTGAAAAATATTTATTCAAAAGATTTTCATCAGTTTCAGCAATAGCTTCCAATAATAGATTTCTCACCTCTGATACATCTATATCCTCTGGAATTGGAGTATCTTCACAGGATTCTCCATTAAAAATTCTTCCTTTTAAATCTATAACATTTACAAATCCCTTAAACTCCTCTTCAAATCCTATTGGTATACAAAATGGTGCCACTTTTTTTCCAAATTTTTCTTTCATATCATAAAGAAGTTTCTCATAGTTATGAACTCCTTTATTCATTTTATTGATAAAAATAATTCTTGGAATACCTGCTTCTTCAAGTAATCTCCATGCTCTTTCCGTCCCAATTTCTACTCCTGCTGCTCCATTGATAACTAAAACTGCTCCTCCTGAAACTGCTAAAGCTGACGAAACCTCACCTGAAAAATCTGAATAACCGGGCGTGTCTAGTATATTATATTTATGACCTAAATACTCAAGAGGTATGACTGACGTATTAATTGAAAATCCCTGTTTCATTTCCTCCTTATCGAAATCTGATACACTTGTTTGAGAGTCAACACTCCCCATCTTAGGGGTTGTATTAGATATGTATAGCATGGCCTCTACTAAGCTACTTTTTCCGCTGCCACGATGCCCCAAAAGAGTTATATTTCTTATCTCACTCATTTCATAACTAATCATAATTGTTCCTCCTATTTTAAGAGATTTTTTACGTTAGTACTTATATAGCTAATATTTCTCAATAAGTCAATAGTGATTTCCAAAAGATATAAAAAAAGCCGAGAATCAATCTCGGCTCAAGTAACAAAAATATTAGTTCATTTTATCTACTAAAGATTTTCCAGCTTTAAACTTTACAGTTTTCTTAGCTTCTATTTTAATTTCTTCTCCAGTCTTAGGGTTTCTTCCTGTTCTCTCAGGTCTCTCAACTACCTCAAATTTTCCCCATCCAATGAAGTTAATTTCCTCTCCAGCTTGTAAAGTCTCCTCTATTGTAACTAGAACTGAATCTAACTTTCTTTCTGCTTCAGCTTTTGAAGAGAATACACCTTTTTCAAATAATACTTTTGCGAATTCTTTTTTTGTCATTATATTTTCCTCCTAAAATGCTTCTATTATTGTAATTAAGTACAGTCATTTATATCATATAAACCAATTAATTTCAAATGTTTTTTAGGTTTTTTTGGATTTTTTTGACAATTTAGTATATAATCAAATCATACCAAAGGAAAGGATGTTTTTAATATGATTAAAAAAACAGTTTTTTTGCTTTTAACTCTTGTTTTATCTTCGTGCACATCGCTAAGATACAGTGTTAATTCATCCAAATACAAATCAAAATCTTATAACGACAGAATTAGATTTGTTATTTTACACTACACCGCTTTGAATGATGAACGTTCAATCATTGCTCTGACAAAAAATGATGTTAGTTCCCATTACTTGGTTACCCAAGAACAACACGATTCCGTTTATTCTTTAGTCCCTGACACTCAAAGAGCTTGGCACGCTGGAGTTAGTTCCTTTGATGGCTATAAGAATCTAAACGACAACTCAATTGGAATTGAAATCTCTAATCTAGGGTACTCAAGTGCTAGTAAACAAAAAACAGCAAATTTAAAAGAAGGTGTTGTTGATGTAACAATGTTTTATCCCTATAATGATGCTCAAATTTTTAAAATCGGAATGTTATTAAAAGAGCTTACTACTAAATACAAAATTAATCCTAAATATATTTTAGGACATTCTGATATTGCTCCTACTAGAAAATTTGATCCAGGTCCTAAATTTCCATGGAAACATCTTTATGATCAATATGGGGTAGGAGCTTGGTTTGAAAAAGATGATTTCAATACTTTTTATTCGGAAAAACTTTTTAAAGCACATTCGATTAAAGATTTAAAAGATGAATTACGTAAATATGGATATGATGTCAATTCAACTGATACTTGGGATTTACAAAGTAAAAAAGTAATCTCTGCTTTTCAAATGCACTTTAGACCTAGAAAAGTAGATGGTATTTTTGACCTTGAAACTTTTGCTATTATAAAAGCATTAAATAAAAAATACAAATAATTTTATTGACAAGATAACTCTTAATGATTTATAATCAACTCAATGACAATAAAATATGATAGATAAACTTCAGGGCAGGGTGAACTTTTGATTAGTAATTCCCGACCGGCGGTTATAGTCCGCGAAACCTTCGGGTTTGATTTGGTGAAACTCCAAAACCGACAGTATAGTCTGGATGGAAGAAGTGTTTTTTTTATGCACAATTTTCTAATTTATTTGATTTTAAGCCCGAAGTCTATCTTCGGTTTTTTTTTATAAAAAATTTGAGGAGGACTAAAATGGTAAAAATTTATGAAGGAAATTTTATAGGTGAAAATTTAAAGGTAGGTATTGTTTGTGCTAGATTCAATGAGTTCATTGTATCTAAACTTCTATCTGGTTCAATTGATGCTTTAAGAAGACATTCAGTCAATGAAGAAAATATACACGTTTCATGGGTCCCTGGGGCTTTTGAAATTCCTCTTATTGCAAAAAAAATGGTTGAAACTAAAAAATTTGACGTTGTTATAGCGCTTGGCGCTGTAATTAGAGGAGCTACTCCTCACTTCGACTACGTTTGTTCAGAGGTCTCTAAAGGTGTTGCTTCAATCTCCTTAGATTCTGGAACTCCTGTTATTTTTGGTGTATTGACAGTTAATTCAATTGAAGAAGCTATTGAGAGAGCTGGGACAAAAGCTGGAAATAAAGGGTTTGAAGCTGGACTTTCTGCAATTGAAACTGTCAATCTTATCAAAAGTATTTCAGAGGCATAACTATGCACAATTACTTTATGGAAATAGCTCTTAATGAGGCTAAAAAGGGTATAGGAAGTGTCAATCCTAATCCACTTGTTGGTGCTGTTCTTGTTAAAGATAACAAGATTATAGCTGTAGGATATCACGAGTTTTACGGTGGTCCTCATGCTGAGGTCAATGTGATAAATAAATCAAAAAATCCTGAAGATTGTACTCTCTATGTTACTTTAGAACCGTGTTCCCACCATGGAAAAACACCACCTTGTACAGACCTTATCATTAAATCTAAAATAAAAAAATGTATAATTGCAACATTAGATCCAAATCCTTTAGTCAGTGGACGTGGGGTAAAACAACTACAAGAAGCTGGTATTGAAGTTATCATAGGTGTCTTAGAAAAAGAAGCTAAAAACTTAAATAAAGTTTTTTTTAAATATATTAAAGAAAAAATTCCATATATTTTTATAAAAGCTGGAATTACTCTTGATGGAAAAATAGCTACTCAAACATTTTCTTCTCAATGGATTACAAACTCTTTGGCTCGAAATAAAGTAGAAAAATATAGAAACTTTTTTTCTGGGATTTTAGTTGGAGCTAACACTGTTCTTCAAGATAACCCATCTCTTAGATGTAAAGTTAATGAAAATCGTAATCCTTATAGATTCATTTTAGATAAAGATTTAGTTGTCTCAGATAAATATCGTATAATAGCTAATAACGAAGATCAAAAAACATTTATTATCACCTCTGAAAAAAACATTGACTCTGCAAAATTTCAGCTATTAATAGAAAAATTTTCAGTAAAATTTATAACTTTTTCAGAAAATGAAAATTTAAAAGATATCTTAAAAAAAATAGGGTCTCTTGATATTGATTCTATCCTAATTGAAGGTGGATCAGGAGTTATTTCGTCATTTTTTAAAGAAAATCTCTATGATGGAGGTGAAATTATGGTTGCTCCAAAAATTTTAGGAGATAGTTTAGCGATTCCATTTTTAAATGGTTTCTCTCCTCTTAATATTGATGAAGGAATCACTTTAAAAAATATAAAAATAAACCTTTATGATAATAATGTTGGATTTGAGTTTTATAAGGAGGGAGAATGTTTACCGGTTTAATCGAAGAACTTGGAAAGGTGGTTTCTATTGATAAAACTCCACAGGGTGCAAATATAACTATATCTTGTGATAAAGTCCTAAAAAAAGCAAGAATTGGCGATAGTATTGCCACAAATGGAGTTTGTTTAACTATCGTAAAGTTATCTAATAAAACTTTTACAGCTAATATAATGAACGAATCTTTAACAGTCTCCTCTTTGAAAAATTTGAAAGTTGGAAGTTTGGTCAATTTAGAAAAATCTTTAACTCTACAATCTTTTTTAGGTGGGCATCTTGTTACAGGTGATGTTGATTGTTGCGGAGAGATTATTTCCGTGATCAATGATGGATTTGCAAAAAAATATACAATTAAAATCCCTTTGGAATTTATGAAATATGTTGTTTATAAGGGTCGAATTACCCTTGATGGAGCTAGTTTAACTGTCGCTTCATTAACAGATTCAACTTTGACTGTTTCGTTGATTCCACACACTCAAAAATCAATAACCTTAGGTTTTAAAAATGTGGGGGATATTGTAAATGTAGAGACAGATTTAATTGGAAAACATCTTGAGAAGCTACTCCTGAGCAGAGAAAAAACAGATGAAAAATCTAATTCAAATATTTCAAAAAGCTTTTTAGCTGAAAATGGATTTTTCTAATATTAAGGAGGATAATGTGTTTAGTAAAATAGAAGACGCTATTAATGATTTAAAAAATGGTAAATTAATAGTTGTTGTAGATAATGAAAATAGAGAAAACGAGGGAGACCTTGTAGGAGTTGGAGATATTATTTCTAAAGAAAATATTAACTTCATGATAAAGTACGGAAGAGGGTTAGTATGTGTCCCTCTTGAAGAAAAAAGAGCTAAAGAACTCGATTTAGTTCCTATGGTTTTTAATAATAGTGATTCGCACCAAACTGCTTTTACTGTTTCTGTTGACTCTCTGGTAGGGACTACTACTGGAATCTCTGTTGAAGATAGATATAATACAATAAAAGATTTATCTTTTAACTCCAAATCAGGTAGTGACTTTAAAAAACCTGGTCATATCTTTCCTCTAATCGCTAAAAAAGGCGGTGTAATTGAACGTCCCGGACACACTGAAGCTTCTGTTGATCTTGCCAAATTAGCAGGGTTTAACGGTTGTGGTGTAATTTGTGAAATTATAAAAGATGATGGAGAGATGGCACGTGTTCCTGACTTAATTGAATTTTGTAAATTTCACAATTTAAAGATGATAACAATTGAAGATTTAATTGAATATAGAAAGAAAAATGAATTTCAAACTAAGTTGGTTTGTGAGGCTCCTTTACCTACCAAACACGGAACTTTTAGATTAATTGGTTTTTCAAATACTATTGACTATAAAGAACACGTTGCATTAGTATACGGAAATGTTGAAAATCAAGAAAATGTACTTCTACGTGTTCATTCAGAATGTTTAACAGGTGATGCTTTTGGTTCATTGAAGTGTGATTGTGGGAGTCAGCTTGATAAAGCTCTTGAAAATATCGTCAATAATGCCTCAGGTGTTCTTTTATACATGAGACAAGAGGGCAGGGGTATCGGTCTTCTTAATAAAATAAAAGCCTACAATCTTCAAGCTCAGGGTAAAGATACAGTCGAAGCTAATACACTACTAGGATTCGATCCAGATTTAAGAGATTTCGCTGTAGCTGCTCAAATGATAAAACTTTTGAATATAAAAAGTGTCAACTTAATGACCAATAATCCGAAAAAAATAGATGATTTAAAAAAATATGGTATACAGATTAATCATAGAACTCATATTGAATTCCCCTCAAATAGCTGTAACTCCAATTATTTGAAAACAAAGAGAGAGAAGATGAATCATCTATTTAAAATAAACTAAAAAAGAGACTTGAGTTTTTTACTCAAGTCTCTAATCTTTCAAATCTTCCAGAATCATCAAATAGTACTCTATACCACTTTCTAGCTTCTCTTTTTCTTTTTTTGAATAATCACTATCTGAAACTTTTGTTTTCAAGTCTTTAAATTGAGTCTCTAACTCTTGTCTCTCACTTTCTTTAAAAGGTTTTGCTACCATACCATAGAAATCATTTTGATAGTTCTTATATTCTCCTTTAACGCCCAATGAAAAACACCCTGTAAATAATAACATACTCAACGGCAACAAGTATTTCATTGCATCTACTTCCTTTTTTTTGTTTCCTCTGTAAAAAACACTAAAAAATTATATATATCTTTTGATATATATTCCCATGTATGATATTCATTCTCGTAAATTTTTCCTTTAAAATTTAACTCATATCTTTTAGCTCTACCCACTACATCCAGCCATTGTTGAAGCATTAAATAAGGTTTTTTATCCTCCGAACCAACGCTTAAATAAAATTTATTTCTCTTATATCTTTCAGGATTGGTCTTTTTTATAATGCTATATGGATCATTTTTTAAAATTTTATATCCCCAAGGACTAAATACTTTCATAAAGTGAGCCTTATTTACATCATTGAATAGAAAACTTGGCACATATAGATATCTAAAAATTCTCATAACTCTACGATTTATACTCATTCTTATTAAACTTATAGCACCTGAGAAACTAGCTATAACATCATATGATTCTAGATTTTTAAGTCCTATTTTTAATGCACCATATCCTCCCATAGAGAATCCTCCTATCCCTTTTTTTGAGTTAGGATATTCTTGCTCTATAAAACTAGTTAAATCTTTTGAAAAAAATTCTTCATATTGGTGAGATTTATCATTGTAAAAATTGGTATACCAACTTTCTCCATTGTATCCAGAGTCAGGAAGAATAAATACGATATCCTTTACTCTTCCTCCCTTTTTTAAAGTCAAATAATTTTCACGCAATTTTGCTTTATATATCCAATCCTCGGCCTTATCCCTTATCCCATGCAATAAAACTAAACATAAGGGAGTTTCGGACATCACCTTTGGTCTTAATATTAGTACTTTCATATTTTCAGCAGTGTATTTAGTCTTTAAATATTTCTCTTCCAAGATTAATTCATCTGATAACTCTTTATTTGAAAATTCTCGATACTTGACCTTAGGATTCATTATTTTTTCAACTTGAGGAAAACTAAGAACTCTCATCAATTTTCTATCTAACTTAAAATTATATGGATATGTTACAACATAAAAAAGTAGTGAAATAAAAACTAGAAAAATTAGTATTTCTAATATCATCCTTATTCCTCAATAATTAAAACTCAGCATTATTCGGAGTTCTTGGGAATGGTATTACATCTCTTATATTTGTTATCCCTGTTATATACATAATCATTCTCTCAAATCCTAATCCGTATCCTGAATGAGGAAAACTTCCAAATCTTCTTAAATCTAAGTAGAATCCATAATCTTCTACACTTAATCCAGCTTCTGACATTCTTTCTTCTAATAACTCTAGATTGTCCTCTCTTTGGGAACCACCTATTATCTCTCCAATTCCTGGAGCAAGTAAATCCATTGCTCTCACTGTCTTTCCATCTTCATTTAACTTCATGTAGAAAGCTTTTATCTCCTTTGGATAGTCTGTAACAAACACTGGTCTTTTAAAATATTCTTCTGATAAAAATCTCTCGTGCTCACTCTGTAAATCAATTCCCCATTTAACAGGATAATCAAATTTTTTCCCAGATTTCATTAAAATATCAATAGCCTCTGTATATGTAACTCTTCCAAATTCGTTGTTCAACACATTATTTAATTTGTCAACCAATCCCTTTTCAATAAATTGATTAAAAAACTCCATCTCTTCTGGACATTCATCCATCACATATCTAATAATATATTTTACCATTGCCTCTGCCAGTTCCATATTACCTTCTAAATCTGCGAAAGCTATTTCTGGCTCTATCATCCAAAATTCAGCAGCGTGTCTTGATGTGTTAGATTGTTCCGCCCTGAATGTCGGTCCAAATGTATATATATTTCTGAATGCTGAACAATAAGTCTCACCATTTAATTGTCCACTCACTGTTAAGTTAGTCTCTTTTCCAAAAAAATCTTTTGTTACATCAATATTCCCATCTTCATTTTTAGGAACATCCTTCAAATCAAGAGTTGTTACTCTAAACATCTCTCCTGCACCTTCACAGTCCGATCCTGTAATAATTGGTGTATGTGTGTATACAAAACCATTTTCTTGAAAAAACTTATGAATTGCATAAGCTAAAACCGATCTCACTCTAAATACCGCAGAAAATGTGTTCGTTCTAGGTCTTAAATGCGCAATTGTTCTTAAAAACTCAAAAGAGTGTCTTTTATTCTGTAATGGATAATTCAAGTCAGCCTTTTGAAAAATTTCAATCTCTTTAGCTTGGATTTCAAAATTTTGCCCTGCTCCTTGAGAATTAACTACTGTTCCTTTCACTATTATTGATGATGATATTGAAAGTCTAGAGATTTCATCAAAATTTGGTAGGTTTGTATCAAACACTATCTGTACACCTTTGAAAAAACTTCCATCATTTAACTCTATAAATCCAAAGTTCTTTTGGGATCTTATTTTTCTTACCCAACCTGATAACTCTACTTCTTGTCCTAAATATTTTTCTGTTTCTCTATAAAGAGTTTTAACTAATTGTTTCATTATTTGTCCCCCCTTATATTATCTTTGATTCATCGACAATTTCGATGTTATCCAACTTTTGTTTTACTTGTGCTTTAAATTGCTCTAAATATAACTTTCTATATTTTTCTCTCTCAAGCTTTTCTTCAGCCGTTAGCTCTCTTTTTTTCGCTTGATCAGAAAAATAGTTAACCATCTCTATTATATCTTTCATTTCCATACAATTCCTCCAAACTACATATAGTTTATAGCCTCACTAAACTTTTAGGGTAATTATACCCCTTATTTAATATTTTGTCAATTTGCTTGTACCGGTAAAAAGAATATTTTTCTTATATTAATTTTACATAAAAATTGATATAATCTAAATACATTTTATTAAAGGAGTTGAAATTTTTAATGAACTATTTCCAACCAAAACCAATATCTAATTTCAATGTTACAGTCGATATTCCAGGCTCGAAGTCAATAACAAATAGAGCTCTCATTCTTTCAGCTCTTTCTGGAAAAACTGTGATTTTAAAAAATATTCTCCTAAGTGATGATACCAAATATATGATTGACGCCCTGAGGGCTTTAAATAATAGTATCGAAATTGATGAAATAAGTAAAACTCTTAAAATTATAGGAAATAAAAATCCAAAATATAGCAATTTAAACTTATATATTGGAAATGCTGGAACTGCTATGAGATTTTTAAGTTCCTATTTAGCTACTGGAACTGGAACTGCTACTCTATATGGAAATGAACGTATGAACCAAAGACCTATCAAAGATTTAGTCGATTCTTTGATTCAACTTGGAGTTGAAGTGGAATACTTAAGTAATTTTGGTTTCCCTCCAATTCGTATAACTTCTAAAGGAGTTTCTGCAAAATATGTAAAAATTGATGGAAGTAAAAGTAGTCAATATATATCTTCAATTCTTATGGTTGCTCCTAATTTTAGAAACTCGATAGAGATTGAATTTATGGGAAGAATCGTTTCAAAACCATATATAGATATGACCTTAGCTATGATGAAGGATTTTGGAGCTAATTTTACTTATAATAAAAATTTAGTTCACATATTTCCACAGGAATACAACATAGATGAATATTTAATTGAAGGCGATATGTCTTCTGCATCATATTTTCTAGCGATGGCTTTAATTGCCAATTCAACTGTTACGTTAAATAATTTTTTTAAAAATAGTATTCAAGGAGACTCTAAATTTTTAGATATCTTAAAAAATTTAGGTCTAAATATTCTCGCTTTTGATGACACCTCCATTACTGTCAAGGGTGTACCAACATATGAGGGTGTTGAGTTAAGTATGAATGATATTCCAGATGTTGCTCAAACTCTAGCTGTTATAGCTCTTTTTGCTACTTCCTCCACTAAAGTTTGGGATGTTGAAAATATGCGAATAAAAGAAACTGATAGAATTTCTGCTCTGAAAAATGAAATTCAAAAAATTAATGGTTACTTTACTGAATTTAACGATGGCTTTTTAATTGTTCCTCGCTCTCTAAAAGACTACTGTGGTAATGTTTTGGAAACTTATGATGACCACCGAATGGCTATGTCGCTCACTTTGATTGGGCTTAAAGTACCCAATATAAAGATTTTAAATCCTGAATGTGTCTCTAAAACATTTCCAAATTTTTTTAAAGAATTTAATAAAATTTACAAGGAGGAGTGATGAAAAGAAAATTTTTTTTATTAATTTTTCTAATATTTACCAATGTATTTTCGAACAATTTTTCTCACTCTCCAGAGGATATTGAAATTGAAAAATTGAAACAAGAGATAACACTTCTACAAAATAAAATAAAAAAACTAGAAAAGAGAAAAATTGAAAAGTTCAAAGAGGAAAAAAAACAACCTAAAGTGGGACTTGTTTTGAGTGGCGGTGGAGCAAAAGGTTTCGCCCATATAGGTGTTCTTAAAATTCTAGAAGAAAATAATATTAAAATTGACTACATCACAGGAACAAGTATGGGAGCTCTTATAGGTGCTTTGTACTCCGTCGGATATACTCCAGATCAGATTGAAAAATTAGTTTTAGACATCAACTGGCAAGAAACTTTTAACGATAGTCCAAACCTCACTGATGTCTCTATTGATCAAAGGTCAATGATGAAGAATTACAATTTTTCTTTAAAGTACGATAACTCTCTAAATTTTGCATTGCCAAAAGGTATCAGAAATACTCAAAAGATCTATCTCACTCTAAAAAATCTTCTTTGGAATGTAGAAGGAACAAGAGATTTTAAAAATCTACCTATTCCTCTTGAAATTATTGCAACTGACTTGAATACAGGAAAGGCTAAAGCTTTTTGTAGTGGTGACTTAGCTCAAGTTATCACAGCCAGTATATCTATTCCCACAATTTTTGACCCTGTAAAAATTGAAGATAGTTACTACGTCGATGGACTTTTATCTAGAAATTTACCCGTTGAAGACGCTTTCAATCTAGGAGCTGATATTGTTATTGCGGTAGATGTGGGAACCTCTCTTCAAAAGAAAGAAGATTACGATATTTTGAGTGTTGCCGATCAAATTGTTGCTATTCAAAGTACAAGTTCTACCAATAAACAAAGAAGTTTAGCTACAATACTTATTGATCCTGATATTTCAGATTTTAAAACAACTGATTTCGACAATTTTAAAGAGATTGAAGCATTGGGAAAATCTGCTGCAAAAGAACAGATTTCTAAAATATTAGCTCTTAATCCTAAACAGAATAAAAGAAAAAGCTCGCTTCAATATAAAAATAACTTTGTTCTGGAAAATGTCGATATTGTTACTGAAACTAAAAATGACAATCATAAGGAAATAATTAAGTCAATCTTTAAGAATTCTATAGGCTCTGATGTAAATCCCGATATACTTGAGAAATTAATGCTGAAAACATATAGTTTAAATTTTGTTAACAAGATTTATTACTCTCTTGAAAATAATACTTTAAAACTTCAAATTGAAGAAAATCCTACCAATATCGTTGGTCTTGGAGTTGATTATCAAACCGACTATGGAACTACCTTTTCTATTGGAACCGATATCAACTCTTTTGGTAAAATTGGTAGTTTATCAACTATCGAAGCCACTTTCGGTGACTATCTTGGTTTTGACTTAAAGAATTTCTCATACTACGGTGTCTCAAATAAAGTTGGTATTCTAAATAGTATTAGCTATAAAGAAAGCCCATTTTTCATATATCAGGATAAAGATAAAATTGGTAGTTATAAAAGTCAAGTAACTAAATTAGAAGGTGCTTTTGTAACACAATATTCCAATCTATTTTTATTCTCATATGGAGCCTCTTTAAACTATGCTAGTTTAGATTCTGAAATAAAAAATATTTTTGATTCACCAATACAATACTCTAAAAGTTATGGAGATATTTTTCTTAACGTCAATTGGGATAAAACAAACTCTATTGCTTTTCCTACCAAAGGTTTCAAAGGCGAATTTTCTCAAAGATGGGGTGGGAACTTAGGAAAAGATAATTTAAACTTTTTATCGACTAACTACCTATCTTCAAATTATTTATCTATCACTGAGAAACTAAGTTTATCTGCCAAATTATTTGGTGGGAATATTACTGGTGAGGATATTCTTCCAGACAAATATATCAAACTTGGTGGATTGTCTGATGATTTGTCTCTCAATACTTTTGCTTTTAGTGGCTACTATTTCCAAGAGAAATATCTATCTTCTCTCTTTGGAGTAAGTCTTGGTGCTCAATATAAACTTATAGAAAAACTATATATTGGAGTCAATTGGGATGTTGCTACATACAAATTTGCCAACGAAATTTTTGATGATGATGACAATCCTATCCTTTGGAAAGATTACTCCCAAGGTGCAGGGATAACTCTTAGTTATCTGAGTTTAATAGGACCTATCAAATTTAATATTTCAAAGGCTCAAGAGTCACGCAGTTATCTCTTCCAACTTAGTTTTGGATATAAATTTAATTAAAAAAACACCCTAAATAACTAGGGTGTTTTTTGCTCCATTTTTTTTAGCTAACTTTTCTAATTCCTCTAATTCGGTATTTGTCGGAGAAAGTAAATTTTTTTTCATACTTTCTCTCACTCCAAAGTGCCTATATTTTATTATTTTATACCTTATATCTTTATCTGCTATAATTTTTGCTACATTTTTAACTGTCAATCTATTATCTAACCTGTTTGCAACTATAACACTTCTCACTTCAAATAGCTTTCCTATATCTCTCAAAAAATATAAATTTTTTATAACCACATCTACCTTTTTTCCTGTTAAAAGCAAATGCTCTTCATTATTCCAAGTTTTTATATCCAACATAAAATAATCTGTATTTTCTACTAACTCTCTATACTCAATACTATCTAAATTTAGTCCTCCATTCGTATCTACAAAACAAGTCAAATCAGACCACTTTTTCTTTATTTCATAAAAAAGTTTAGCTATAAATTTATACTGCAGAGTACTCTCTCCTCCACTCACTGTTATCCCCTTTATAAAAGGCTTCACTTTACCAATTTCGGCTAATAACTCTTCAATCGTATACTCTCTCACTTTAGGAGAGGAGTCAAATTTACAACTTTTCGTACATCGATCACATTCACAACACAACTTTTTATCCCAAATTATCTTTGAATCAACTACTTTTAAAGCTCCAGTTGAACAAATTTCAATACAATTAAGGCATTCTTTACAAATGTTTATTGTTTCTGGATTATGACAATATTCACAGTTAAAATTGCAACCTTGAAAAAATATAGCCATTCTATTACCAGGTCCATCAACATTAGAAAATTTTATAATTTTATTTATTTTTGCTTTTAACCCCATACTACTCACTTCTTAACTTTCTATCCAAAGCCTTAGCATTATCTCTAGCACCTTTTCCTAAAATAGTTGTATCTCTCAATACCTGTTCCCCTCTATCCAATTTTTCAATCTCCGATTTCTTCACAAGATACCCTGTCACTCTAACAACATCGCAAGTATCGCTATACAATGAGAAAAATCTCATTTCAGTTTCAAAAGCACCTTTTATTATATCCAAAATTGCTTCCGGATTTGATTTATATGTTTCGTCAAATACAAATATATCTCCAATTCCACTCGGACAGTAACGATGAAATGGAGCCGATTGAATTATATGTTCAAATATTTCCGGTTCTTCTCCCACAGGAATCCTACATCCCGGACTTTCATCTTTATCTGTATCTATTCCAACTTGTGAGTGAAGTAAATGAGTTTTTCCAAAAAATTCTCCTGCGTACTTTGTTTTATGATTCATAATTATCTTTGACATGGTCTCCACTATTTCAAGTCCCAATCTATTTGCTTTTTCTGAATATCCAAATCTCTCCTGTTTTTCTGTTGCACCTAAAAGATTGTTCACACATTCAGCTAATCCAACAAAACCAAACAACCCAGTAAATTTTTCCTTTTCTAAAAGTCCCTCTTTTATTAAGAAATTGCTCTCATAAAATCCACTTTCCTCTATAATAAATCTAGATCTTTCATCTATGTATTCCAATATCTCTTTTGATGTTTCAGGTAAAACTCTTGTCAAAAAATCACCTTCTGAATTAGCCAATTTTGACAGAGCCCCCAACCTCACTCTCACTAAAGTATTTGCTCCTCCACCAACTTTTAAACCGTTATAACAACTAACTATTCCATACTCTCCCTTAAAATCTGCTCTAAAAATTTTATCATTAGCAAAACTTGGCTTAGCTGTTATCAGTGCTGTTTTAATTGCCTCTATCGCTATTTTATCTGTTGTTTCTTCACTGTATTTTATTGTTAAATTCGGCGTTGGTAACTCCAGTTCCCTCATAGCTTTTAATATTAAAATTCCAGCTTTTGTTTCTTTTGGTCCTATATTAGCATGACAAAACGAATCTGTTATTGTTGAATCTATGTGTTTTAAAAATAATTTTATTGCTAAATATGCTTCATCCTCATTCTCAATAAAAGGTTCCAATAAATAGTCGATATTTCCTAAATAAACAGGCATAGTTGTTATTGATGGAACGTGCTTATAAAGAATTAATAAACTATGAGTAGCTTCCCATATATTCGTTGGTTTATCCAAGTTTAAAAATTTACTTCCTTGCTCCATAAATATATCGTAGTTCGGAACTATATATCTTGGTCTATAAGGAGCATTTCCCTCAAATAAATCACATATAATTCCATCATCCATATATTTTTTTAAGGCTTCACTTTTATTTAAAACCTCTATACTACCTTCTGCCAATCTTGCTAGGGTTACAACTTTTTGTTCAAAAGTTATCTTTTGACTCTTTATTGTTTCTAATACCATCATTTTCTCCCTTTAAATTAAATATAAATTTCACATATTATATTCGATTTTTATAGCTTTTGTCAATTTTTATTATACCTTTCTAAAAAAATAATAACTTTCTTTTTTATTCTTTGAATAGAATTGTCTATTGCTTTTGGTTCTTTTTCTAATTTTTGAGCTATTTCTAAATATCCATATCCTTTTGCCATAAATATAAATACATCTTTTTCCAATCCACTTAAATTTTCATTTAAAAATTTTTTTAAAAGCTTCATAAGTTCTTTTCCAATGACAATCTGCTCTGGAGTGTAATATTTTAATGAGGGTCTCCTATATTTTATAAGGTCTTCTAACTCAGAATACCCCTCTCCTTGCATTGCATTATTCAAATTTTTGTTCTTTTCAGAATTATAATTTTTTACTGCTGTTATAATTTGTCGTTTTATACAAAGGGATGCAAAAGTACTAAAACACACACTCCTACTTTCATCAAAAGACTTTATAGCCTTCATTAATCCAATCATTCCCTCTTGAACCAAGTCTTCTCTTTCTGCTCCTTTTAAAAATAGGGTTTTATTTCTTACATATATAAGATTTTTATACTCCGTTACTATCTTTTCTATTGAATCCACATCCCCCTGTTTAGCCAATAAAATATCTTCCCTGTTAATCATAGTACCCCCTTTGTCCTAAAAATTAAACAACATTTTCCCACTGAATAGATAACAACTATAACGCTCTCTTTCATACCTTATATACCTCTAATTTCATAAAAAATCAATTTTTTATTTTTACTTATTGACCTTTATTTTTTATTTGTTTTGAGGTACAATTGTACTAATGGGATATTCTTATTTATTTCAGAGCACTTTATTTTTTAAGGAGGGGTCAATGAATACAGATATACAAATTGCACAAGAAGCAAAATTATTAAAAATTTCTGAAATAGCTTCTAAGCTAAATATTAGTGAGGATTATTATGATACTTATGGAAAATACAAGGCTAAACTAAATCTTTCTTTATTGGATAAACTTGCCAATAAGGAGGATGGAAAACTGGTTCTTGTTACTGCTATTACACCCACGCCCGCAGGAGAGGGAAAGTCTACTGTAACTGTTGGTTTGACACAAGCTTTAAATAAAATAGGTATCTCTTCTGTTGCTGCCCTTAGAGAACCATCTTTGGGTCCTGTCTTTGGAATGAAAGGAGGAGCTACCGGAGGAGGTTATTCTCAAGTTATACCAATGGAGGATATCAATTTACACTTTACAGGAGATTTCCATGCAGTTGGAGTAGCTCACAATCTTGTTTCTGCATGTATCGATAATCACATCACTCAAGGAAATTCATTAGGTATTGACAACACTAAGATTACTTGGAAAAGAGTAGTCGATATGAACGATAGAAACCTTAGAAATATCGTCATTGGACTTGGTGGAAAGGCCAATGGGGATCCTAGGCAAGATTCCTTTCAAATAACCGTTGCTTCTGAAATTATGGCAACACTTTGTCTTTCAAATTCTTTAAAAGAACTAAAAGAAAATATTGGAAAAATTGTTTTTGGTTATAGCTATAATGATAGACCTCTTACTATAAACGATTTAAAAATTTCTGGGGCTGTAACAGCTCTTTTAAAAGAAGCTATAAAACCAAATTTAGTACAAACTTTAGAAAATACTCCAGTTATAATTCATGGAGGCCCATTTGCTAATATTGCTCATGGATGTAACTCACTACTAGCTACAAAATTAGCTCTAAAACTTTCAGATGTTGTTGTTACAGAAGCAGGTTTCGCCGCTGACTTAGGTGCTGAAAAGTTCTTAGATATCAAATGTAGGAAAGGAGGGTTAAATCCTAACTGTGTTGTTATTGTTGCCACTGTCAGAGCTCTGAAACATCACGGTGGAGCTAAAGTTCTTAATGAAGAAAATTTAGAGGCTTTAAAGTTAGGTCTTGCTAACTTAGATAAGCATATTGAAAACATGAAAAAATTTAATCTCCCAGTTGTTGTAGCCATCAACAAATTTGTTACTGATACTGATGCTGAAATCAATTTGATTAAATCTCACTGTGAAACCTTAGATGCACCTGTTGCTCTATGCGAAGTTTGGGCTAAAGGTGGTGAAGGTGGTGAAGAACTTGCTAAATTAGTTATTAAGAAGTTAGAAGAAAATAATTCTAAATATGAGCCATTATATGATCTAGATATGCCTATAAAAGATAAAATTACAAAAATATGTAAAGAGATTTATGGTGCTGATGGAGTTACATTCTCTGGAGCTGCCATTAAAACTATAAAACAATTAGAAGAGCTTGGATATGGAAACCTTCCAATCTGTATGTCAAAAACTCAAAAGTCAATCTCTGATAAGGCCACTCTTCTTGGAAGACCTACTGGTTTTACAGTTGAAATAGACACTATAAAATTAGCTGCCGGTGCTGGTTTCATAATCGCCATGGCAGGCGGAATTATTGATATGCCTGGTTTACCAAAAATACCTGCTGCCGAACTTATTGATATTGATGAACACGGTGTTATTTCAGGGTTATTTTAAAAATAATTTCCCTTACTTAGTTTTAATAAGTAAGGGTTTTTTATTTTCAGAAAATATAGTATAATAGATTATAAAATTCTACTACATATGAGGAGAAAATATGAAAATCGGTAAACTTACTATTTCAGACTTAAAAGATTTAGTTTTTAATAATATCAAAAATAATAGTGATCGAATACTCTCCTTTGGAGAAATTGGTAGCGATTGTGCTGCTATTGAAGTTGGAGATGAGATTGTTTATTTGTCAACTGATCCAATCACAGGATCAAATAGTGATTTGGGTAAGTTAGCTGTCAATATTAATTGCAATGACATTGCCACAGAAGGAGTTCCACCTGTTGGAATTATGCTTACTATTTTAGCTCCACCTGAAACAAAAAAAGAAGAAATTGCTAAAATTATGAAAGAGGCGCAACAAGAAGCTGAAAAATTAGGTGTCTCTATAATCGGAGGACATACTGAAATAACTGCTGCGGTCAATAAAATAATAATATCTGCTACTTCAATTGGCATTGGAAAAAAGGATAATTTCAAAAAAAGAGAGCATATTATAGCTGGAGATAGGTTAATTATAACTAAAGGGGTTGGAATTGAAGGAACTGGTATAATAGCTTTTGAAAAAGAAGATGAGCTCTATGACATCTTTTCTAAAAAAATTGTGGATGAGGCTAAATCTCTTTTGGATTCAACTAGCGTTGTAAAAGATGGTCTTATTGCCAATACATTTTCAAAAGGGATGCACGATATTACTGAAGGAGGTCTTTTAGGAGCACTTTGGGAGTCTAGTTGCTTTTACAACTTAGGTGTTGAAATCTCATATGAAAAAATATTTATTCCTCAATGTACAAAAGAAATCTGTAATCATTTTAAAATTGATCCATTAAAACTTATATCAAGTGGAACTATGCTTATAGTAGTTGATAAAAATAATGCTACTTCTTTAATTGAGAAATTGAATGAAAATAATATTCCGGCTTTCGATATCGGAAAATTTACCGCTTCTAAGGAAAAAATTCTTGTAAAAAATGGTAAGAGATTGGAAATTATGCCTCCTCAAAGTGATGAGTTATATAAAGTTATATAGTTGGGAGATGTTATATTGAATATAAAACAAAGAATTATCAGTTTATTAAGCGAATTTGAAAAAGGAAAATACTCCAATATTCTTTTAAATGAATATTTTTCAAAAAATAATTTAAGTAAAGGAGAACGTGGTTTTATAACTGAAGTTTTCTATGGGGTCATTAGAAATGATATTTATTTAAATTACCAATTAGAAAAAAGAACCAAAGATATTAAAAAAAATTGGATTAAAAATTTATTAAAAATCTCTATCTACCAAGCCACTTTTATGAATAGTGATGATAAAGGTATTGCATGGGAGGCAACTGAATTAACTAAAAATAAATTCGGGATACCTGTTAGTAAATTTGTTAATGGAGTTATCAGAAGTTACCTAAGAGATAAAGAAGATGAAATAATTAAACTAAAGGATGAGGATAAACTTGACGTTTTATACTCTTATCCTAGATGGTTTTACGAAAAAATAAAAAAAGAATATGGAGATTCCACTGAACAAGTTTTAATATCTCTGAAAAAAATTCCATACATGAGTGTAAGAGTAAATACTTTAAAGTACTCTGAAAAAGAATTTGAAACTCTTTTAAAAAATTTAAAAATTGAGATTATTAAAAAAGTTGATACTGTCTACTATATCGATTCAGGAGTTGTCTTATATACACAGGAATTTAAAGATGGAAAAATTATTGCCCAAGATGCTTCCTCATACTTAGCTGCAAAAATTTTAAATCCTCTACCCGAAGAAAAAGTTGTAGATACATGTAGTGCTCCTGGAAGTAAAACAGCAGTTTTAGGCGAGCTTATGAATAATACAGGTGAAATCTTCGCTCTCGATATACATCAACACAAAATGAAAATAATCGAAGAAAATTTATATAAATTAGGACTTACTAATGTAAAATCTATCAAATTAGATGCTCGTAAACTTAAAGAGCAAGGACAAAAATTTGATAAGATCCTTGTTGATGCTCCATGTAGTGGATATGGTGTTCTTAGAAAAAAACCTGAAGCGCTATATAATAAAAATATGAATAACGTTCACGATTTGTCTACACTACAGTACGAAATCCTTGATTCTGCAGCTTTCTCATTAAAAGTTGGGGGCGAACTTGTATATAGTACGTGCACTATATTTTCAGAAGAAAACACCGATAATATTATTAAGTTTTTAAATAACCACAAAAATTTCTCTGTTGTAAAATTTACCCTTCCTCAAAATGTAAATGGACATTTTGATTCAATTGGAGGTTTTTTAATTGATTACACTGAGGAAATTTTAGATAATTTTTATATTATTAAACTAAGAAAGGATTTTGAATAATGTTAGATGAATTAAAAGAAGCCAATGAATATGTCGTTAGCAAAATAGAGGAAAAGGATTCTTTAATCTTAGAAATGGAAGCCTTTGCAATCGAAAATAATGTACCTATTGTTACAAAAGAGGTCGCTAAATATCTTGAATTTTTAATCTCTAGCCACAATTTCAAAAATATACTTGAAATTGGTACTGCTATTGGGTACTCTGGAACAATTATGGGAAGAGTTGCTAAAAAAAATGGCGGTAAATTAACAACTATTGAAATTGATGAAACTAGATATAGTCAAGCTCTTGAAAATTTTAAAAAAGGAGATCTTTTAGATTCAATTAATCTAATTTTAGGAGATGGTGTTGAGGAAATAAAAAAACTTAATGAAAAATTTGATTTTATTTTTATAGATGCTTCCAAGGGACACTATATGGAATTTTTCACTGATTCTTTTGAAAGACTTACTGACAATGGAATCATTTTTATCGATAATATTATGTTTAGAGGTTATCTCTATAAAGAATATCCAAAACGATTTAAAACAATAGTAAAAAGACTTGACGAGTTCATAACTTATCTCTCTAAGCATCACGATTTTGTTTTACTCCCATTCGGTGATGGAATTGGTCTCATCCGTAACAAAATATAGAAATAGAAAATATTTTCATAGAAAAAAACACTAGAATAATGTATAATTATGAAAAAGAATATGTTGGAGGTATTTTTAATGAAAATTAAAGCCTTTCCTTTGGGGAGCTATATGACAAACTGTTATTTAGTTTGGAATGACAGTAATGAAGCTTCTCTTTTTGATTGCAGTGATTCTAGATTAGAAAGTGTCGTATCTTTTATCAAAAATCACAATCTAACTTTAAAAAATGTTATTCTTACTCATGGTCATGGTGACCATATAGGTGGAATAAATGAAATAAAGCGTCTTTTTCCCAATGTACACATCTATATTGGAAAAGAAGAGGAAGAATTTTTAAGTGATCCATCCTTGAATTTATCTTATGCTATTCAAGGATATGATTTTTCATATACAGGTGATTTTACTCCTATAAAAGAGGGAGATTCTATTTTTGGTTTTGAAGTTATTGATACTCCAGGTCACACAGTTGGTTCGAAATGTTTTTACAACAAAGAGTCCAATTTTATGATTTCTGGCGACACACTATTTAGGAGAAGTTATGGTCGATATGACTTGCCTACGGGTAATTTAACACAATTACAAAAAAGTTTAAAAAAGATTTGTGAAAATTATCCGGAAAATACAATAGTATATAGTGCCCATACTGAACCTACTATTTTAGGTGAAGAGAAGGGAGTATTAAAATCTCAAGGAATGTTTTAGGAGGATTAATATGGAAAACAAAGTTTACGATGTTGTTATTATTGGTGCTGGTCCAGCTGGTTTAACTGCTGCTCTTTATGCCGGAAGATCTAATCTTTCAGTTTTAGTTATTGAAAAACCAAATACTGGAAGTCTTCTTATGGCTCATAAAATTGAAAATTATCCAGGTATCTTAGGATCACCCACTGGAAAAGATATCTACACTTTAATGAAAGAACAAACACTTAAATATAATGTTGAATTTGTTAGTGCTACATTTTCAGCATTTGATTTATTTGGAGAATACAAAGTTGTTAAAACAGATGTTGAAAACTTCTCAGGAAAAGCTGTTATTATCGCAAGTGGATGGGCTAAGAATGGATCTAAAAAACTTCCAGGTGAAGAGAAATATTTAGGGAAAGGTGTTTCCTATTGTGCAACTTGTGACGGAGCTTTTACAAAAAATATGACTGTCTCTCTTTTTGGAAAGGCTAAAGAGATTGCTGAAGAAGCACTATTTTTAACAAAATATTCAAAAGAGATTCTTATGTTTATGACAGATAGTTGTGATGACAATTGTGATAAAGCTCTTATGGAGACATTAAAAGCTAATGAAAAAATTAAAATGTATTACTCAACTGAACTAATTGAGATTAAGGGAGACGAGTTTGTTGAAGAGGTTATTGTCAAAGTCAATGGCACTGATACAACTTATCCAACTCAATTTGCTTTTCTATATTTAGGAACAAGATCACTTAAAGAACTTTATGGTGAAGTTGCGACTTTAGATGAACAGGGATACATTGTTACTAATGAATCTATGCACACATCTATTGAAGGTATATATGCTGCAGGAGATGTCAGATCTAAAAATATTAGACAAGTTACCACTGCCACTGCTGATGGTACGATTGCAGCCTTAGAATCAATTAAATATGTTTTAAAGAAACAGAATTTAAAAGCACAATATAGTTAAAAAGAGGTCAGAGTTTAGGCTCTGACTTCTTTTTTATAATTTAAATAACATCTCCTCATAAGTTGGCACGGGCCAAATTTTCTTTTCAACTTGATGCTCTAATAAATCTATAATATCTCTTAAGCATTTTAATAGAGGTATTATCTCTTTATTCAAATAAATTATTTTTTCATATAAATCTTCAATTTCATTAGCTACCACTAGTTGTGACTCAAGCTGAGCTAAATAATCTTTTAAACGATTTTTTCCAGCCAAAAGTTTTACTAGATGAGCTTTATCTGCCAATAGAAACTCATCATCTCCCAAAACCTCTCTCAACGATAAGATGGTGTTCGATATTTTTGATGCATACTCCATTAATGCTGGATAAATCTCATTTCTAGCAATTCTAACCATTGAGCTTCCCTCTATGTTAATTTGTTTGATATAACGCTCACAATAAACCGTATATCTCGCTTCTAACTCCTCTGGTGACAATACTTTAGCGTTTTTAAATAACTCTATTATATTGGGTTGTTTATAGATTTTTAATCCTTCCAATGTATTTTTTAAATTTTTTAACCCTCTTCTCTCAGCTTCAATTTTCCAACTTTCGTCATAACCATTTCCATTGAATAAAATTCTTTTATGTTTTTCATATCTATCTTTTATAAGTTCAATTATATCCTTTTTTAAATTCTTAGAATCTCTATTTTCTAAATAGTCTGCATATTCCTTTATTATCGTTCCAATAATAGTATTTATTATAAATGTTGGTGTAGATGCTGATGCACTCGAACCAGGCATTCTAAATTCAAATTTATTTCCTGTAAATGCAAAAGGAGAAGTTCTATTTCTATCAGATATGTCTTTTGGTATCTTTGTAAAGTTTTTTACGCCAAACTCCATATTCCCTTGCGCTTCATTTATAGGCACTATTTTTCCTATATTTTTTAATATCTCCTCCAACTCTTCACCTATAAAAACTGAAATTATCGCTGGTGGTGCCTCATGTCCTCCTAATCTATGATCATTTCCAGGTGTTGCACAAGAAGCTCTTAAAACATCTTCATATCTATCAATTCCTTCTAAAACAGCTGTTAAAAATACTAAAAATTGAAGATTATTTTTTGATAAAGAAGAGGGATCTAATAAATTTTCTCCTAAGTTTGTTGCCAGTGACCAATTACAATGTTTTCCGGAACCATTAACTCCCTTGAATGGTTTTTCATGTAATAATGCACTTAAATTATGTCTGTCTGCAACTTTTTTTATTATATCCATTGTCAATTGATTTTGGTCAACTGCAACATTTGCTGTCGTAAACATCAAAGCTATCTCAAACTGATTCGGAGCTACTTCGTTATGTTTTGTTTTTGCCATAATTCCTATCTTCCATAGTTCTTCATCAATCTCATTCATCACTTTTTCGACTTTTTCCTTTATACTTCCATAATAATGATCATTTAGTTCTTGACCTTTTGGTGGTAAAGACCCAAATATTGTTCTACCTGAAAGCATTAGGTCCTGACGTTTTTCCCAAAACTTCTTCTCTATTAAAAAATATTCTTGCTCCAATCCTAAGGTGTTAGTTATTGAGGTCACATTGGATCCAGGATCCAATATTTTTTTTAATCTTAGTGCTTGTTCCGATATAAAATCTATCGATCTCAATAAAGGTACCTTTTTATCTAAAGCCATTTGATTATAGCCAATAAAAGCTGTTGGAATATATAGTGACTTAGATAGCCCCTCTCCTCTTAAAAACATTGGTGATTTACAATCCCATGCAGTGTAACCTCTCGCTTCAAAAGTCGATCTAACCCCTCCATTTGGAAATGATGATGTATCAGCTTCACCTTTTATAAGTTCCTTTCCTGAAAATTGTGAGACACAAGTCCCATCTGATGACATTGAGATAAATGAATCATGCTTTTCAGCAGTTAGCTCTGTCAAGGGCTGGAACCAATGTGTAAAATGTGTAGCTCCATTTTCAGTGGCCCAATTTTTAACTGCATTTGCTATTGAGTCAGCAAGTTCTATCGATAACTCCCTCTCGCCATTTTGAACTTTTTTAAACTCTTTAAAATACGATTCTGGTATTCTACTTTTCAATTTATCCTCTGTAAAGCAAAATTGTCCAAAAATTTCTAGCATATTCTTCATAAATCCTCCCCTTTTTGTATTCTACATTATCGAATGATATTCTTTAATAAAAAATTATTATACTAACAATATACTATTTTTATTTTTTTGTCAATAATTAAATAAAAAAGAGGAGTTATTACTCCTCTCGTGCTCCCAATTCGAACGATATTTTTTTACTCATGGCTACCATTTTAGGTACCAAATTTGGTAAAATATTCATTAATTTTTCCCTTGTAGCCATTATTGATGCTGTTCCAACAAAAACATTGTTTACCTTAAAAATTGGAACTGATATACAATAAATTCCCAATTCAACCTCTGACCTTTCCAAAGAATAGCCGTCTTTTCTTATTTTATAAATCTCTTCTACCAAAGTTTCTCTATCTATTATTGTACTATTTGTATATTTATGTAATAAATTTTTGCTAAATATTTTATCTATATTTACGTCATCCGAGTACGCCAAAGCTAATTTTCCAGAAGCTGACGCATTTAAAGGAATTTTAGTCACAGATGTACTTATTGTATAATACATTGAATCTGACTGAACTCTGTCAATTAATTTTAAATGCTCACTCTTAAATAAAAATAAATTTACAGTCACGGAGAACTCTTCTGATATTTTTACTAAATATTTATGTCCTATATTCTTTATTAAAACATCTTCATTTACGATAAAACTTTTTTCTATAAATGCTGGACCCAATGAATAGTTACTATTTTTTTCATTTTGCTCCAAGTATGAATTTTTTAAAAGCGTCGATACAATCCCATGTACAGTACTTTTACTTAGCGCTACTTTCTCACTGATTTCTTTTAATGAAAGCTCATGAACATTTTCATTAAAGCAATTCATTATATCTATTGCTCTCTGGATAGATTGTATAGTTTTTCCTTCCATAAAATCCCCTTTTACTTTAATTTAAAAAATCCATCTTCTGTTTTCTCTATTTTTCCCTCTTTTAATAACTTTCCTATCGCTCTCTTAAAAGCTTTTTTACTTATTCCAAAATACTCTTTTATAGCTTCTGGAGAACTATCATCATTAAATCTAAAATGTGATTTTAATATTTTCATTTTCCCTATAATACTTTCAGCATCTTTATCCATTTGAACAAAAGCTAGTTCTCTCATAGCTAAATCTAATTTTCCATCCTCTCTAACTCTGATAACTCTAGCTTGAATCTCTTCTCCAATATAAAATTTCTTAAAACATTCGCTATTTGGTATTAATCCGAAATACCTATTATCGACTGCAACAAAAACACCTATTTCAGGATTAATTCTATATACTGTACCTTCTACAAAATCATTTTTTTGATAGTCCTTATTTGGCATTAAAAAACTATATATCTTCATTGTTGCAGATAATCTTCCTTTACTATCCTCATATATACCAACTAAAACTTCATCTCCCGCTTTAACTTCTCCTACCATTTGTGCGTGTGGCAACAATAGCTCTTTTTTTAATCCCCAATCTAAAAATGCACCTAGTTTTTCATTTGTATCTGTCACATAAAGTTTTCCTATTGTTCCAACTGTTAAAGCTGTTTTTCTTAAAGTTGCTGTCAATCTATCTTCTGAATCTTTATATATCATTACATCCAGTTCATCCCCGATATCCAAAACTTTACCTTCTAGTTCATTATTTGGCAAAAGAATATTATCTTTTGTATCTCCTGTTCCAGCATCCAAATGTGCACCTTTACTACTGAAGTTATTAATCTTCATTGTTTGTCTTTTTCCTACTTTTACCATTTTACCTTTCTCCTTACTATTTTACTCCAAATAGTTTCCAAATAAATTAAATTTTTCTTCCATTTTATGAGGGTAGTTCTTATAATAATACTCAAAAAGTTTCACTACAGGTTTAAAATCCTCATAACTTTCCAATATTCTTAAATACTCTTTTTCAATACTGATTAAAGAGTAATAATCACTTTTTTCAAACATTTTAAACAATCGATTAATTATATCGATTACCTCATTTAATGGCACCTCTATGCCCTTTCCTATCACAAGTGCTTCTATATAAAAAGCCCTACTTTCAACTTGTTTATCTAAATACTCTGATATTTTTCCTAATTGATACAATAACCTAAATTTTTCTTCAGCAGTTTTTACAATTTTTTTCTCATAAACCCTACTTAATTTTAAATAAATATTTTTTAATTCACTACTTCTATTAGAGAGCATAAAAATTTTACCTAAGTTATAAAAAGTATTTAATCTTTCCTCTAAATTTGCACTTTTTTTCAAAATTAAAAGATATAGTTCAATCCCTTTTTCAACATTTTCTTCTATTTGAATTTCCGCCAATATATTTAAACATTTATTTCTTATAACTCTATTTTTTATAATTTTTAGATATTCATTTATCTCACTTTCTATTTCTATATAACTTTTCTCTTTATTCTTATAAATTGATAATAAATAGAGATAATATATCTCCTCATTATTTTTTAAAAATCTATTTTTTAATATGTCCTCTCTATATTTATTAAATAGTAAAGTTATTATCTCATATTTCTCATGGTTTGCACACAAATTTATAAAAATTTCAAATTCTTTTTCATACTTTTTTATTTCTGTTACTCTTTTAAATAGTTTTTCGTACATATATCTAGCTTCAGCTTCGTTTTGTAATTTTAAATATATCTCAGCTAAATCAATTATATATCTATTTTGATTCGCTTTATTTAATTTTAAAATTCCCTCTTCGATAACCCATTTATTATCTATTTTTTCATTTTTTATCACTGCATCTAGATATTTCTTAGCTTGTTCTTCAGCACTTTCAATAAAGCTATCATAGTCCACTGTAAACTCTTCTCCTAAGGTTTCAACTATTTTTTTTAAATTTTTATAAAAAACAACACTCATTTTTTTACTTAAAGACTTTTTGCCGGACTCAACCATTCCTAAATATGTTTTAGAAACTTTCCCCCCTGTTATGTCCTCTTGCTTTATTTTGTAATGCCTTCTGTATTTCAGTATCTTTTCTCCTGGCGATAAAAACATAGCATTCCCCCTTAAAATAAAAAAGCTGTTTATTATAGAGTATCAAATTTTACATATTTTTACAATAAAAAACACCTTAAATTAGTTCAATTCCTAATTTAAGGTGTTTTTCTTACTCTTTTTCTAATATTACCTTATTGTTTTTAATGTAAATTTCTTCATATTCACCTAAAGAATCCAATGCTATTTTTGACATTGGAACTATCGCGATAATATTAAATACTGTCATTAAGGCTACTCCCAAATCACCTAACTCCCACACAAATAGATACTGAGCCATTCCACCTATAAACATCATTGCTAATGCTAAGATTTTGTATGCTTCTTGAGCTTTCATTTTATCACCAAACAAAAATGCTACGTTAGACCTTGCATAAAATAATATTCCTAAAAATGTACTAAAGCTAAATAAAAATAGAATCAATGCAACTAAAGGAGTTCCAATACTACCTATGTGATAATCCATACAACTTTGAAGAAGATCCATTCCTATCTTCCCCTCTCTGATTGACTGTGGTGCTAATAGCATTGTAAAAGCTGTACAACTACAAACCACCAATGTATCTATAAAAACTCCTAGAGCTTGGATTAGTCCTTGTTGAACAGGGTGCTCTACATCCGCCGCTGCCGCTGCACATGGTGCTGAGCCACTTCCAGCTTCATTTGAAAATAATCCTCTTTTTACTCCGTGCATCAAAACTGCTCCAAATCCTCCCGCCACAATTTGTCTAGCCCCAAAAGCCTCACCAAAAATTTCTAAAAACATTCCAGGAACTAAACCTATATTTTTAATAAGTATAAATAGTGTCAATGTAAAATATAGTACTGCCATTATAGGTACTAATTTATTTAAAACACCAACTACTTTATCTTTTTTTCCCTTTCCAAATAAAACTATTCCTCCTAAAGTTGTCATAACTATTGAAGTATATAAAGGTGATATACCAAAAGCGTTATTAAAAGATTCGGAAACAGAGTTAGAAACTATTTGAGTTATCCCAACCCACGTTATCAATCCAGATATTGCAAATAATATTCCACAAAGTTTAAAATTAGATGATTTTTTATAATATCTCTTCCCATTTCTAGATATTACATCTGAATCCTCCTCTAAATTTTTTTCAAAAGGATCATTCTCCCTAGATTCTGCAATCACTTCCATCCTATTCATAAAATATGCTGGCCCACCTCTCCAACCACCATATAAAGGATCTTTTTCCTTATAAATTTGAGCCAATGTACTCTCAATAAAAGCTGTATTTGATCCTATTATAGCTGCAATCCACATCCAAAATATCGCTCCAGGTCCTCCAAAAGAAACTGCCGCTACTACACCTGCCAAGTTCCCCATTCCAACTCTGGAAGCTGTTGCTATAAACAATGCTTGTAATCCAGATATCGCATCTTTATCCTCTTTCTCTTTGCTCTTCACTACTATTCTTATCATCTCGGGAAATAATCTAAATGATAACATTCTAGTTTTAATACAATAGTATATTCCTGTAGGAATCAACATTAAAACTAATAAACTTAGACCGACATTTGTTTCCCCAACATTAAATAAGATTATGTCTCCCCATAAAAACCCATTTAATGCACTTACTGTTGTTTTTAATGGTAATTCTATAATCCCCATCACATACCTCCTAATTTTTATTTTAGTAGAAAGTTTCATGTAGGCATCTCTAGATTAAAATATCCTAAAGTTATCTTTAGGATATTTTAATTTCTATTCTTTATTTCTGTGAGAATCTCCCCGTGAAGAATCTTAAACAAGATGGTTCATACTCCCATTTTAGTCCTTTTATTTTTTCTCTATTTTTATATAAATCTATTATTGTATCTGCTACATAGTCTAAATGAGCATACGTATAAACTCTTCTTGGAATTGTCAATCTCACTGTCTCTAATTTAGGGTAATGATTTTTTCCTGTTTTTATATCTCTTCCTGCTGATATTATTCCTCTCTCCATTGATCTAACACCTGAGTTTTCGTAAATAGCAGCTGCTAGTGCTTGAGCTGGAAAATCATCTTGCGTTAGATGTGGTAAAAAAGCTTTTGCGTCTAAAAATATAGCATGACCTCCATAAGGTTTTACCATAGGAACTCCTGCTGCATCTAATTTTTCTCCTAAATATCTTATTTGATTAACTCTATGGCTTATATATTCATAATTTACTGCTTCTCTAAGCCCGATTGCCATAGCCTCCATATCTCTTCCTGCCAATCCACCATAACTTGGCATACCTTCAAATTGAACTACTGTAGCTGTTGCTTGTAAATATAGCTCATAGTCATTCATACATAGAAATCCACCTATATTAGTTAAACAATCTTTCTTTCCACTCATTGTACACCCATCACCATAGGAAAACATCTCTTTTACAATCTCTTTTATAGATTTATCTGCATACCCTTCCTCACGTTCCTTTATAAAATAAGCATTTTCTATACAACGAGTTGCATCATACATAATTTTTATTCCGTGCTTATGAGCTAATTCTGAAACTGCTTTTATATTCGCCATTGATACCGGTTGTCCCCCAGCTAAGTTAACCGTAACTGCTAAACAAATATACGGTATTTTATCTGCACCGACTTCATCAATTAACGCCTGTAATTTTTTTAAATCTATATTTCCTTTAAATGGCAAATCTATCTGAGAGTCATGCGCTTCATCAATTATAATATCCCTAAAAGTTGCACCATTTCTTTCCTGATGGAATCTCGTAGTAGTAAAATACATATTCCCCGGTACATAGTCTCCCGGCTTTATTGTTAAAGTTGATAATATATTTTCTGCGCCTCTTCCTTGGTGAGTTGGAACTACATATTTAAATCCAAAAAGTTCTTGTACTGTTTTTTCTAAATGATAAAAGTTTCTACTTCCTGCATATGCTTCATCCCCTAACATCAATCCAGCCCATTGAGCGTCACTCATAGCATTAGTTCCAGAATCCGTAAGTAAATCTATATAACACTCATCTGATTTTAATAAAAAAGTATTATACCCAGCTCTTTCAATAGCTTCTTTTCTTTCATCCTTAGTCATAATAGCCATATTTTCAACCATTTTTATTTTATATGGTTCTGGTGCAAATCTTTTTGACATAATAATTCCTCCTCATTTATTTTTCTTGTTGATAACATATATACTTTATTTTCTTTTTTATGTCAATAGCTCCTATTTTAGAACTTTTTTTTATTTTCTTTTTTATTTTTTCAATTTTTATACAAATGTTTTTATTATTTTCATCAAAAATAAACTGATTTTTGGTTATTTTTTATAATATATATTTTTAATAATTTTTACTTCATCTAAATAAAAACAGTATCTTTTATTTTAAGTATTTTGATTTTTTAATAAATAAATTTTAAAAAAAAATTTATCTATTGTTATTTTTTCTAAATATACTTTTAAAAAAAATAAAATATAACTTTTTTATTTTTTAATCTTTTTTCAACCTATTAAAAGTTTATTTTTAATAAAATTTATTTTTTTGCTAATGTTTCTAATTATAAAAGGGCGTGAAAATTCACACCCTTTTAAAATAATATTAAATCGTATATATCCTGTATTCTATATGGACTAGGAAGCTTTATTTTCAAATTTTCCCAAACTTTCGAAAAAGTTTCTTGATCCATATCCTTTATCTGGTTATATGCTTGAGATTTGTATAAAATATCCTCTCCACATTTCTTTATTGCATTTAAAATTTGAGATTTTATCTTTTTATAATTTATATCTGTTATTACAATTAAACTATAGTAATCAGCCAGCAGTTCTCTTTCAACACAATATTCGAATGTCAGCACTTTTCTTACAATTGTTCCTAGATAAGCAATCGATAAATTTTTGCTAAACATTCCACATCTCTCACCATCAACTTCAAGAAAAGGTAGAAATATATCTTGATAATGATAATCTTGAACTGATTTTGTAAAAAATAAAAAACTAGAAAAAATCGTCTTCTTTCTTACCTCTTTCTTTAAAAAACTTTTATCAACTTGGTAAACAGCTCCAACATGTGGAAAAAGGGAAACTGTCAAATCTTCTGAGTGGCAAAAATTAACTATATTTTCTTCATACGCCTTATTTGCTTTAATTTTTCTGATAAAATAATCTGCTTGAAAAAGCTCATTAGCTAAATTATCCACTTTAAACAAGGCATTAAAAACTCTATTATTGTCTAATAGAGTATTTTTTGTATCATTTGATAGTTTACTCAGTAAATTTTCAAATCTTGTGCTTTTTACAAAATTTTTTATAAATCCCTCATCTATTTGAGGTGATATCTCAATATTGCTCTCTATTAATAGAGTATTACTATCCTTTATTACCTTCCCTTTTTTTAATTCCTTTAAGAAAAATGATAAGTACTCATTCTTAAATTCAACAAAATACTGTTTTTCAATATCATCCAAATTAAGCTTATCTAAAATTTTGTCATAATTGAAAAAATCTAGAAGATTTATAATTCCGTCTCTATTTATTCCTACAGCATTCCAAGTGCACGTATATGGTATAAATCCTCTCTCCTTATCAACCATAATACTTACAAATTGAGCAATTCCACCACCTAAAGAATGACCCGTTATAGATATTTTTTCTTTAGAAATCTTAAACTCATCATAAATTTTATTAAATACTTCCAATCCATTATAAAATTGTACCGGTTTTACACCTAATCCTATTTTCAAATCATTTTCTATAAAATCTTTATAGGCATCCTCTATAGGATATTTTTCACTTCCTCTATAGGATATTACATACTTGTCGTATTTAATATTTCTAAACACTACACTATAAAACCCTGTTGAGTCCCTTTCTAAATCGGAAGCTCTTTTGCTTTCTACATAAAATATCTCCCAATTTTGAAGAATGTCTTTAAAAAAATCATAAAATAAATGTCTAGTACTTGAATTTGAAAAATAAAATCCATTACTATCTAGCTTTAATGAGTTATTCTCTCTATAAATTTGATCTAAATTTTTTTTATAATCCTCTTGAGAAAAATTACAGTAAGAGAGTACACTAAGCAATAGATAATCTTTAGCTCTTTGCATTACATACACCTCCTAATATTTTAAACTTTTAATAGGGATAAAAAAAGATATGTAACACCCATTCCTATTGCCGCACCTATTATGGTTTCCAAAACTGTGTGTATCTTCCCCTCTACCCTTGATTGTAAAACTAAAATTAAAAGAAATAAAGAAAGATAAAATACTCTGACATTGTGTGTCAGAAAGAATATTCCCATAAAAAGTGCTCCACCAAGAGCACTATGTCCACTAGGAATTCCTCCTCTTAAAGGAGTCCCCTTCTTAAAAATACTTTTAATCGCTATTACCAGTATCACTATAAATATAGTTATAAAGATGATAACATTTGCATAAGACTCCTTTAATAAATCAAAAAAATTAGCAAACTCACCCGCTATTCTTTTATGAAAAACCAAATATCCTACTATTAAAGCATTACTGGCTGCTATAAATACAGCACCTGCACCAACATCTTTAGCTCTCTTAGCTAAAATATTATATTCTGGTGAAACTAAATCTACAAAACTTTCTATAGCTGTATTTAAAAGTTCTGTTGCTAAAACAAGGGACATACTGATTGATAACACAATTAACTCCATTCTACTAACACCTAGAAAAATTGAAATCATCAAAACTAATATTGTACAAAATGCATGAAATTTCATATTTCTTTCTGTCCTGATAGTCTCTATTATTCCTTCTATTGCTACGTTAAAACTTTGTGTTATGTCTTGCTTACTTCCCTTTCGCTTCATCAGCTCCTCCTTAATCTCTCGTATGACCAAATCTCCCTAAAATCTCTTCTTCTCTGGCTCTCATCTCTTTTTTATCCTCGTCTTCTATATGATCATATCCTAATAAATGTAATATTCCATGTGTTAAAACATAAAAAAACTCTCTTCTAAATGAGTGATTATACTCATTACACTGTTCTTCAACTCTTTCTAAAGATATCACTATATCTCCTAATGTATCATATGGACCAATCATATAATCATCCGTTTCATGATATGCAAAAGATATCACATCTGTGGGGCAATCTTTTTCTCTAAACTCTCTATTTATTCTTTGAATCTCCTCATTTCCAACTAGTGCCACAGATATATACACAGGCTTCTCAGAATCAAATTCATCATTTAATACCTCGTAGATATATTCTTTTACCTCTTCCTCATTTATAAGCTCATTATACCCTTCTATTTCTAAAGAAAAATCTAATACTACTTCCATGCCAACTCCTTTTTTTATTTTTGTCCTGGATATTTTATTCTTACATGATGAATACTCATTAAAACCTTTGTAAACGTTTTAATAATTATCTCTATCTCTTTAAATGTCAACGCTGCTTCGGATAATTGATTGTCCTCTATTTTTGAATTAATTATCTTTCTTAGCATATTTTCTATCGTTATTGGAGTTTTTTCGTCTAATGACCTTACAGCCGCTTCTATAGAATCCGCTAACATAATTATAGCTGACTCTTTACTTCTTGGAATAGGACCTCCATATTTAAAATCCTCCTCTATCACAGTTGGATCCAATTGCTTTGCCTTGTTATAAAAATATGCTAACATTGTTGTCCCCTGATGTTCAAACATAACATCCCTAATCTCTCTTGGAATTTTATACTCTCTTCCCAACTCATTTCCATCCTTGGTATGAGATGTTATTATTAAAGTACTTAAAAATGGAGAAATTTTTGAGTGCGGATTTTCTCCTCCCTCTTGGTTTTCTACGTAAAACTTAGGTCTTTTCATCTTTCCTATATCATGATAATATGACGCTACTCTAGCAAAGATAGCATTTGCACCAATTGCCTCTGCCGCTGCTTCAGACAATGTTGCAACCATCATTGAATGATGGAATGTTCCTGGTGCTTTCATAGATAACAGTTTAAGTAAAGGATGGGATAAATCTCCCAGTTCTAAAAGTCTAAATGTTGTTAAGATGTTAAATGTTCTCTCAAAATATGGTAAAGCGGCTATAGCCAACATTCCTGAAAGTAAACCTGAAATAACTATCTCCCCACTTTGTAATACAACTAAGTTTTGCTCTCTTCCTATAAAATAAGTCAGTAATAGATATAGGAAGAATTTAGTTACTGCTAACTTCATTCCTAAAGCTATTAACTCCTGTCTTGTTGTCACCTTTTCTATTAAATAGGATCCCATTAAACAAACTAAAAAAGTTACGATAACAAATACAGGGTCATAACCGATAATAGGAAATAAATAAGTCATTGCCATCACTGCCGCTAAAAAGGCAAAATCTTTAGCAAAAAGTATAACCATTAAAAAATACATTGTGTCAAATGGAACAAAATATATATGGTCAGGTTTTGTAAATCTATAAACTAAAAAACTTATCGTATATATTAAAAATAAGCTTCTATAGATGCTTTTATTCAATATATTTTTTTTAAATTTATTTACTAACAGCGGATAAAAGATAACTGTTAAAATAATTACATACAAAAAATTTGCCACTGAAAAACCTAGCCCTCTGTTATAAGAATAAATTCCAACAGCTTCTAAGAGTTTAGCTCTACTTTCAGTTATTATATCCCCTTTTTTAACAAGTAAAGTTCCTGCCTTTATATCTAAAATCTGATCATCTATTTGCAGTATCTTTTCAGCAATAGAGTTCTTAGTCTTTGTTTCATCATATATATAATTTGCAGTTAAAAAATTTTCCACAATTTTTTTATCAAATTCCGGAAGTTCTAAAAATAACTCATCATTTGGAGGTGATATTGTTAAACTTCCTTTTTCTCTTATAATTCCTGTTGCATACGCTTTTGTTAAAAAACCAATAACTCTTTCTTTTGTTTCTAGCAACTCTTTTTTATTTAGTTGTGTTAACTCCGCTATTAATTTCGGAGGTAACTGTTTACCTATTATATCCTCAACTCTATCTAAATATAATTTATTTTTTTTAAAATTTTTCTTTAAAATCTCATCAAAAAGATACTCTGCTCCTGATATATAGACTGTTCCCGCCTGAGGTACATATATATACTCTTTTTTAGAATTTTCCATAAGATTTTTTATAATATCCTGTTTCTTATCTCTATCATTAAAAAGAATACTTTTAGGTGAATAAATATCATTTATTGCAACATCACCTACATCATATTTTTGTCTGTTAATTATATAGCCACTTTTTGAACTAATAACTATTACCATTATCATTAAAATTAGATAAAAAATCTTTTCTCTTAAGTGATAATCCTTAGTGTACAATTCAGCATCGTCCGCATTTTTCTTATTAATCTTAAAAGTTAAACTTAGACCAAATAGCTCAATTTTCTTCATATTGGTTACTCCTTTTGGGTTTTAGAAATATCTTTTAAAATCTCTTCTTTACTTAATATCTTTATATTTTTAGTAGGAATAGCATCTTTAAAATATTTTCCATAACTTTTCGTTATTACTCTATTGTCTAATATTGTAACAATCCCTTTATCATTTTTACTTCTAATCAGCCTTCCAATTCCTTGCTTAAATTTAATCACAGATTCTGGAATTTGATACTCTACAAAAGCATTTTTATTTTGTTGTGTTATATTTTCAATTATTGCCTCTGTCACTGGATCACTTGGAACCTTAAATGGCAATTTTATTAAAACCACCGAACTCAATTGTTCTCCTTTTATATCTACACCTTCCCAAAATGAATCTGTCCCAAATAAAACAGGATTTTTTATATTCTTGTATAAATTTACAAGTTGAGTTCTCGGTGCCTGTCCCTGAATTAAGAGATTCAAGCCTGCATCTTCTAACTCATCTTTTATCATATAATACATATAATTTAGGGTAGTGTATGAAGTAAATAGTATAAAACATTTTCCCGAAGTTTTCAATACCAAATTTTTTAAAAAATCTTTGATACTGTCAATAAATTTAGGATCACTTGGATTTAATAAATCTTTAGGTAAATATACTGTCATTTGATTATTATAATCAAATGGAGAGTGTATAACTTTCTCCAAAGTTTTTTCCTTTAGTCCAATGCTTTCTTTAAAATAAGAAAAATCCTCTCCTATTGCTATTGTTGCAGATGTAAAAATCATCTGTTTTAAATTTATATACAAGTTCTTATCCAACTCTCCATCTATTTTTAAAGGTGTAGCAACTAATTTGGAGTTACTCTTTTTTCCATTCACTTCGACCCAATATATAAATTTATCATCATCTAATAAATTTATAAATTTTAGATTTTCAAAAAAGCTATCTAATCTGTCTATGTATCTAGAAAAATCACTTATATAACCCTCTTTATCCTCTATATCTTTAATTTTTCCCAAAATTGTTCTAACCTTCTTTAAATAAGATGATAAATCAACGATAAACTCATCTTTTAAATTATCCAATTGATTATAAAAAATAGCTTTCTCAAACTCATTCTTTTTTAGTCTATAAGTCACACTGCTCATCTGTCCCCTAGAAAAAACCTCAATTATAAAATTAAAATACGCTCTTCCTGAGTTAAATAGATTCCTATGCCTTAACTTTATATCATTCTCTAAATCTGACTCAATTCCTTTTTTTCCTTCATAGTCACAGCTTTTCAAATAGTTTATGAAGATATCTAAACTTCCTGTACCTCTTTTTTTATTTTTTTCCATTGTATAGATTTGATTCATAGTCTTAGTAAAACCATATTTAGAAATTTCATATGAAAAATAATCTCTTGCAACTTTTTCTACATTATGAGCCTCATCAAAAACAGCTAATTCATACTCTGGTAAAATTGAATACTCTGTATTAAATCCAATCTCTTTTCTTATTGCTAAATCAGAAAAATACATATGATGATTAGTGATTAAAATATCCGCTTTCTTTTTTTCGTCCCTTGCCTTTAAAAAATAACACTCTGATTTGAAGGCACATTTGTTTCCGGCACACATATCACTTTCACTTTGAAAATGCTCCCAAATCGAATAATCTACTTCAAATGGAAGTTCAGCTTTATCTCCCGTTTCTGTTTTCCCTCCCCATTTTACTACCTCTTTAAATTGGGATTTTTGACTTTGACTATATTCTTCAAAATCAACAATATCGCCTGTAGCTACGTTATGTAACTTCCTATTACATAAATAATTTCCTCTTCCCTTAACTAAAACATAATTGAAGTCCCCTTGAATAACTTTTTTAGCTATTGGAATATCTTTATTTAAAAGTTGCTCCTGTAAGTTTATTGTATTGGTACTGATTACAACTCTTTTTTTATTCTTAATACTCCACTCTATCGCAGGAATTAAATAACCTAGTGTTTTTCCTGTACCTGTACCTGCTTCAACAATTACTTTTGTTTCTGTATTTAAACCTCTTTCAATAACTTCAGCCATCTCTAACTGTTCATTTCTATATTCAAACTCTTTAAATACATTCGCCAAGAGTCCCTTTTTTTCAAAATAAGGTTTTATATCTATCTTTATATTTTTCTTTTGAACCAATTCAACTATAATATATATATTCGATACATCATTATCTACTATGTAGGATCCACCATCTAATTTATTCGAATATATAGCAGCAATTTCTACATCTGGATCAGATGGATATAAGTGCCCTGATGGATGATTGTGAATAATTACTTCACCTTTTCTCATTGCTTTTAATATAGCCGGTACTGAGTACTTATTACCTCTAGCTAATACTTCGACTTCTGTCACTACTCCTTCTTCATTCGGAATCCCTCTGAAAAATACTTCGTTTCCATCGACTTTATTTATCTCTAGCCTCATTTTCTCCCTAGCATCTAAAGATATTTTTTCTTCTATATTCATTCTTATCCTTTCTTTATATCTTATATTCTCACTACAATATAATACTCTTTTTTTGAAAAAATATAAATTATTTTTTTATTTATCTTCTTTTTTTCTGATAAATATGTTAAAATGTTTTAGGTCCATTGTAAATATTGTGTCTCTTTTTATGCTTACCTGTCAAATTAAAATACTAATACTGAGTACGATATTCATATTGACATAAATCATTATTTATGTTATTATGTTATGAAAATTTTATTTAAAATTAAGGGAGGTTTTTGATTTGGCACATTCAAAATCAGCAAAAAAGAGAGTTTTAGTAGCAGAGAGAAACAGGGAGAGAAATCAAGCTGTAAAATCTAGAGTAAAAACAATGCTTAAAAAAGTTTTAGTAGCAGTAGAAACTAAAGAGGTTGAAGCTGCAAATTCTGCTTTATCAGTAGCTTATAAAGAGTTAGATAAAGCTGTAAGCAAGGGAGTTATGAAAAAAAATACAGCATCTAGAAGAAAAGCTAGATTAGCTGCAAAAGTTAACGCTTTATAATCAATGCTATTAAGATAAAACTGGGGATATCTCCAGTTTTATTTTTATTGTAAGGAGGATTTATGATTAAACTTATTGTTTTAGATGTTGATGGAACTCTTACTGATGGAAAACTTTATATATCAAACTTTGGTGATGAAATGAAGGCTTTTAATGTTAAAGATGGTCTGGGCATAACTCAGGCAATCTCTCAGGGTAAGCAGATTGCTATTATAACAGGAAAAACTTCACAAATAGTCACTAAACGTTGCCAAGAACTTGGAATAAAGGAAATTCACCAAGGAATTAAAAACAAAATAGAAACTCTTGATTCAATATTGAAGAAGTATTCTATTTCTTATGAAAATGTCGCTTACATGGGTGACGACTTAATTGATTTAGCAGTTATGAAAAAATGTAAACTAACTGGTGCTCCTAAAGATTCCGTTAAAGAGATTCTTAATATCTCCGATTTTATTTCAACTAAAACTGGAGGTAATGGGGCTGTTAGAGAATTTATAGAGTATATTCTAAAAAAAGAAAATCTGTGGGAAAACGTGGTAAATCATTTTGTTCCTACAGAACAATAAAAAATAGCTGAAATTCAGCTATTTTTTTGTAAATATAGTACATGATAAATATGAAGTTATTGGCACTGCAACTAAGATTCCTATACTTCCTGCAAAAGCTCTTACAATATCAGCTGCTACCGATTCAAAGTTTAAAATTCTGATTAAGGGAAACTCTTCTTTCTGTAAATATATAAATAATGTTGATAATATTCCACTACCTATATATGCCAATATCAACGTATTCACCATTGTCCCTATAATATCCTCTCCTATTCGCATCCCAGATTCAAAGAGATCTTTTTTTACTATGTCTCTGTTTCTATTTTTCAACTCCGTAAGAGCAGACGCTATCGACATGGACACATCCATGACCGCTCCCATACTTCCCAATATAACTCCAGCAGATATTATCTCTCTAATTTTTATGTCTTGAAGCAGTGCTGAGTAATTTAATGCTTCTACTGAGACGAACCCTGTCATAGCCATTTTATATGAAAAATACATTGACACTATTCCAGCTATTATCACTCCTATAACAGCTCCCAATATAGCAACCAATCCTTTTTGTGAAAATCCTGTAGTTAAAAATATTGTAACTGTTGAACATAGTAGCGCACATCCTGTCGAAGCCAAAATAGGTGAATACCCCTTTGATATCAGTGGCAAAAAAATATTATATATTATTCCCACTACAATTATTAAAGATATAATAGCTTTTACCCCTTTATATTTTGCTATTACAACTGTCAATAAAATAAATATCCCTACAATAAAAAATATGGAGTCTCTCTTATCTATATCCACTATATAGTATGTATCATTATTGGAATCTCCAATCTCTTTATACAGTACTACATCCTGATTCTCTTTTATAAAAATATTATATGCTTTTTCTAAATAAATTGGAGACTGAATTAAAACTTCCTTTCCTTTATCTTCTCCCTCCAAAATTTTTACTCTATATTCCTCAATCTCTTTTATTCCATCTTGTTCATTGTATCCACTTTTTTTTATATTTTCTAAATATAAAATTTTACCTTTTATATATTCCTCTTGCTCCTCTCTATCAGAGTAATTTAAGTCTTGAGAGAATATTCCCACAGAAAACATTATCAAAAATAATACAAAAATTTTTTTCATATACCCTTTCCTTTTCTCCAGCTATAAAAAAAACGAGGAAAGCTTCCTCGTTTTATTATTACTTTCTGATTCCTAATTTAGCAATAAGAGCTCTATATCCTTCGATATCTTTGCTCATCAAGTAGCTTAAAAGTCTCTTTCTCTTTCCAACCATTTTTAATAGACCTAATCTTGAGTGAAAATCCTTCTTGTGAGTTCTTAAGTGATTAGTTAAGTGGTTGATTTGTGCAGTTAAGATAGCAATTTGAACCTCTGTAGATCCTGTATCCTTTGCATCTTTTCCGTAAGCATTGATGATTTCTGCTTTGTTTATAGCCATTTTATGTCCTCCTGAATATTTAATATCTAAGCCAAGGTTTACGGGGCTTAATCGTAAATCCTAGCATAGATTATTGTTATTATAACATAATATATTATTTTAGTAAAGCCTAATTTTGTGGCTGACTATCCTTTTGTTCTTCTAAAACTGATTGAGAAGCTTTTTGTTTTAATTCTTCTCTCAATTTATTTTCTTCTTCCTTTAAATCAGCTAATTTCTCTTCGATTCTCTTTTCCTCTTCTAATCTCTCAACAGTCTTTCCTTTAAGCATCTCATCCAACTCTTCACCTGTTATAGTCTCCAGTCTTAATAATGCTTGAGTTATATTCTCTAATGTCTCTCTATTTTCAGTTAGAATCTCTTTAGCTCTATCATATGCAGTCATTACCAATCTTCTTATTTCATCGTCAATCTCTTTTGATGTTGTTTCACCATAGAGCTTTTGCTGGAACATATCGCCATCACGAGTAGCATCTAACATTATTGGTCCAAATTTATCACTCATACCATATTTAGTTACCATGGCATGAGCTAAACCTGTAGCTCTTTCTATATCATTGCTAGCACCTGTTGTTATATCACCAAAGACTACCTCTTCAGATGCTCTTCCTCCTAAAAGAGTTACAAGTTCAGATAAAAATTCATTTTTAGATTTTAAATATCGATCCTCTGTTGGAAGTGTCATTGTATATCCAAGAGCTGCCATTCCTCTTGGAATTATTGTAACCTTATGAACTGGTTCTGTATGTGGTGATAATCTTTGAGTCATAGCGTGACCTACCTCATGATATGCAACTATTATTCTCTCTTTTTGAACTGCCATTCTCGATTTTCTCTCTGGTCCTATTGTTACTTTTTCCGAAGCTTCTTCTAAATCTGACATATTTATCTCATCTCTTCCAGCTCTTGCGGCTAATATTGCAGCTTCATTTAGCATATTCGCAATATCTGCCCCTACAAATCCAGGTGTTTTTCTAGCTATTACATCAAAGTCCACATCAGACGCAAACTTTTTATTTCTTGAATGCACTCTTAAAATAGCTTCTCTACCCTTTATATCTGGTCTATCAACGACTACTTGTCTATCAAATCTTCCCGGTCTCATCAAAGCTTTATCTAAAATTTCAGGTCTATTTGTTGCTGCTAAAACAATTATTGTTTCATCAGTTCCAAAACCATCCATTTCTACTAGAAGTTGGTTAAGTGTTTGTTCCCTTTCATCATTTCCGCCACCTTGACCACTTCCTCTTTTTCTACCCACTGCATCAATTTCATCTATAAAAATTATACATGGAGAATTTTTTCTAGCCTTAGAAAATAAATCTCTAACTCTTGAAGCTCCAACTCCCACAAACATCTCTACGAACTCTGATCCTGACATATTGAAGAATGGAACTCCTGCTTCACCAGCTACAGCTTTAGCTAAAAGTGTTTTTCCTGTTCCCGGAGCACCCAATAATAAAACTCCCTTTGGAATTTTAGCTCCTAAATTTTTAAATTTATCAGGTTCTTTTAAAAACTGAACAACCTCTTCTAATTCGACTTTTGCTTCGTCTATACCTGCTACATCCGCAAAAGTAATCTGGGATACATTCTCGCCATTTTCTTTAGCCTTAGATTTCCCCATATTAAAAATTTGTGGTCCTCCACTGCTTCCTTTATTCATTTTATTAAGCATGAAAATCCAAATTCCAATCAACAATAACATTGGGAACCAAGATACCAACATATTTAATAAGAATGGCAGTTCCTGCGGTGGTAAAGATTGAATTTGAATATTTTTACTCTCTATCAAATCAACTAGCTGTAAATCTCCTCCTAGCCTATCAGTAATCATCCTAGCCTTTATAGCAGATGCATCTTTATCAGCGGTATATCCGTATATATATCCTTCTCTTTCATCCACTCTAACTATTTTACTATCTTTAACGTCTTGTAAAAAATCCGTATAACTTACGACTTTCACATTTGTTGTATCTGATTTAGAAAACATTGTTGGAAGAGATAAAATTATCGTCACTATGAACAGCAACATTACAAATCCCTTTAAATTGAACTTACCACCCAATTCTCTTGGGTCATTTGAATCTTTATCCTGTTTTCCTTTATCTATGCCCTCTTTTAGTTTTTCTTTTATTTTTCTTTTTCTTTCTTCCAGTTCTTCTTTTTGCTTTTCCTCATCCGATTTTTTGTCATTGTCTTTATCAGCTTCATCATCATCGCTTCCATCTTTTTTTGGCTCCTCTTCAATGAAGTTATACAATGCCATTTTTTCATTATCTTCTCTATTCTTCATCTTGCCTCCTTATGATTAGCTTAATTCCCTTTTTATTTTCTTCACCCTTAAAACTTTCACTCTTTTTTACGCCCGAAGCCCAAACAATTTCACTGTCCTTCACTACTAATGGTATCTCTCCCCTTATATCTTTTGGAATTTTTTCATTTATAAAAATATCTTTCAATTTTTTATACGATTTCATTCCTAAAGGTTTTATTCTATCCCCATCCTTTCTCATTCTAATTTCTATAGTGTCACCTATTTTTAAATTTGTTAAAAATTCATTTTTTCCAAAGCTTCTATTGTCTTCTATAGCTTCTACAATATAATTATTAAACACGGTTTTAAACGGTATTTCTTTCATAAGTACACTACTAATTTTTTTCAACTTATCTTTTTTTTCTTTCTCTATCCAAATATATTTATATTGTTTTCGCAGTATAAACCCTTTTTCTAATTTGATTACTTTACTGCCATTACTATTCAACAAATTTATAATGTTTCCTATTTTTTCTCTTGAACCTTCTAAATTATATTTTTTTAAATATTCATTAATTATCTTTCTTTGAATATATTTCTCTTCTAAATTAATTAACTCTATATTCAAACAATACCTATTCTCTTTTGACACTTCATATTTTTTTAAATCGACTTTTAATATATTATTTACCTCTTTAATCTCTGAAATTAAATTAAAAATTTTATCCTTAAAATTAATGTTATATCTCTTTTCGATCAAAGGTATTAAATCCAATCTTATGCTATTTCTGGTAAAATCATTTTCAAAATTTGTTTCATCTACCCTATAGTTAATTTTATTTTTATCTAAAAAATCTAAAATAGCGCTTTTATAGATTTCATTAATTGGTCTAATAATATTTTCTCTATTTTGGATTCCTTCTAAACCTTCCAAAGATGAACCTCTAATAAGTCTAAATAGAAATGTTTCGATTTGATCATCTAAATTGTGAGCTATTGCTATCTTATTTCCTGAAATATTCGTTAATATCTCTTTAAAAAACTCATATCTAACAAATCTCCCAGCCTCTTCTAATCCTATATTCTTTTCCCTAGCAACCTTCTCTATTGAAATTCTTTTTACAAAAATTGGTATATTTAGCTTTTCCGCATACTCAATACTAAATTTTTCATCTGTGTCTGAGTTTTCTCCTCTTAATAGATGATTTATATGTGCTAAAACAATTTCAAATTTTATCTCTTTTTTCGCATAATTTAGAGCTTCTAATAAAAATACTGAATCTGGTCCACCTGAAAAACCAAGAACTATTTTATCGCCTTCTCTTACTAATTTTTCATCTTTTATTTTTTTTAAAATTTTTTTCAACATTATTTTATCCTTTAAAACAGTATTTTATAGAATTATACCATATAGAGACTCTTTTTAAAACTCTTTTTACCTCTTATTTTTTAGTTAAAAACTTCAAAAACAACTTTTTTATTTGAATAATTAAAAAAAATTTCAATCTCTTTATTTTTATTATTTAGTACATCATAATTAAATTTTTCAAATTCTGTTTTTTTATATCCCTCTCTAGAGGAAGCAAAACTTTTCTCAACAATTATTTTGTTATATTTTTCTTTATTTTTATCAGAAATGAACCACTCCGGATATACTCCCGGTTTTCCTAAAAGTAGGTAATCTAATTTTAAATACTCTATAAAAATATTTTTTCCTTGAAAATTTTTCTCATCAAAGAATTTAACTAAATGATTAAAAATAGCTACTATCTTATGACCTACTCCTAGAAGATTATTTTCATCATAATATTTTGATATATCTTCAAAAAAATCAAATGCTCTTTTATAATAATTTTTTATTATATATTTCACTGAATACTTAAATTTTTCAGAATTATAGTAATAATCCAACATTTTCTCTATATTTTTTAATTTTATTAATTCATCATATTCTATAAAACAATTTGAAAGTACTTCATATGGAGGAAATTCCATATACTTATATTTATATTTTTCTATCTCTCTCGCTATTTTTGTTCCACTTAAAACTTTTAAAAAACCTAGCTGTATCATCTCAGCATCTAGATTATATACATAATCAAACGAATCTTTAAAAGTTTCATATGTATCATATGGCAATCCAGCTATTAAATCCACATGCAAATGTATATTTTTGGATATCGCTTTGATGTTATTCTTCAATCTTTCCAGCAAATTTCTTCTATTTATACTATTCATTGTCTCTTTATTAATACTTTGAACCCCTATTTCAAATTGAAAGTATCCCTCTGGTACTCTTTTTAAAAAATCTATAATTTCATCATCAAAAATATTAGCATTTATTTCAAAATGGAATGTCACTCCTTCCCTATAATTTTCTAACAAATACTCCCATATTCCTAAATATCTATCTTTCTTTAGGTTATAGGTTCTATCCACAAACTTTACTAGCTCAACTCCAGAATCTAAAAATCTTCGCAAATCACTCTTTACTCGCTCTAAAGATAGGTATCTTACGCCTTTATCTATCGAGGATAAACAATATGAACAACTAAAAGGACATCCTCTACTTGATTCATAATATAATATTTTTATATTTTCTTTTAACTCTTCATCACTATATGGAAATGGTATAATGTCTAAATTTTCTATTGGAGATTCATCTCCCAAATATATAAACTCATCCTCTTTTAAAAAAGCCACCCCTTTTTGACTTTTATTTTCATTTGTTAAAAAATTTAAAATTACTTTCTCTCCCTCTCCCACTAAAATAAAATCAATAGATTTATTTTCTATTAGAGATTCTTTTGCATTATAACTAACTTCTGGTCCTCCAAGTGTTATCGTTATATCTGGCATTATCTTTTTTAATTCTTTTATAATAGTGAAGACATACTCTTTGTTCCAAATATATGTTGAAAAAATATAATGACTCGCTTTTAATCTAAAGAGATCTGTTATTATACTTTGAATATGATTATTTATATTACTTTCGTATAACTCTATATTTAAACTGCTATATTTTTCTACATAATTTTTTAAATATCTAATTGCTAAATTTGTATGAATGAATTGGCTATTTATTCCAACTAAAACTATTTTGTTCATCTTTATATTCTCTCCTAACTGCTTAATCAATTTTTTTGAACTTCTAAGTGTTCTTTATATGTTTTTGTAAATGTATGTCTTCCATTCCCAGTTACTACAAAAAATAGATAATCTGTTTTAGCAGGATTTATGGCTGCCATAACAGAGTTATAATCTGGATTGGATATAGGGCTTGGAGGTAACCCTTTATACAGATATGTATTATATGGTGAATCTATTTTTAAATCCTTGTAGTACATTCTTCTTTTACTATAATCGTATACATAATTTACCGTTGCATCCGAACCTAAATTCATTCCCTTTTTTATACGATTGTAAAAAACTGACGACATTAGAGGTTTTTCATCTTTTAACTGAGCTTCTCTTTCAATAATTGATGCCATAATTAGCTGTTCATAAAATTTTTTCTTATCAGGATATTTTTCTGGAGGAAATTTTTTTAAAAACTCCCCCGTCATTGCTCTTACTATCTCATTTTCATTTGTATCCACAGAAAGATAATAGGTCTCAGGGTATAAATATCCTTCATAATTTCCATTTGGTGTTAAATATGGAAAATCTTTTATATTTTGTAGAGCTTTTTTAAGCCCTTCTTCCGTTCCTATTCCTTTGTCCTGAAGTAACTTACCTATCTCTTTTATTGAATATCCCTCTGGAATTGTCAAAATAGTATATTTAACCTTTCCCTCTTCCATCATTTGTAATATATCTTTATATGAGTATTTTCCACTAAACTCATAGAAACCAGCCTTAATATTTTTTCCTGAATTTTTTTCATATTTTAAAAAAATTTTAAAAATTATTGATTTATCAATACCCAACTTGTTAAAAACACTACTTAAACTTGTGCCTTGCTTCAGATTAACTTGAATGTTATAATCTCTTTTTTCTTCTATTTTTATTGAATAGATTTTAAAAAGGGCTACTGGTATTGCCAATATCAAAAATAATAATACTAATATTTTCTTCTTCATAACACTCTCCTATTTTTATGTTGAAAAAAGCTGTACTTTGGTTTCCCTAGTTACAGCTTTACTATTTTTATTCAATTACTTTCTTGATTGCTTTGCTTTCTCTATCAAAGGTTTCTTTCCTTTTCTATCTTTTTGAAAGATATCAATTATAGTTTCAGCTTCAACGAATGGAACAGAAACAAATGAAAAATTCTCATACACTTCTACACCTTTTAGTTTTGACTCATGAACTTTAGTTTTTTTAGATATTAAATCGACCAATTTTCTAGGTGTCATTTTATCTTTCTTACCAAGAGCTATAAACAATCTTGTTTTTCCTGTTTTATCAAGTGAAACACTCTCTATATCAGAGTAGTTCGCTTCCTCTAGCTCCTCGTCATAGAAATTCTTTAATATCGCTGCTATAACTTCAATCGGTGTTGTTTCTTGAGTTAGTAACTCTCTTGCCATATCGTAGTACGACTCCGCATCTCCATCAGCTATAATATTTTTAACGCTATCAAATAATCTAGTTTTCTTAGCCAGTATTACATCCTTTACTCCCGGAACTTGCTCTTTTTTAATTTCCGTCTTTGTTATTCTTTGAATTTGAAGTAACTTTCTATACTCAGATGGAGTTATAAAAGTTATTGCTGTACCCTGCTTTCCAGCTCTTCCAGTTCTTCCTATTCTGTGCACATAACTTTCTGCTTCTTGAGGAATTGCATAATTTATTACATGAGTTAAATCATTTACGTCTATTCCTCTTGCCGCTACATCTGTTGCAATAAGGATATTTAGATTTTTATTTTTAAATCTTCTTAAAGTAACTTCTCTATGATTTTGACTAATATCTCCATGTAGACCCTCAACATCATAACCTCTATCTTGTAATTTTCCTACAAGTTCATTTACATCATTTTTAGTTCTACAGAATACAATTCCATAAAAATCTAATTCAATATCAATTATTCTACATAAAGCTTCAAATTTATCTTTCTCTTTTACTTCAAAGTAAATTTGTTCTGTCAGATTTGTTGTCAACTCTTTTTTCTTAACTGCTAACACTTCATGCTCTCTCATATGAGATTTTGCTATTTTTAAAATCTCTGCTGGCATAGTTGCAGAGAAAAATAGCATTCTTTTATCTTCGTTAGTTTCAGTTAAAATCTGCTCAATATCTTCAACGAATCCCATATTCAACATTTCATCAGCTTCATCCAGTATAAAATAGTCAATATTATTAAGCTTTAAAACCTGTCTATTCATCAAATCCATTACTCTTCCTGGAGTTCCAACAACAATATCAACACCCTTATTAAGTTGCCTTTTTTGTTGCTCTAATGATTGCCCTCCATAAACAGGGATTATTTTTAATTTTCTTCCATGAGCCAACGAGTTCATCTCTTCTGCTACTTGTACTGCCAACTCTCTTGTTGGTGCTAATATTATTGCCTGTATATATCCTGTACTATTCTCTATTTTTTCAAGAATTGGTAAAGAGAATGCCGCAGTTTTTCCTGTTCCTGTTTGTGCTTGACCAATTATGTCTTTATCTCCGTTTAGCAATGCTGGTATAGTTAAAGCCTGTATTGGACTTGGCTGTTCAAAACCTTTTTTTTCTAGAGGTTTTAAAGTTTTTTCAGTTAAACCTAAATCCCTAAATGTTAATATTTTTTCCATATTCACTTCCTTAAATTATTTATATTCATTCATTAGATTATAACATAGATTTATAAAAATGTGTACTTTTTTTAAATTTTTATTTATTAGTTATGGGCTATTTTTTTACATGTTCTCCTTCTGTAAGAACTGTTACTATATTAATGTATTGATTTTTTTTAGAAAATGTAGTATTAAAATATTATCATAATTTTATAGGAGGCGGTCTTTTATGGTTGTTGATAGAAAAAATACAAAAAGAGTAGTCATATACATTAACGACTCTCAAAAAAGTAATTTACAAACATTTTTACATTCAATTGGCTTTCATTATTACACCATTCAATCTAAACTAGAGGGTAGCTGGGAGTATGGAATTAGACACTTAAATAACCATGTTTGGCCAGGCTCGGAAGCAGTTTTCCATCTTATTGTTTCAGGCTCTAAAGTAGATTTACTTTTAAAAAAGTTAAAAAGTTTTAGGTTAGGACTTCCTGATAATGTAATTATGGCTGTTCTGGTTTGTCCTCTAGATGATTTTATTTATAATATGATGAGCGTTGATATTGAACCGGATGATTCAACTGAAAAAGTTCATTGGCTAAAGGATGACGAGTAAAAAAATAAAAAGAGGAGTTAAGCTACTCCTCTTTTTCATTCTAAATATTAATGTTTACATTTATCCTTTAAACTACAATTTCCATTTTTTCCCTTTGAACAACTACATCCGCCTTCACCTTTGAGCATTTTATATAAACTTCTTAGGGCCACCGCTCCAATTACTACAACTATTCCCAATAAAATTAAAGTTTTCATTTTTACCTCCTCAATAGAAAAGTTAGAAAAATAACTTTCCAATTTGGAATACAACTGTCGACATAACATATGGCACTACCAATAGCATTCCTATTATAAATCCTGTAAATTTATACCCAAACTCTTGCTTTATAGCTCCCAATGTTACAACACAAGGAACCACTAACAATATAAATACCATAAACGAATATGCTCTCAATGGACCTAAATCATCCGTCCATAACATCTTTGTTGCCGCTACAACTCCGCTTCCCTCTGCTTCAATTTCATCTTCATCAGGTACACTAAATAGCGCTTTTACATCTAGACTTATAACACCAACTATCGAGTTTTTAATCGCTACTCCCAATCCAACAAATTGATCAAGTGTATCCTCCATAAATGTTGTTTCCTGTCCTGCTTCCTCTTCAACTTCCTGTGTATCTTTATCTCCTACTAAAACTTGAGCCATAAATCCTACCACAATCTCTTTTGCTGCCAAACTTGGTGGTATAGCTGCAACCGTTTCCCATCTATCAGCAAATCCTGTTGGCTTTAAAACCCCTTGGAACGTCTTTCCAAATTTAGCCATATACGAGTTTGCTGTATCTCCATTGTTTGGAAAATATGTCAAAGCCCACAATATCATCAGCATTCCCATTATCACTGTTGTCGCCTTTTTTAGATATGATCCTGTCCTTGTCAACGTTGATTTTATAATTACTCTTAAGCTTGGAACTCTGTACGGTGGCAACTCTATAAGTAACGCTCTTCCTTCAGCTCTAAACATTTTAAAATTTTTTAAAATTAGTCCAACTAAAATTGCTACAGTAATTCCTAGTACATATAATGTCATTACAATCATTCCAGCTTTAGCTCCGAAAAACGCTGCTGTAAACAATCCATATACTGGAAGTCTAGCTCCACACGACATGAATGGTGCCATAGCAGCCGTCAATCTTCTTGAAGAATCATCTTCTAAGGTTCTTGTAGCATAAATTGCTGGAACTGTACATCCAAAACCTAATACCATCGGAACAAATGCCTTTCCATTTAATCCTAATTTTGTCATCACTTTATCCATTAAAAAAGCCACTCTAGACATATATCCACTTTCTTCTAATATCGCTAGGAAGAAATATAGATATAACATAAGAGGAACAAACACAACAACTCCTCCTACCCCTCCTAAAATTCCGTCCATAATCAATGAAGCTAGCCAATTTGGAGTACTATCATCTATTAACATACCTACATACTTTCCAAGATAATCATTTATGAATCCATCAATCCAATCGATTAAAGGAGCTGATCCATTGAATACCGTTCCCATTAATCCCACTATTATTAAGAAAAATATAGGTAATCCTAAATATCTATTCAGTAAAACTCTGTCCACTTTATCTGTAAAATCAAGTCTTGATTTTATAGAAGTTGTAAATGTTTTTGCCAGTATCCCTTTTACCGTTCCATATCTCCCTTCCGCAAATATAGTTTCGATATCTTCATCATGATCATCTTCAAGCTGTCTAGTTATTTTTAATATACTGCTATCTTCTTCGTAGTCATATTCAGATTTTAAAATTTCCAGTAGATGCTTGTCCTGTTCTAATAATTTTATCGCTAAAAAATCAATCCCAAATTTTTTAGAAGCTTTTTGTAATTTTTCATCACAATTTATTTTACATTTAACTTCACCTATAGCATCTTCTATACACTTATCAAATAATAATGTATATTTTTTATTTTTTTTAGGTGATTTTGCTATAATCAATGCTTTATCAAGTAGTTCTTGAATCCCTGTTCTTTTTGTCGCTGATGTCATTATCACATCCATTTCAACCAACTCTTCAAACTTCTTAATATCTAATTTATAATTCAATTTCTCAAATTCATCATAGAAATTTAAAGCCATAATCATTGGTTTTTCTAACTCTTTCAGTAACATTGTCAAATATAAATTTCTTTCTAAGTTTGTAGAATCAACTATATTGATTATAACATCTGGTTTTTCATTAATTATAAAATCTCTAGTTATAGTTTCCTCTAATGTATATGGACTTAAACTATAAACTCCTGGCAAATCAATACACTGAATTTTTTCACCCTTATATTCAAATTCCGCTTCTTTTTTTTCAACTGTAACTCCCGCCCAGTTTCCTACTTTTAGATTTGAACCTGCAATGGCGTTTATTAATGCTGATTTCCCTACATTCGGATTTCCTGTAAATGCTATTTTTATCATCTTTATCTCCTATCCATCTATCTCTATTTCAATATTTTGTGCATCTTTTTTTCTTATAGCGATATTTGTTGATTTAACAATAAATTCTTGTGGATCTCCCAAAGGGGCATTTCTCTCAAGTTTTATTATCTCTCCAGCTGTAACTCCCATATCGACCAGCCTTTTTTTTAGCTCGCCAATTCTCCCAATTTTGACGATTTTTGCTGACTCGCCCCTTTTTAACTCTGTTAATTTCATTCCAAGCCTCCCAACTCATTAGTTATAAATATATTTTGATTTTCAAAATATATTTCAAAAATTTAAATCACAGTAGATAACTGTGATTTAGTACTATTCATTATCAATCATTATTTTATTTGCCAATCCAAAATTCAAAACATATTTAGTGTCATTTGTTTTTACAATATAATTCCTTTGATCATCTCTTAATAAACATATTTTATTTCCTATACAAAATCCTTTTTCTGTCAGTCTATTTCTATCTTTACCTCTTCCCTTTATCTCTTTTATAACAAATTCTTTATTCTGTTCTGCGAAAATTAATGGTGTCATAGAATAAACCTCCTAACATTTGTTGTTATTTATATTTGAATTATATTCCACTAAATAACATTTGTCAAGAATAAAACTTTAATAATCAAAGTTTTCTTTAAACAAATAGATCTTTTATACTATTTAACATTACACTTCTAATATTTGGACTATCCTTAGACAACTCTTGTATCATCTTCTTTATCTTTAAACGTTTTGAATTGTCACTTGTTTCATAAGGACAGTCATTGTGTAAAATTGGTAGTCCCAATTTCTTTGCATACCTAATCGTTTCTTTTTCCTCCACATACGCTAACGGTCTAATTACTTTTAACCCATATTCCTCCGAATAATAAGCTGGTTTCATTACTCCCATATTTCCTTGATATAAAACATTCAATAAAAACGTTTCTACTATATCATCCTTATGATGACCTAAAACCAATTTATTTATATTTTGCTTTTTCATCTCTTTATATAACAACCCTCTTCTTACTCTTGCACACATAAAACATGGATTTTTCAACTCTTCGTTAGTTAAAATACTTTCACCTATTGTAGTTTCTATCACTTGTAATTCCACACCTAACTTCCTACAATATTCTTTTATATCACCATATTTTCCTCCCTCTTCAACCGGATGAATATGGATTGGAAACAATTCAAAATTTATTCCCGATATCTTTTTTATTCTTATTAGGGCATTTAAAACTGTCAAACTATCCTTTCCACCCGATATTCCAACAGCAATTCTATCTCCATCTTCAATCATATTATATTCGTGCATTGCTTTTCCTATTGGACTCCATAGTGTTTTCTCAAATCCCTTATCTTGAATGAATGATAAAATCTCTCTATCATCTAGCCTATTTAAAACTATTTTTAGACCAGTTTGTCTATAAATCTTATCAATCAATTTAAGTACCCTGTTTTCAGTATAGGTAATCTCTATTTTTATTTCATCTTTTGAATTATTAATTAAAACTTTATTCTCTTGAACCTCAAAAACAAAAGCTTGAAATATATATCCGTCCAACTCTTTTATACTATCTATCTTTAACACTTTTTTCTCCTTCTTTACCTTCAGATACATATCCTAATATATAATCTAAATTTACATTTTTCATCGAATTAAATATACTCTGTTTTATCTGAGGATTTGTCTTCTCCAAAGTAGATAAAAGATTTTTAATCTCTTTTCTCTTTGAGTCAACTTTTCCAGATTCAATCGGACATCCACACGCCATTGCCTCAATCTCATTTTTTTTGGTGAAGTTTATAATATCATTTTCTTTTACATAAATTAATGGTCTTATTAACTCCAATCTTCCACTTGTTGATTTTACTTTAGGAATCATTGTTTTGGTAGTTCCTGCATAAAACATATTTATTAATGTTGTTTCTACTAAATCATCAAAATGATGCCCTAATGCCAATTTATTATATCCTAATTCCTCTACTTTGCTATAAAGAACTCCTCTTCTCATCTTTGCACATAAAAAGCAAGGACTTTCCGGAGAGGCTTCAAAAGCTACTTCCCAAACATTTGCATCAAATATTTTGCATGGAATTCCTAATTCTTCTAAATTAACTTTGAATTGTTCTAAATCTAATGCTCCAAATCCTGGGTTCATTGATATAAATGCTACTTCAAAATTTTTACTTTTGTCTCTTTTTAGCTCTTGAAATAGTTTTGATAGTAATAAACTATCTTTTCCGCCAGAGACACCTACAGCGATTTTATCTCCATTTTCTATCAAAGCAAAATCTTTTATCGCTTTTGTAAATTTTGACCATATTTTCTTTCTGTAAGTACTTCTTATTGAATACTCAACCATTTCTCTTTTTGTTTCAAAAACTTTTTCTTCCATCAATCCTCCGACAATAATAGTATAGATTTTTACTCCATTATACCATGCTCGCAAAAAAATTAACAATTCTTTTTTTTTGTGTTAAAATAAGTTATTCAAATAGATGAGGTGATTAATTTTTATGAATAATATAGAAAAAAATGTTTTAGAATTTTTAAAAAGTGGAATGGTCTATAGTGATGGAGCCATTATGAAAAATTTGGGTATCGATTCTAACGAACTTGAAAAAATATATACCTCTCTAATGGATCAGGGATATTTAGAAAGCTACGAAGATTTTCTTAAACGAAACCCTGACTATGAAAAAGGAGAAGAAGAACACTCTTGTAACAATTGTTCTTCAAATGGATGTTCATCCAAAACTGGTTGTTCATCTAGTAGATGTTCTTCAGGTGGATGCTCGTCTAAAGATGATAAAGATATTGATTATTCTAAAATTAAAGTTTTAACAGAGAAAGCTTTTACATATACATACTAAAACTTAAAAGGAGAACTCCAAAGTTCTCCTTAGCTCAATTCTTGTTCTATTCGATGTAAAAAAGTATGTAACCTATTGTAAATTCTACAGTAGCCCCAAGTAAAAATCAAAAAAATTGTAGAAATCACAACTCCCTCTTTGCTTATATTGTTATTTCTTATTGAAAATAGTAATCCAAATATAAACAACAAATAATATAAAACTGAAAATTTTCTTAAAATTTCATACAAAATTTCTGTAAAAACTCTAAAAATCGAAACCATAACCAAACTATATTTTCTTAATATCACAACTTCCCCCTTTATGATATAAACTTATAATAATGTACTCCTTTATTCACTATTTTTCAAATTGATTTTATTTATACTTATCATTGACACCAATGCTTTTCGGTACTATAATCAATTAGATAGTCTTATATTGAAGGAGTGTTCTATGAATAAAAAAGTAACTTATGTAAAAGGTCAATTTAACTGTGCTGAATCTATTATTGATTCATTTAATAAAAATAATAATACTAAAATTCCTGTTGCTTTGGGTAGTGGTATGGGCACTGGTGTTACCATTGGTAGCTTTTGTGGTGCTATCAACGCAGCTGTTCTTATCATTGGCTACCTTGAAGGTAGAGAAACTTATCAAGAGGAAAATAAAGCCAGATTTTTAGCTAATGACCTATTAAAAGAGATTAAAAATAAATTCGGCTCTGAGCTTTGTATAGACTTAAAAAAATCAAACATCAGCTGCGAAGAAATTGTTGAGTCTACCTATAAAATATTAGAAGAGATTTTAAATAAAAATTAAAGGAGTAGAATAACTACTCCCTTTTGCAATTAATTTGCAACCTTTTCTTTTACTGCATCTACACCTTCACTAATCTTTTCTTTAGCTTTATCTTTAGCTTTATTCAATTCGTCTTCCAATTTGTCCGTCGCCTTTTCAACAGTTTCTACTGCGGACTTAGTCGCGTCTTCTGCATTTTGTACTGCGACTTCTTGAACAGCTGTCGCTGTTGATGGTTGTTCCGTCATTTGTTGTGCATTTGCGTCACTAGAAATTTTATCTGCTGGAATTACTGGCGACTCTGTTGTTGTTTGTGTCGCTGGTTTTACTTCCTCTTTTTCAGTTGAACACGCCAATATAAATACACTCAATACTAACAATGACATTAATTTTATTTTTTTCATCTTAACTCCTCCTTAAAATTTAAAGTGCTATATATTATTGTTGCTAAAAGAGTTTACTTTTCCTTTTTATTTTAAATATTTTCTATATTAAATTTTACTACTTTTTTACCTTCTAGTCTTTATTTACAAAATCTATTTGATAAAAATATCTTCTAATGTATCCAAAAATTTTTCGGAAAATTTTGTAACCCTTTTCCTTTCATAGTCAAAACCTACAATAGTTGTGCTCCCTTCTAACACAACTTTATCACTTTCATTTTTAACAATATATATAAAATTTATTGAAGTTTTTTTTATTTCAACGCCCTTTATCGTTATTTTTAATTTATCCCCCAAATAGATCTCAGCTCTATAGTAAACGTGTGCATCTTTTTGAATTGTTCCTATGTTATCCCCTACATTTATTTCACTCACTCCTAAACTTTTAAAAAGGTCTATTCTAGCTTGTTGAAACAACAATAATGCCCTTTCATTCCCCATATGTCCACCATAATTTATATCAGATACTGTTACTTTGTAATCAACTGAAAACATCTTATATTCCTCCTTTAAATATTCTTCATCCAACATTATAACAATTATTTTCTCTCATTTGTTATTTTTCTTTTTTCTATGATATAATTAAAATCATAATTTTGAGGTGTTATAATGTTCGAATTAGCTCATAAACTTTTTAATACCCTCGGGTACATAATAGCTATTGCCTTTTTTTTCTCTAGATTTAAAAGTGCTCGTAGTATTTTTAGTAGAGAAAAATACACAAAAGTAGATACAGTTTTACTCTCTCTCACTTTTTCTAGTCTAGCAATCTTAGGAACCTATATTGGTGTAGACTATAAGGGAGCTATTGCCAATACAAGAAACATTGGTGTTGTTGTGGGAGGGATGCTTGCAGGTCCTGAAGTTGCTATAATATCAGGTATCATTGCTGGAATCCATAGAGCCTCCATCAGTGTCAGTAGATTAACAGCTATCCCTTGCGCTATTGCCACTGTTTTAGGTGGTTTTATAACCAGCTATCTATATAAAAAAGCTAACTCTAACAATCGACCTCTTTTTGGGTTTTTTGCCGGAGTTTTTGTAGAAAACTTGAGTATGCTTTTCATCATTCTATTCGCAGAGGATAAAATTCTCGCTATGGACATTGTCAAAAACTTATACCTTCCAATGATATTTATAAACGGAATTGGAGTCGCTGTTATTATCGTAATCACTGAAGAGATTTTAGAAGAAAAAGAAAGAGAAGCTGGTACACAAGCAAAGTTAGCTCTTGAAATAGCTAACAAAACTTTGCCTTTTTTCAAAAAGGGGGAATCTTTAGACAACATTTGCAAAATTCTTTTAGACTCCTTAAAAGCTGAAATTGTTGTGATAACTGACAAAGAAGTTATCATTGCCAATGCCTCCAAAAATAATAATCTTACTCTCAAAGATAGGGAAATCCAAAGTGAAGGCACAAAAAAAGTCCTAAGTTCTGGTGAAATTCTAATTTTTGATAGAAATAGCGAACTGAATGATTTTTCCTATTCGGAAAAAGGGATAAAATCTTGTATAATTGCCCCTCTTTTTCAAGACGAAAAGGTCTCTGGAACTCTAAAAATATATTTTGAAAATGATGAAAATATCACAGTTCGAAAAAAATATTTAGCTATTGGTTTATCTCAACTCATATCGACCCAGTTGGAGATCAGTAAGATGGAAAACTTAAAAACCATGGCTAGAGATGCCGAGTTGAAAGCTCTTCAAAATCAAATAAATCCTCATTTTCTATTTAATGCTTTGAATACCACTGCTTCTTTTGTAAGATTTAATCCATCTAAAGCAAGAGACATAATCATAGATTTGTCCACCTATTTAAGGTATAATCTTGAAAACTCTGCTAAATTGGTTCCAATAAAAAAAGAATTAGAACAAGTCAAAGCTTATGTGAATATTGAAAAGGCACGTTTTCATAATAGATTTGAAATTATTTATGATTTTGACGAAGAGCTGGATACAATAAACATTCCAAGTTTAACAATTCAGCCTCTTGTTGAAAATAGTATTAAACACGGTATTTTAAAACAAAGAGAATGTGGAATAGTTAAAATATCTATAAAGAAAATCTACCTCAAGTGCTTAGTTTGTATTGAAGACAATGGTATTGGTATCGATCAAGAAGTTATTAATAATATAAATAAAAAAATTGAAAAAAATATTGGTTTAAAAAATGTTCATAACCGGTTAAAACTTATATACGGTAAAGGGCTACTAATCGAGAAACTTGAAAAAGGAACTAAAATTTCATTTTATATTAACCAGGAGGAATAGATGATTAATTGTATAATTATCGAAGATGAATACCCTGCTAGGGAAGAGTTAAAATATTTTATCCATAACAACAATAACTTTCAAATCAATAGGGAGTTTGAAAATCCTATTGATGCTTTAAAATACATTGAAAGTAACAAAGTTGACGTTGTTTTTTTAGATATAAATATGCCTGAACTAGATGGTATGAGTTTGGGAAAAATCATATATCGTTTCAATAAAAATATTAAATTGGTATTTATTACTGCATACAAAGATTTTGCAATAGATGCCTTTGAAATTAAAGCTTTTGATTATATTCTAAAACCTTATTCTGAAGAAAGAATTATAAGAGTCTTAGACAATTTAGTAGAAGAATTTAAAAGAAGCGAAAATGAAAATCCAGTTAAAGATTTTAATATTAAAAAAATAACTGTAAATTTAGATTCAAAAATGGTTGTTCTTTCAACAGATGACATTCTTTATATCGAAGCGGACGAAAAAGAGACGCATATCTTTACATCATCTAACATGTATACATCCAAACTAAAAATCTCTCAACTTGAAAATATTTTATCAGAAAATACTTTTTTTAGGGGACATCGCTCTTATATTGTAAACATTGATAAAGTTGTTGAAGTAGAACCTTGGTTTAATGGTACTTATATTTTGAAGGTTTTGGATTGCAACTTTAAAATTCCGGTCAGTAGAAACAAAGTTAAAGAACTTAAAGAAATATTAACTATAAAATGATAAGAGGAGCTCAACAGAGCTCCTCTTATATTATGCCTCCACAATCACTTTTTTGTTTACTTTTCTTAAGAATAATCCTAAAGCTAATATGGCACCTGCTATACCAACCATATACCCTACCGACTCAGACAATCTAAATCCTTCTGGTGCTATCAATATATATGTTGTAACAACAGCTGTCATAAACACTCCTGGAATTGTTGCAATCCAATGATTTTTACCTTCGTTTGCTAGATAAACTGCTCCTGCCCATAAGGCTATCGTTGCTAAAGTTTGATTCGCCCAAGCAAAATATCTCCAAATTATTGCAAAATCTATAAAACATAGCCCTATTCCTACTGCAAATAAAGGTATTGCAATTACAAATCTATTTTTTACAGGTCCCTGTTTATAATTTATTGCATCTGCAATAGCCAATCTTGCACTTCTAAATGCTGTATCTCCAGATGTTATTGGACACGCTACAACTCCTAATAGTGCCAATGCCCCTCCAACTTTACCTAAAATACTATTAGATATTGTATTTACTACAACCCCTGCTGGTCCTGCATTTATCAATCCCTCTGTACCGTTAAAAAATGTCATTGCTGCTGCTGCCCAAACTAATGCTATAACTCCCTCGGCTATCATCGAACCATAGAACACTCTTCTTCCCTCTTTTTCATTCTTCATACATCTAGCCATCAATGGGGATTGTGTTGCATGGAATCCTGATATTGCCCCACACGCAATTGTTATAAATAAGTATGGATATATTGAAGTCCCTTTTGGATGCAAATTAACCATTGAAATCTCTGGAATATTGTATCCCTTTAAAATTAATCCTCCACCAATTCCAATTCCCATTATTATTAGAGATGCCCCAAAGATTGGATAAATTTTTCCAATTAACTTATCTACTGGAAGAACTGTTGCTAACAAATAGTACGCAACTATCACTGCTATCCATGTCAGCGTATTTATACTTGTCATACTTGCTAGAATTCCTGCTGGTCCATTTACAAATACTACACCGACTAATATCAGCAATACAACTGAAAAGACTCTCATTATTTTTTTTGCATTCTCTCCCAAGTACTGCCCCACAATCTCAGCTATTGATGCACCATCATGCCGTAAAGATAACATACCTGATAAATAGTCGTGAGTTGCCCCTGCAAATATACACCCAAACACTATCCATAAAAATGCTGCTGGTCCCCATAAGGCTCCTGCTACTGCACCAAATATCGGTCCTAATCCCGCTATATTTAAAAACTGGATTAAGAAAGCTTTTTTCCAATCTAACTCAACATAGTCCACACCATCTGCTAAACGCACTGCCGGTGTCTCTTTTTTTTCATTTATGCCAAATACTTTTTCAACATATTTCCCATAAATTACATATCCCAAAATTAAAGCTATTAATGATCCTATAAAACTAATCATTTTAAACCTCCTTCTTTTTCTATCTTTCTTTTCCATAACAATTATAATACTATTTTAGAAAAAATATATCTTTTTTGGAATAAAACGATTGTTTTATAACTTGAAACGCTTTATTTCACTCTCTAACTACATTTTTAAGTTTTAAAATTTTTAGTGTGACTGTTGTGAAAGCAACAATCCCCACTATTGGCGCTATAATTATACCTATAACAGGAACAAAATATATCAATGTAAATATTCCTCCCCCTAGCGTGAATACTGCTCTATTTTCTCTCATAAATTTTGTACTTTCTTCAACAGAAAATCTATGTCTTTCTAGAGTATAATCCACAAAATTATAAGATATAAAGTAACTTTGTATTAAAAAAATTAAAATAGGAGTAACCAAATTTAATACTGGTACAAATCCCAATAAAAGAGCAATCAAAATATAAATCATCTCTTTTATAAAACTTTTACTTGCTATTTTTATACCTCTCATTACAAAAAGTATATTTTCTTTTAAGGAAAATTCATACTTTACCCCATCTTGAAAATTTTCAACCTTTTCTGAAATATAGCTAAAAAACGGTGCTAATATTCCTAGTAAAAGTGTTTTAAAAAAGAAATACTCAACAGCGAACATCACTGTCCTTACTATAAAAGTTATAACCCATTTAAAAATACCTATATATTCTTGTACATTAAAAACATCAGCTATTTTATTAAAAATCCATCCACCTATATAGGATGAAATCCAATAAAAAAATAGTAAAATTACCACACCTATAAATCCACCTATGAAATATCCCCACGACAATCTCAACTCTTTTATAGTCTTGGGAGCCTCAAAATAACTCTCTAACATTAATTTCATTTTCTTCATTACTTTACTCACCCTCTTTAAAATAAAAAAAGCTCTGCCACCTTTGTGACAGAGCTAATTTTTTGATATAATAGTTACATTATGTATACTATT
>CAKOHT010000002.1 GCA_934085975.1 uncultured Cetobacterium sp.
GTAGTTTGTGATGGTGCTTTTGCTGTTGTTCCTGCTCCACCTTCTGACGATCCTGTGTTCGCCTTACTTCCTCCAGTTGCTCCTCCTAAACTCTTCGCTCCATCTTGGAATCCTTTTAGTGAACTGTTACTTCCAAAGAAGCCATTTGTTGTTTGCGCTCCTCCTTCTGTATGTGGTTTCTCCCACTTTCCTGTCTCTGGATTCTTTGTATATCCATTGTTTGTTATTGGTTTATCTGGCGTTGAGTCCGCTACTGCCTTTCCTGATCCTGTACTTGGTGCCTTTTGCGGTGCTGATACATCTGGTGTAGTTTGTGATGGTGCTTTTGCTGTTGTTCCTGCTCCACCTTCTGACGATCCTGTGTTCGCCTTACTTCCTCCAGTGCTTCCTCCTAAACTCTTCGCTCCGTCTTGGAATCCTTTTAGTGAACTGTTACTTCCAAAGAAGCCATTTGTTAATTTTGCTCCTCCTTCTGTATGTGGTTTCTCCCACTTTCCTGTCTCCGGATTCTTTGTGTATCCTCCATTTGTTATTGGTTTATCTGGTGTTGAGTCCGCTACTGCCTTTCCTGATCCTGTACTTGGTACCTTTTGCGGTGCTGATACATCTGGTGTAGTTTGTGATGGTGCTTTATTTGTTGTTCCTGAACCTGCTGCTGGTCCTCCATCTGAACTAACTGTACCTTTTTTAATTCCTTGTTGGAATCCTTTTAAACTGTCCATGCTTCCGAAGAATCCATTTGTCAGTTTTGCTCCAGTTTCCGGAGTTACCTTCTCCCACTTTCCTGTCTCTGGGTTCTTTTGGTATCCATCTTTTATAACTGGTTTTGGAGTCTCTGACGTCTTACCATCAACCACGTCAACATCAACTTTCTTAGATGTTTCTACAACTGGAACCTCTTTCTTAGGTACCTCTGTTTCCGTTGCCTTTTGTTTTGGTGTCTCAACTTCTACCACTTTTGCCTCTGTAGGAGGTGGTACTGTCTCTACTACCTGTTTCTTAGGTGGATCCACAACTTCTACTTTATCAACTTTTGGTGGCTCAACAACTTGTTTCTTACTTTCTACTGGATCTGGATTTTTCTTGATTGGTGTTTGAATATCTGTATCAGTTTTCTTTGTAGGAGGTGTAACTTGATCTGTGTCTCCACTTCCTTTCTTCTTACCTGGAATTGCACTTGCTGTTCCAGAGAATGTTCCACCTTGTTTGTAAATATCCTTATCTGTAGTTAATGAGTTCTCCATATCAACGCCTACGTTGTTCTTATCTCCGCTTCCTCCGTTGACTGTTACATCTCCACCTACAGTTATCTTATCAGGATTTACGTTAATTCCAGATTTTGCAGTTTGCTCTTTATCGATAACATCTCCAACTTCACCTTGGATTCCTCCACCCTTAGTTCCGCCACTGATACCAACGATAGCTCCTCCTGCGTTTAAATCTGTCTTAACATCGCTTACATTTAGGTTTCCACCGATATCAACATTTCCATTTCCTGTCTCTGATCCTAATACTCCACCTTTTAGGTTAGCATCTCCTTCAACCTTAACTGTAATATCATTTTTAGCTTTAATTCCTGCCTGAGTTGTAACCTCGCTTCCTTTCTTGAAGATTTGTCCTCCACCTGCTGAAAGTCCAAGATCACCTGTTCCGATTGTATTCGTAGCAACTCCTGCTGAAACGTCTGCTCCTAACCAAGCTTCTATTCTTGATTCATCTATTTTGTCAACCTTAGTTTCGATATTTAAATCTCCTCCAACTTTCAGGTCAACATTATTTCCTTCAACAGTACTTCCAATGATATTTGTATCTTTTCCAGATTCAATAGTTACTCCATTTTTAGCTACTATTGAGCTTCCTTTACTGTATTCGTTATTTACATCTGATTGGTTATAGCTTACATTTCCTGTTACTCCCAGTTGAGCATTTGCTCCGTCGATTGCTCCAACTCCAACTGAAGCTGTAACTCCTCCTGAAATGTTAACTCCTTTACTGTGCTCTGTTACTGTTTCCTTAGCATCAGTTATATTGATCTCTCCGTTCTTAGCTGATAGACTTACATCATTTGCCTCCGCTTGAACTCCTTTTAGATCAATATTTCCATCTGTTGCCTCAAACTGTAACTTTCCTCCAGATTTGATGTTTGTTGTGTTCTCTTTAGTTGTCTTCGAGTTACTTGAATTCCATCCGATATTTCCTGTTACAGATGTTGTATTTCCTGCTAAGTCTCCGAAGATTACGTTAGTTACACTTCCTGCTACTTGAGCTGCAGCTAGTCCCTCGTTTACTGCTCCATCTTTTGCAGAATCCGCAATTTGCATTCCTTTATTTACTGCATCTGCTATCGAACTTGTCGTACTGTTCTTTACACTAACTCCAATATCAAGACCTGAACTCTTCTTCTCTACAACGTCTTCATACTTAGTAGTATCAATACTCTTAGCTTTGATAGTGAAGTCTCCTCCAGTTTCAAAATCAGATCCTCCAATATCCGTTTTTCCACCTGATGTTATATTTAAGTTTCCTCCAGTTTTTACACTTCCTTCTGTCCATGTTGTACTCTTCTCACTAGAGTTCTTCATAGATACTCCAATTTGAACTGATGCGTCTGTCAATGCATCCATGTAGTTCTTACCAGCTTTACTATTTCCTTTGATCATACTATCTTTTCCAACTTGAACCGGATCTCCGTTTATAACTTCAGTTGATCCTCCATCCAGTGGGTTCCATCCTGCAGAAGCACTACTTCCTCCAGCTCCAGCTGATGCTCCGGCGTTTGTCACTCCAACACTAATTGAGCTCTTTTCGGATTCATAAGTGTTCTTACCAGCTTCAAAACTTACATCTCCATCTGTTTTTATATTCATATCTCCACCTGCAGTAAACTCTGTTCCTACAGATTTTACACCATCTTTACTCTCTATGTTGATGCCTCCAGTTGTAGTCAATCCACTTCCTTTAGATGTTGTTGAGCTTGTTTTCTCGCTAGTTCCTGTGAATCCTAGTCCATTATATGTAGCTGAATTAGATGTTGATTTCAATGTATCTTGACCATCAAGAATATCTACTTTTCCACCACTCTTAATGTCAATTCCATTATCTCCTGCAATCAAGTCGCTACCTTTTATTGTAGTGTCTCCACCTGATTCTATCTTAAGACCTCCAAGTCCTCCAACAGTACTTCCTTTTGATTTACTTGCAGTTGTCTCAGATGTTGCACTTCCAGTTGTTATCAATCCATTAACTGTTCCTGAGATTTGAGATTTTGTTGTCTCATGGTAGTAATCCTGTCCATCAACTATATTGACCTTATCTCCTGCTTTAATTGAAACTTCCTCTTTTGCAGCCACTCCACTACCTTTTATAGTAACATCGTTTTCTGCTTCAATAGTTACATTCTTTCCACCTATTCCTGATCCTGATGAAGTAGATTTAGAGAATGATTTTGTCGTTGTTGTGATTCCATCAGTTGTTGTCTCTGTTCCTGAAGTTATGATGTTCTGGTCTTCAATAGTTACATTCTTTCCACCCAATGCTACATTTCCATCAGTACTTTCAACTACTCCACCTTTGATAGTTGTATCTCCTGACGCTTTAACACTTACATCTCCTTTAGCTGAGATTCCAGCCTGATTAGAAACAGTTTGATTTCCATTTTCGTCATATCCTAATGTTGACTCAATGTTGATGTCTCCTCCTGCTTTTACATCTACTCCACCATTTTCACTCTTGATGTTTCCACCAATCATGTCGATGTTTTCCTTAGCATCAAGTTTTACGTCACCTTTAGCTGAAATTCCACCATTTATTCCTGCAGATGAGTTATTTGTAATACCTTTTTCTGATTTAATATCTATATTTCCACCAGAAGATATATTTCCATTTGAGTTTACTACTTCTGTTGCATCAATATTGATATCTCCACCCGCTTGAACTGATGATCCTACTCCAGCTCCTGTATCAGATGCAGCCATCTTCAGTCTTGTCTCTTTTCCAAAGTATACTTGTGGAACTAAAACGATTTGACCTTGTACTTCCATCTCAACGTACCAAACGATATCCTCATCTAGATTGTTGATTTGCTCCGGTGTCAGAGGTTTTCCAACTTCAAGTCCCAACTTATCTTTTACATTTAGAGCGTTATCTAACATAACTTTGATATGGTCTGTTGAAACCTCTCCAGAATATCCTAATCCCTCTCTAATTGTATTGTTAATTAGTTGTTGCTCATAGTAAGCATCCCCTATTACTGTCGGTGTTTTGTTAGGATCATAACCTGATTGTTTGAAGAAATAATCAGATCCATAATATTTACTTACATCAATAAAATCAATATTCGTTTCAAATAGGTAAGGAACCGATCCGTTTGGTCTTGGAGCTGCTGGCTTAAAGATTCCGTTCTCTCCAACTGGAATATCGATAAATACAATTGGGTTAATTGTTCCAGCTACAGCGATAGAGCTTACTCCTCCTCCACTTCCAGCTGTGATTGTAACACCATTGATAGTTACTGTTCCTGTCTGAATCTCTACATCATGAACTTGCTTTACTCCATCCACTTCTGTTATTGAGTTAGGGTCTTTTACACTCACTCCTAAGTTAGCTTGTGTTCCTGTTACATTATTCTCACCAATTGAAACATCTACTGCAGTATTTTCAACTTTATCTCCAGATATATTTTCAAATTTTCCACCTGTAAGCGTAAAGCTTCCTCCACTTCTTATACTAGCTGTTCCATTAGTTGCTAATGCAGTGTATTTACCATTATTTTTATACATATCTTTAAAATCTGATTTGGTATTCCAATCTGGTCCTAAGGCAGTATTTAATAATTTTTTCAATTCAGGTTGTTTGTCAGCGACTAAAGCAAGTGCTTGTACTCTATATTTATGAAATTTATTATTAGTTATTGCTTCGTACAAGCTCATCTCGTATTCTACACCACTTTGTCCTGGTGAATTAGCTCCAAATTTTTGCCACCACCAAGCTTTAATTTTTATATTTTTTAGATACTCTTCTATTGTCATCGAAGCTGACATTGTTTCATTTTTTAAATTTCCTACTACATTTATATTTCCTTTGGCTGTGACACTACCTGATAAATTAATCACATCTGTCTGAGAACCATTTTTTCCATTTATTGTTAAGTTTCCACCTGAAGCAATTGTAGCTTTATCTGTTACTCTTAAATCGGATTCATATATTGGCATTGTTATATCTACATGATGCTCTAGTATCAATCCTGCTACACCTTTATATTCTTGTGCAAAAGCACTTCCGACCCAAGTTTCAACCTCTTTAAAACCACTTCCTGTATATGCTGATTTATTTTCAACTTGATTAGCATTAATAACTAAATTTCCACTAGTTTTTATGCTTCCAGCCTCATTCAATAGATGTCCAGCTGTTAATGTCATATCTCCTTTAGATTCGATTGTAGACTTTAGTTTATTCCAAATCTTCTCAACAGCTTCTATTACTAAAGTTCTTGCCGCCCATATCGACGTTCCAGTTTCATTCAAAATATTTTGGCCTTTAAGCTTTATATCACCGTTGCTTACAATCATTCCTTTGTTTGTGATATCTTTTCCAGCAGTAAAATCTAGACTACCAAAGTTTTGAAGTTTGCTCTCATTAGTTATCGCTCCACCTGTTTTAATAGTCATCGTTCCCTGAGAACTCATTTTACTACCATTCGTAAAATTGATATCTATATTTTTATTACCTAAGTCAACTGTTAATTTATCATTACTCTGGATTGTTCCTTTATTAACAAATCCACTACCATCGTCTGCTTCTTTAGCCAATATCTCTATACTTCCACCCAGGACCTTTGAATTTGTGTCATTGCTGAAATTTTTACTTAACTCAGCTTTCAATCCTTCACCAGCTTGAAGTGTATTCTTATTTGTAAGAGAACTTGCTTTTATATCCAACTTTTTTCCTGTTGCTAAAGTTCCAGTATTGTTTAAATCACCTTTTATATTAACACTAGCATCGCCAGTAGCTTTAATATTACCTATGTTATCTAATTTAGAGTTAGCTCCTGTTCCTTTTAAACTAATATCTCCTGTAACTTCTATATTTCCTTCATTTTTAATACCTTCTGTTACTGTTATATCAGTACCCTTGTTAACAACTTCAGCTCCTGAAGCATTCTCAAAGTTCTTCCCTGTTATATTCAATTTACCAGATGTATTTAACTTCTGTGTATTCTTTACATTACCAGTTGTTGTTATTGTAATATCATCTTTTGCTTCAAAAGATTTATTTTCTACATCTCCACTTCCTGCATTTATAGTAGCTTTTCCTCCTAATACTATCTCATTATTATTTACAAATCCTTGTGAAGTAAAACTACCGTTTCCTTTTGCTTGAAGTTTATTGGCGTTTTCAAACTTACCTGAACCTGCATCTATACTTATATTTCCACCAGTATTTATGCCATCTATATTCTTAAATCCTTCAGATTTAATATCTAAATCTCCTGTAACATCAAACTTCCCTTCATTAGTGAATGATTTTTTATCTGAAGACGTCAGAGTTGAAGTATTTGACGATGTATCAATAGTTGCTTTTCCTCCAACTACTAATTCACCTTGATTTGTAAATTCTCCACCTTTTACCGTGAGGTCCTTCTTTAAGTTTCCTTTACTTCCACTTTCCAATTTCAATGATGCGTTAGCACCACCTAAATTGACTTGAGTGTTTTCTCCTACGGATAAATCTTTTTTGATATTCACTGTATTTGCATCAATTGTTGCATTCTTTCCGACAGTTAAAGACTCACTATTAAATATTCCATGTACTTTTGCTGTTAAATCTCCACCTGCAGTCAACGCTTTATTTTTAAAGCTATTTCCTTCAATCGTTGCATTCTGACCAGCTGAAATATTTGAGTTATTTATTATATCCCCATTAGTAGATTTTAATGTTAAATCTTTTTTAGCTATAACTATTCCACTGTTTTCTATTTTATCAGTAACTTGAACAGTTAAATTTTCTGATTCAATAACTCCTAGCCCCTTAATAGTAATAATCTCTGCCTTATATGCAGCTTGCTCTTTTTTGATTTTTCTAGCCTCTGATAACTCAGCTTTCAATTTTTTAATTTCTTCCTTGTCAGTTGCTTTTTCTAATTTAGCTTCTAACTCTTTAATTTTAGCTTCAGCTTCTTCTAATTTTTTCTCATCATATTTAGTCATTAAATCTACATATTTTTTTACTAACTCTTCTGATCCTGAAGATGTAAATGACTTTCCTTCAATATTTAGATTTTTTCCTGCATATAATCTTTGACTATTAGTTATATCTCCACCAGCTTTTAAAGTAACATTTGTTGATCCCTCTATTACACCATTGTTATTTAAATTATTTGTTGCTTCTAATTTTACTGATGTATCTGATTTTACTATACCATTATTTAAAATATCAGTATTAGATTTTAACTCTACTTCATTTCCTGATAAAATTCCTAGAGCTCCTACTCTTTCTACTTCATATTTTAATGTGCTTAATTCTCTCTCTAAATTTTTATAGTACTCTAATGTTGATTCTAATGCCTCAGCTTGAGTTGTATCAACTATTGAATCCAGTTTTTTCTCCAATTCATCTATTATTTTTACAACATTATCATAATTTTCTTGTACAAAAGCATTAAATGCAGCTAAATACTTTGAAATTTCTTCTGGTGTTCCTGCATTTATTAGATTATTAACATGAACCATTAACTTTTTAACTGCGGCAATCTTTCCATAGTTCTCAAATTTTCCAGAAGTTGCAGTTATAGTTATATTTTCACCACCAATTTTTCCAGAGTTGTTTAAATTTTTAGCTGATGTTAATATAACATCTTTATCTGCGAAAAGTTCCCCTGAGTTTAATAAATCTCCTATAGTAGTTGATATTGTTAAACTTCCTTTTTTAGCTATAATCTTGGCACCAAAAGCATTTATTAATGTTTCAGTATTAATAGTTATGTTATTTCTAATTCCTTGTCCATGAGATTGTATTGTACCCTTATTATCTAAATTCCTTGCTGTAATAGTAATAGTACCCATACCTTTTGGATAGTCTTGAGTTGAAGCTTCTATCTTTCCATTAACCTCATTTAAAATAAATCCAGTACCTTTTATATCAACATTGTATCCTGAAATTACTCCAGTATTTGTTAATTTTCCATTTTGAATATCAATCTCTATTTTATTTGATCTATCTACCGTTTCCCCTTTATTTCCTACGTTTTGTCTCATCTCTCCAGCATTTTGAATATCTGAAGCTTTTATTTTTACAGCTGCTCCTTTAATTGAAGCATTCTCACTATTAACAAGCTTTCTGGAGTCAATATTTAAATCTCCTGAAGACGAAATCAATTTGTTATTCTTGATTTGATTTGTCGCTTTTATTTTTATATAGTTATCTCTTGAATTAGTTCCCGTTGAAATTATTCCCTCATTATTTAAGTTGCCAGTCTCTAAATCTATCCTATTCCCATATATTCCTGAAGAAACCCATTCAATCTCATTTGAACTTAAAACTCTTCCTGTATTAGGATCTTTAACTATAATATTTCCGTTATCATCTTTTAAAACAACTAATGGTGCATCACTATCATTTCCACCTTTTCTCACAGGTACTAATAATTTTTCTACAGTTGTCACTCCACTAACTTTTATTATTATTCCCTTTTGTGATAATAGTTTGGCTGTTGCTCCAGCTTTTAATTTAAGATTTTTTCCAGTTATTTTTAAATCAGTTTTCTCTGCTTGAACAACTGTTTCAATTTCAATATCACCAGTTACAGCTATCTCCACACCGTTATCAGCATAGATACTATAGTTATACTCTATACCTGAGTTTTTAAAACTTCCTGAAATTGTTTTCAAATCTCCTTTACCCTTAATTTTGATATCCTTTTCAGATCTTAATCCACCTAGCTCAATATCTCCATTACTTAAAATCTCTATATCTTCACTACTTTTTATTAGTCCTTCATGTCTAACTCCAAGTCCCTCTGTTGTACTTATCAATTTTATATTTTTTCCATACATTGAACCTAGTTTATCTGCATAGATACCATATTTTATATTTGCGTCTTTTTGATGATCTGTCACTTCATAGTTAGATATTCTTTTTCCATTTTCCAACGTTACTTTATTTTGTCCTGCTAATAACGTTAAATCTGCATCTTTTTCACCATCAAAAGGAGCCACTTGACCTTTTAATTCTATAGTTTTTGAAATAATATTAAAGTAATCACCAGCTGTACCTACTCCTCCAGCTTCAATAACTACGTTACCTTTTTGTACATTAAGCTCTATATTTGATCCATTAACTACAGGCTTACCGGTACTTAATGTAATTCCACTTGTATTGATAAATCCTCCACCATTTACAGTTATCCCATTTTCATTGGCCAAAATGAAGTCAGCTTTCTGTCCAGCTATCTCAATTGTTCCATTGATTGCTGAAGCTTTATTACCTGTCACTTCACTCAATATGGCCGAAGCTGATTTTTGTAAGTTAGGATTATGTGATACAATTCCTCCAGTCTTTGATACATATGGATCTTTTGTTGAATTATTGTTAAAAATAACTCCGTTTCCACTTCCAACACTGAAATCTATAAATTTATTATGAGATATTCCTCCAGCATTTGGATTAACTATATTTACTACATCCATTCCATTGGCACTCGTTGTCATTCCTGGACCACCTGTATCAGGATTTATCTCATTATTTTGCTTTTGTCTTACTCTTAAATCTCTTGCAAAAAGTTCTGTTTCAAAAAATCCTCCAACATGACCTGTGATTAAAAATGAAACTATCAAACTCAAAGTTATACTCCGCTTATTTTTCAAATTATGTTTCAATAATTTTTCGTTTAACTTAAAATAATTCATAAAACTCTCCCCTTTCATATTTATAAGTTATAATTAAGATTAAAATAAATTGGATTTCCTTCTCTAGGCATTTTACTTGCTCTTCTTAAAGGTATTCCATATGTTAAACCACCACTCAAAGCACCAGCGTTAAACTTCAATCCTAACGCCATTCCTACAAGTCTGTCTGAAGTTGGTAAATCCTTATCTCTAGATACTCCCATGTCAAATCCTATAAATGGCTTGAACATAGCTAAGATTCTATTCATTCCTTGATATCCCATATACGTAACAGTATTATTTATGTAGACTCCTTTATTACCAGCAACTGAACTCTCTTTAAATCCTCTTACTGTAAACTCATCTCCCATATTGAACTGATTCGCAGATAGCAATCTATCATCTGAATAAGCTCCTCCTATTTTCATCCTATATTGAAATCCATGATCAGCTAAAGACAACGATCTCATCCAATCTAAATTAAAATTAACTTTATCATATTCAACTTTATAATCTCCTGATTTTAAAACAGGTGGATCTCCCTCTGCTCCAAACCATGGAACTCCTCTTTCATACTCAATCATTCCAAAGAATGTTCCTCCAAATAGCCTATTAGTATGATCTATTGCAAATGTTAAATTAGTATATTTTTTAGTACTTACATCTAAAACAAGTCCATTCATAGTGTTATAATTGTCTTTAAAAACAATTCCTGTATGAGCTGTTGTCTTATCATATTGACCTCTTGAAAGTACTCTACTTGCTTTAAACTTATGTTTTTCACTTCTACTTTCTGTCTTATATTTCCCTAAGTCACTTATTACAGTATTATAGTTGTCTCCTAAATTATAGTTATAACTAAAGTTCCAGTAACCAACAGGAATAGAATATCCGATATCGTAGTTAGCTTCTTTGTCTAAAGTTCTGCTTTTAGTTAATCTCTCTATATAATTTAAACTCAATCTATCATTTATTCCTAATAAATTATCTTGTAAAAAATTTATATTTAATTTTTCTCTACCCTTATCTTTATATCCACTATTATCTATTCCAAAACCGAAACCTGTAGGTCTGTAACTTTCTTCTATTAGAATATCTGAATATCCATATAATTCTGTAGGAGTAACCTCTGTAACATTATTATTTCCTCCCACATTCAAATTTTCTAAACCTTGATCCATATCTTGAGTATTTAATAAATCACCTTTTTTCATGGGAAAGGCTAAATCAATTCTTGCCTTTCCCAGATATGAAGTAGGTCTGTCCATATATTTAATACTTCTTAACTTTCCCTCTTTAACTTCGTAAATTAACTCTCCTTTTTTTACATTTCCAGATTTTATAGTTACTAAGGTTGTCATATATCCTTTATTTAAATATACATTTGAAAGTTTTGTTAGAAGCTCATATATTTCAGCTTTTCCCATTTCAGTATTGATATATTTTGCTAAAATCTTATCAATCTCTTTTTTATATAGCTTGCTTCCTTCAACTTTTATTGTTTTAAAAAGATATTTTTCTCCATCTTCTATTTGAAATTTTTCTTCATCCTTTTGCTTCATTTCATTTCTAAGTGGATATTTTAATTGTTCATCTATATATTCTTGTTGTTTTCTCATCTCTAATAATCTTTGAGTCATCTCTATATCTTTAAATGGATCTCTATTATTATCTCTAGCTTGAACAACTCCACTAATTCCTACTAATAACAATAGCGTTAAACGCCAATCTCTCATCCTTTTCATTCTCATCCCCTTCTACATTTAAGTCCATATTTATCTCTTTAAGTTCTGGAGTAATTTTTAGCTCCTTTTTCAATAAAATCTCTCCTGGTTTTTCAACAGATTCTAAAGTTATAATGTATTCTCCTGCTATTAGATTCTCAATAACATAGAATCCATCGTTTTCAGGTATACTTACCTCTAACTTTTTCCCTGTTTTTTCATCAGTTATATTCATATATAATGTCTTTAAATATTTATCCATTAATTTTTGACTTGAGAAATTTATCATTCCTGAAACTATTTTTCTCGTATAAACAGGAATATCTAAGTCTATTGGAGACGCTGGGTTTGGTATTAATTTATAGGCGCCTACTTTCCCTTTATATAAAGGATTCTGCGGATATATTTTTAGTTCATGTTCTGAATTTGGTGATAAGTTTCCTATTGAGTATTTTCCATTTTCATCAGTTACAGAACTTCTTCCATAAACTTTAACTTCAGTTCTTGGAAGAGGTTTGTCTACTCCTTTATCATAGATACCGTTATTATTTGTATCTACATAAACAATACCTTTTACACTTGTATTCTCTACACTTGTAACTTTTGTATTTAAGTCAGATAAATTAATTACTTTATCCAGTGTAAATCCTGAGTCAATATGACTAACTCCATTACTCTTTGTATAGTTAGCATGTCCTGAGAACCAGCTATCGTAATCAATTTCAAATGAAATACCAAATATATCCCCATATCTATTACTCTTCTCATAGTAAGTTCTGTAGCGTATTCCATTATCCCTATTATTTCTACTCATAAGCTCAATTTTATATCTAGTTTCATCAAAATCATTTAATGTTCTATGAGTTACACCAGCATATATTGAATAATTTCTAAAGTAATAACTTCTTACATTAAAATCATGGTATGTAGCTCCATTTATCAAGTCTTTATAATATCCATACTCAGGGGTAAAATTCTGAAATCCTACTCTTAAAACTGCTCCTACTTCACTAACTTCTTGACCATATGAATATTCTGTTGAATAATATTTTAATCCCAAATTTATATTGTCCTTAATGAATCTATCTTTACTTAAATCTAAACCTACTTCGTACTTCTTATTTATACGCTTCTGAGTATTATTAGAATAATCTCCTCCTTCCAATCCCACTCTATAGTCTTTAAAAATCTGATTATATCTATATGTATAATCAGTATTGTTATTATTACTATTAAATACATTTAATTCTAAGTTATATGGATTTTTACTATAATCACTAACATACAATAATCCTAATTTAGTTGTTTTATTTTCTTGTGGATTATATTTACTATAGAAAGCATTGTATTTTAAATCATAAAATCCTGTTTTTAATGTCAGATTCTCATTTAATCCATAGTTTACTTCTCCTATAAATTGATCATATTTATCATAATTTGACTTACCTGCTTGGATATTAAATCCAAACTCTCCTGGTTTTTCTGGACTTTCACCATAATATCTATTTAAATTTTCTTTTGAAACACTTCCGTCTAAGTTATAAATAATTACATAAAATGAATCTGATGCAAAAGTTAATGGTATATCTTTAAAACTATATTGTCCCGCTTTTATATCTTCATAAGATATTAATTTTCCATTTTGGTATAGCTCTACAAACTTTCCTAATGGTGCAGATCCCGTTATCGTTACTTTATTGTTACTATACTCTCCTATCAATTTTTTATCTTTTTTAAAACTAATACCTCTCAATCCACCTACAGTTCCACTTAAAACTCTAGGTAAATTAACTGATGTATCTCCAAATATCAATGCATGGTCATTATAAACATTTCTATAAGTTAATCTCGTTTGATAGTTTTCAACCTCTGGATATATACCATAATACGTTTCAAAATCTCCATATAATAATGGTCCTAAGTATTCAACATCTACTGTTTTAGTTTCATAATTTGAAGCTTGGAAATTTTTTCTATAGTTATAAATTGTTCTTAAGTTTCCAGGTTCAAAAAGTTTTTTTGTTGAATATACCTTTTCTTTCTCTTCCTTTTCATTCTTTTTAAACTCTTCTTGTCTATATTTTCTTATGTTACTTAATTCTATCGGAAGTCTAAAAGATGTACTTATATCAACTGTTAATTTATCATCATCCTTTTCTAACTCCTTTATTCCTAATAGATTCGGAAGAAAATCTATATCTACGTATATCTTTTCATCTTTTTCTATGACCTCGTCTTTGAAAGATACTTTCTTATTATTTGAAATTATAGATTTTTTTTCCAAATTAATAACTTTTTCTTGATTATAGATATTCTCTGTATCTATTGTAAATTTCTCATCTATCCATTTATTATTTGTAATTCCAATTGTCCTTAAAAGATCTTGTAACTCTACATATACCTTTTCATTTTCCATTATGTATACTTTAGTACCAGGTGTTTTTATCTTCTTATTAAAGTTAAATGAATAGAGACCTACTTCAAAATCTTGAGAATACAGTAACTTAGTGAATAAAGTAGCTAGTAGAATATACTTCAATCTTTCTTTCATCTACTTTCTCCTTTTACCTCTGGTTATGATTGAATTGTTAATTTGATTGCTTATTAAGTCTTTTATTGAAATAGCTATTCCCTTGTCATTTTCTGCAAATGCTCCTACTACAGTTCCTAATGAAACAACTCCATTTATATCTGCATATAAATCAAATTCATACTGTAATCTTTTAAGTGCTACTCCATCCATTCCAGAGTCTGTACATTCAGGAGCTACAAAAAAATATTCATTTTCTTGTGGTGAAATATTTCCCTCTGTTATTATTCCATTTATATTTCTTACTGTTAATATTATTCCATTTTGTCCACCTATATAAATTTTATCTTTTGAAGATATTTTCTCATTATAAACTTTAAGTTTGTTTATATTCACACTATTATATTCAATATCTTCTAATATACACGGATCACTATCATTAGGTGTCATTGTTTGATTTATATTAACTCTTACTGTTCCTATTTTTATTTGATTATTTCCTGTATAATTTCCTCCCTCATTTAAAAATCCCAAATCAATAACTAACTTATCATTTATTATCTGCTGACTTGCTCCTGGGTAAGTCAAATTTAAACTTATATCTACATTTTGATTTCCTGCAAATAAACAAGTCGTTAATATCATCCAAATAAATATAATCTTACTTTTAGCCTCCATACGTAACATCTAAAATCAACACTCCTTTATAATTTCCCATTAACATTTCAGTTTTCTCTTCATTAAAAACCGCATCTATTGTTGTAGAAGCTTGATATTTATTTACAGCACTTCCATCATTTAACGGTAGTATCATTTGATATTTTTTTTCTCCTTCACTTGGAAAAAAGCCTCTTCCTTTAATAATTTCTGAATTATCATCTATTTTTTTCAACTCAAAATTACCTTGATTTTCTAAAGTCAAAGTAGCTGTTCCATATATTTTATCTAAAATTTCATCTCTAACATTATATGGAGCTTCTATTTTCACATTTAAAGGAGACCTTGATTGAACAACATCGCTATATTTAAAAGATTCTTTACTACTTTTTACTATCATCTTTTCTGGTTTATCTACAACTACACTTAAAGGATTCAAAACTTTATATATTACAACTAATTGCTTTGTAAAATTTATATTTGTCACTGAATAAATTGCCTGAGACAAATATAATAAACAAATCAAAAATATTTTCTTTCTCATTTTTACTCCTTATTTAAACTATTACAGTGATTTTATTGGTGATATTGGTTGAATCATAACATCCATTTTTATAGTTTTTTCATATTTTCCTAACGAAATATTACCTACTTCTCTAATCTCTCCAATTATAGGAATTTTATGCAATCCTGCACTTAATTTTTGTGAATTTAAATTATATAAATACACATCTAAAACGTTTAAATTGTTTACATCTCCTTTTTTAGGCACTTCTATTTTGGTGTATTCACCTTCAATATTTCCTTCTTGATAAGAAGTGCTCACTAACATATCATGAGTGTAAGTAGTTGCCAAATTAAAGTATGCCACGCTAGTTCGTTTGTCTTTACTATTTCTCAGTATATTTCCAAAATCTAAATATACTGGATCCACTTTTAAACTGTCAGTTACTTCCAATTCAAATTCTATTTCTTTCGTTGTTGTTGGAACATTTGAATTTTTTAAAATAGATGCCTCTGTATTTAAAAACTTTAGAAATATACTGAATAATAAAATCATATTCCTACTTTTCTTCATTCTTTAAACTCCTTTATCAACATTTTTTTAGAAGCAATCGAATATCAATATAGATATTCGATTACTTCTAAATGTATAGTTATTGTTTTTCCGCAGTTACAACTACAGTTCCCACATATGATCCAAGTTTTTGATCTGTCCCTAAATTTTTACCTGCTGTATTTTCAGCTGTAAATGAAGCACTCAATATTCTTGTTGCTTCTCCTGACGTTCCTAAAGAAATGGAAGTGTTCGCTGTTGTCAATCCTGAAATATCTACCTTATCTATAACTGTTCTCGTTCCCATATCAACACCAGCACTTGGATTAGCACCATTTGCACCTGTCCATATTAAATCTGTTTGTATTTTATCTAATTTTACATTAACATTGTCACTTGCGCTCCCTTTAATATGAATTTTCCCTGGTGTCATTGCACTTACTAAGCCTGTATACATTCCTCTCGCTAAATTTCCAAAATCAATAGGTGAAGCTTCATTTACTGCGATTCCTTGCACTACATTCGCTGTTATTCTAACTTCTGTAGTACTACTGTTTCCATTTCCTCCTGTTGTAACCGGTGGTTTTAAATCAGGTGGTACCGCCATTGCTGTCGTCGCTAAAGTTGCCAATATTGCAACCATTAATAATTTTTTCATAAAATATCCCTCCATTTTTTATTTAATATATTTATTTTATAAAACCCAAAGGTTTTAATAACATTTATTTAATATCCTGAATTTTTCTGTCTTTACTATCTTTCAAATAAATTTTATTAACATTTAAATCCTTTGGATATTTCTCTGAAATCTTTTCCTTGTAACCTTGAACAACTACAATATCTTTAGTTTCAGCTTTAAACTCTCCAGTTTTCTTATCTGTTCCCTCAAAAATTAGCTTATATGGCTTTGTTATCTCTCCATCATTTTCTAAATCAAAAGAAACTACACCAGATGAATTTTTTAGATTAGTCACTTTTCCAGAAACTTTTAAACTTTCTGGATCTCCAACGTATCCATATACGACAACTCCTAAATTTATCAACATATTAATCTGTGTTGTACTTCCATTTTTTAATACCACTTTACCTTCTACATTGTTTAAAGATTTTTGTTCCAACTCTTCCATGAATAATAAGGCACGATATTCACCATTTGGCAATCCCGATGCTGGTTCAATAGAAAACTTAACTGTTTTTTGCTGATCTGGTCCTATCGTTACAATTTTAGGAAAAATTGTTCCCCACTTTCCAAGATATTTCTCATCCTTATCTTCTCTATAGGGTTTAAATGACACTCTAACTCTTTCTGGTCTATCCTTTCTATTATAAAAAACTACATCTTGAGTTAATCCCAATCCATCCAATTTATAAACAAAGGTAGATGGTGTTATCTCTATTGAAAATGCTTTTGTAACTAATAAAAGCATCATACCCAAAATAATTTTTATAAATCTATTTCTCTTCAATAAACGTCACCTCTATTCTTCTATTTGCTTTTCTATTTTCAAATGTACCGTTATCTAATTTATAATTTTCTTTTACTGTAGTTTCAGGATTTACTTTCTCAACTTTTACTTTTTCAGTCATATTATTTTCTTTAAATTCTTTTTCTAAGTTATTCATTCTCTCATTCGCTAGCTTTACATTCACTTCTTTTGTTCCAGTATTGTCAGAGTATGCTTTTAACTCAAGTATTCCTGGCTTATCATATTCATTTATCTCATTAACCATAGCTTTAATATTCTCTTTTTGTCCTTCTGGAACCTCTGTAACATAAGCCTCGTATCCTCCTGTTAATTCATCACCTTGAATTACAAGTGGTTTTATTACTGGCTCAACTGTTACTCTCTCTTGAACCTCTTGCGGTTCCTCTACTTTTATATTCGGTTCATATAAATCCCCAAAAACATATCCAACTTTTAAAGCAACTGTGCTGAATCTTTTATCATTAAATTTATTTTTTAATTTTGTACTTTCACCCAGTAATTGAATATTTACTCTTCCTATACTTTTTTCAATACCTAAAGCTCCATAAAAATCAGAATCAAACTCTGCTTGGCTTGTTCTTCCTAATCTTCCCACTATTGAATAATAGTTCCCCATTCTTCTTTTACCTAAAAAATAATACGTATATAATCTATCCGTAGGACCTACAACGTACTCATTATCAACTTCTCTTTTTACTTCTCCACCAAAACCAAGACTATATTTTTCACCTGGTTTATAAACTTCCATTCCAAAATCCAATCCCTTGTTAAATCTTTCAGAGTACGTTTCTGAACCATATCTTTTAAACGGTGTAATTCCAACTTTAAGCTCATAATTTAAATTTACTTTTTGTTCATTTTTTTCATTCTCCATAGCGAACACTGATGTCACAGAAAGTAAACTTCCTAAAACTAAATAACTCATTTTTTTTAACATAATTATTCTCCTCTCAATCTTTCTCCTTTGTAATTTCTAGGTCATTATATTTTTTTTCCAGAAAAAAATTTTCCTATTTAGGATTTTTTATGTTCTTTTTTTTGTGTAGAATCTAGACCAAAACCCTGTATATTATTAATTTATTTTGGAGGTGATTTTTATTTTAAAAAATATTTTTACAGTTATTTACTTCTGTATATCTTTAGCATCTTTTGCTTCTAATATTGATTTTTCAAAGCTTGAACCCTTAACATCAAATACTTTATTTATTGAAGAGCCACTGAGTAAAAGTGACACTGCTTTTTTTAAATTTGTTGCTTCATGGTGTCCAGTTTGCAGAAAAGAATTGACCCTAGAAAAAATTAATTCAACCGATAAAAATTATGTGTATATTTTTGGAAATTATGGAATTGATTCAAAAGAAAAAGTGTTAAAATTTTTAAAAGAAAATCCGCATATAAAACCTGCGTATTTTGACGAGAATAATATTCTTAGAAAACACTTTAATGTCAATAAAGTTCCTTTTACTATTAAAATAAAGTAAGTAAATAAATATATATTTATTTCAAGCTGTAGACAAGCAACTATCTACAGCTTTTTTTTTCGGATTTTTTGATATAATATTTTTCAATAAGGAGGCGATTTAATTTATGATGGGAATTAAAAACACTGATAAAAGAAATGCGCTTAAAACTATTAATTTGGATAATCTTGTTCCTGAAAATCACATTATTAGAAAAATTGACAAAGTTATTGACTTATCATTCATTTATGATAAAGTTAAACATTTGTACAGTCCTTATGGTACTGAAAGTATCGATCCTATGGTTCTTTTAAAATAATTATGATTCAATATATCTTTGGAATTCGTTCTATGAGACAAACTATTAAAGAGATACAAGTTAATATTGCATACAGATGGTATCTTGGTTATGGATTTGATGAACAAATTCCTCATTTTTCAACTTTTGGTAAAAACTAAGGAACTGATATTTTTGACGAAATTTTTAAACAAATTCTTGCTGAAGTTGCTAAATGTAATTTTCTTGATAAAGAAAACATATTTGTTGATGGAACTCATATAAAAGCAAACGCCAATAATAAAAAAGTATTAGTAAATTTGTTGAAGTCAGCGCTAAATTTTATGAATCCTCTCTTCAGGAAGAAATTTCTAAAGATAGAGAAATTAATAAAAAAAACTTTAAATTTTGATAAAAAAACTGATATAAAAAGAATTAAGATAAACAAGACTGATCCTGAATGCGGGGTATTTCATAAAGGCGAACACAAAAAAGTGTTTGCATATAGCGCGAATACAGCCTGTGATAGAAATAACTTTGTTTTAGGATTTGTCTTAACTCCTGGAAACTGTCATGATTCTTCATCTTTTGCAGAACTTTATCAACAAATAACACTTTCTTAACCTAATATTAAAAATATAGTTGCTGATTCAAGATATAGAACTCCTGCTATAGCAAAGCTAATAATAGACGACAATAGAACTTCAATTTTTCCATATAAGAAATCTATGATAAAAGAAGGATTTTTTAAAAAATATAAATATGTTTATGATGAGTATTATGATTGTTATATATGTCCTAATAATGAGATATTAAAATATAGCACTACTAATAGAGAGGGATATAAGGAATATAAAAGTAATCAAAAGATTTGTAAAAAATGTCAGTTTTAAAAAAAATATACAGAGAGTAAAAATAAGACTAAAATGGTTGCTAGACACATATGGGAAGAGTACTTGGAGAAAGTAGAAGCTATATTAAAGAGATTTATCCTCTTAGGAGTCAAACCATTGAAAGAGTTTTCGCTGACGCGAAAGAACTACATGGAATGAGATATACACAATACAGAGGGTTAGCGAAAGTAAAAATGGAGCTCACTCTCAAATTTGTGTGTATGAATTTAAAAAAAATTAGTAATATGGAAGTTTAGAAAAGACTTCTTCAATGCTAATTTTTTTAAAAGTAACTACAAATTCACAAAAATAAAAAAATGGCTATCAAATAATAAATATTTGGAGAGTGTTTAAATCTTTGTGTAAACCTCAGTAATTTTTCTAGATTAATAGATTTAATATTTTTTAATTTTAATTCTAATACTTTCTTTAGAATAATACGAATTTAACTCAGCGTCAAGATTTTTCCTTTGACGCCTTTTCTATTTTTTTAATAAATTTCCTAATATTGTAAATCTGATGGTAAGATTCGCTCAGAAAAAAATTGCTGTAATTGAGAAGCTACTTGTGTCCAAGCCTGTACATGTCGACCTTTTTCCCATTTTTATCTATTGTTGCTAAATACAGCATTTTAAATAATGCATCATCTGTTGGAAATATTGATTTTGATTTTGTTACTTTTCTTAGCTGCCTATTAAAATTTTCAATAGAATTTGTTGTATATATCAACTTTCTAAGCTCTGGTGGATATTTAAAAAAACTCGATAGTTCATGCCAATTAGCTCGCCAAGATCCTATTGCTCCAGGATATTTTTTACCCCATTTTTCTTCAAATTTATCTAGGTTACCAAGCGCTATTTCTTCTGTAGTTGCTTTGTAAACTTCTTTTAAGTCTGATGTAAAAGATTTTAAATCTTTGTAACTTACAAATCTTGTTGAATTTCTAATTTGATGGACTATACATTTTTGTATCTCTGTATATGGATATACTGCTTGTATAGCTTCAAAAAAACCTTTTAAATTATCAATAGAAATAATTAAAATGTCTTCAACTCCTCTATTTCTGATTTCAGTTAAAACACTTAACCAATATTTGGAGCTTTCATTAGCCCCGATCCAAAGTCCCAGAATTTCTTTTGTTCCATCAGTTTTTACTCCAATAGCAACATAAACTGCTTTTTTAACAACTTGATTATCTTGTTTAACATTAAAATGGATTACATCCATATAGACAAGCGCATAAAGCCTTTGTAGTGGTCTTCCTTGCCATTATTTAGCAATTGGAAGCACTTTATCAGTAATCTTTGATACTAAGCTAGGAGACGCGTTAAATCCATATATATCTTTAATATGATCTTGAATATCACGCGTAATCATTCCCTTAGCATACATTGAAAGTATTTTATCTTCAATAAAAGAAATATCATTTTCATACTTTTTAACAACTTTAGGTTCAAAAATACCTTCTCTATCTCTGGGAATATCGACAACAAATTCTCCATCAGAAGTATTTTCCCTGGAAAGACAATACCTTTCTGATAAGTACTTATCTAAAGAACATAGAGTAAAAAAAAGACAATACGATTTCTTATGAAGGCAATAGATATTCCCTACCTAAAGGAACATACAGCGCTCATAAAGATGTAGTTTTAAATATTGTTGGAGATCTACTCGAAATTAAAACATTAGCTTTAAACTTAATAGTTTCATACAAAATAACTACTGGAAAAGGTAAATTAATTCAAAAAGAACCATACCACAAACAAATAGATAAAGGAATTTCAGAACTTAAAGCTGAAATATTTAGACAATTTAAATCTAAAGAGGAAATTAATAGAATATATTGAAAAGTTAATAGTTTCTGATCCTAAAAATATTAGAAGAAATTTAGTTAAGTTACAACTTTTAGGGAATGAATTTTCTTTAAACTCTTTACTTGAAGGAGTTGAATATTCTTTTTTAAAAGGAGATATATCATTAGCAACTTTAACTTTAAAAGTTAAACAATATTCTTTACCCATAAAAAAAGAAGAATTTTCACCAATTGATTTGATTCCTAAAATTTGTGATGTAAGTACACGCAGCATTTTAGAATACCAAAATATTCAGGAGGAAGGACTATGAATGATTTAGACATTTTAAGAGATATGGCAAACCAACTAAAACTTTCTACTTTAAAAACTAGCATTATGAAATTTATTGAAGAAGTCAAACAAGGAAGCGAAATATACAAAGAATTTCTTTTTAAGATACTGAAAGCTGAAGTTGAGCGAAAAGAAAAAGATGCTTTAAGAAATCGAATTAAAAGAGTAAGGTTTCCCTATCCAAAAGAGATAGAAACTTTTGATACAGCTTTTCAAAAATCTATTGATAAAACTAAAATAAATATTTTAAAAGAAATGAAATAGATTGATAATATGTACAACTTAATTTTCTTGGGATCGGGTAGGAAAGTCTCATTTGATGATAGGGTTAGGCTACCGCGCTGCAGAATTAGGATATCACGTTCTTTTTCTTACTATGAGTGAATTAATATATTTTTTAAAGAATAAGGACAGTTGCAGAAAATCAAAAAAGGTAATAAATCGCTTAAGTAAATGTGATTTACTAATGATAGATGAAGTTGGGTATATTCCACTAACCAAAGAAGATGCTAATCTATTCTTTGAAATCGTAAGTGGACTTCATGAAAAAACATCAATTTGTATAACATCAAATAAAGATTTTGGTCAATGGCTAGAGCTTCTTCAAGATGAAGCTCTAGCCACTCAATATTAGATTGATTGGTTTACAGATGCCAGGTATTCAATCTAAAAGGTAAAAGGTAACAGCTATCGGCTAGAAAATAGAGAGGGTCTAATTAAATATTTGTGTAAACATTCAAGTTGGGATAATATTAAACTATCTAACTTGGAGGTTTTTTTATGAGAAGAAATATGTCTGAAGAAGAAAAGCAAAAAAGAATTAAAGTGAGAGAATTTTTGAAACAAAATCCTATTTCTAGTCCTGATGATCTTAATACTTTTTTTAAAGATATGATGAAAGTTATGATAGAAGAGTTTTACCAAGGTGAACTAGAAGAGGAATTAGGGTATACTAAATATGACTATCGTAATAAAGATTCTAATAACTCAAGAAACGTCTACAGTTCGAAGAAACTTAAAAGTAGCGCTGGTAAAATTGAAGTTAATGTTCCCCGTGATAGAAATGGCGAATATGAACCTCAAGTTATCAAAAAACATCAAAATACAATTGGGCAAGACTTAGAAGCTAAAATAATTTCTATGTATGCTAAAGGTATGACTACTAGTGATATTGAATCTCATATTGAAGAAATTTACGGTTATCAGGTTTCTGATAGCTCTATTACTAGAATTACTGATAAGATTCTTCCTCTTGTTAAAGAATGGCAAACTCGACCTTTAGAAGCTATTTATCCTATTATTTTTATGGATGCTATTCATTATCACGTAAGAAGTGAAGGACAAATTGTAAAAAAAGCTGTATACATTACTATTGGGATTAGTTCTTCTGGAGAGAAAGATGTTATTGGAATGTGGGTTGGAGAAAATGAATCTGCAAAGTTTTGGCTTAGTAAACTGAATGAACTTAAATCTAGAGGAGTTGAAGATATATTAATCGCTTGTGTTGATGGACTTACAGAATTTTCTAATGCTATAGACGCTGTCTATCCTCAAACTCAAATCAAACAGTGTATAATTCATCAAATAAGGAGCTCTACTCAATTTGTATCGTATAAAGATATAAAAGTTTTAATCGCTGATTTAAAGCTAGTATATAAAGCAACTACAGAAGAGAGTGCGCTACTAAACTTAGAGTTATTCGACAAAAAATGGGGTAAAAAATATCCTAAGATTGCAATATCTTGGAAAAACAACTGGCCTAGATTATCAACATATTTTAAATATCCTCAAGAAGTAAGAACTTTAATTTATACAACGAATACAATTGAAGGATATAATAGACAATTGAGAAAAGTGACGAAAAATAAATCAGTTTTCCCTACAGATGATAGCTTGTTAAAAATGCTTTACTTAGCAACACAAGACATTACAAAGAAATGGACAAGTCGTCAAAGAGATTGGGGTCAAATTATATCGCAGCTTCAAATATATTTTGAAGGAAGAATTTAAATTTAAGCGTATGAAAGTATAAAATTAATAAAGTGGATTATTCTTCCACTTTATTAAGATTTCTCTAAAATATATAAAAATGGATATTTAAAAAGGGATGACCTAAAAAAATCATCCCTAAAAAATATAAAATATTACTCTAAATTTTTTAGAGTTTACACAAAATTTGAAGAAGCCTCAATAGAGAGACTATCTTCAAGTAAAAACTTGCAAATACCTCTCACGAAAATTTGTAAACTCTTATCACATTTTTTTACAAATATGATTGACGTTCACAGCAGTAATAGTTTTAGGATAATAACCATTTCTAGAGTTTATAGTCTCTTTATTCTGGTAATCATATTTTGAGTATCCTAATTCGTCCTCGATTTCAGATTCAAGCATAGATTGAACAGTATCAGCCATTAAATCCTTGAGAATTTCTTGCAATTCTTTGGCAATTTTAGGTTGATGCGAGAAAATCTTGAATAACTTTTCTTCTAGATTCAGAAGCAATTCTTTTTCTTGCCATAAAAAAACCTCTTAGATTTTAATGATATTACATCATTAATCTAGAAGGTTTGCAATTATTATTTACACAAAATTATTTATACTCCTAATATTGATAGCCATTTGTCTACAGTCTGAGCAGCTCACAAAATAACGTGAGCTGCTTTCTTTTTCCCTCATAACATTGTATAATATCATCATGAATAAAAATACTAAACCTTAAAATATTTATTTGAAAATCATTTCCATCAAACTTGGAATAACATTAAACATCAATTTCCTAAAATTCTCCACTCTTCTATTTGGAATAACGTTTCTAAATTTTTAGATTGCGGTGATATTTCGCGAGGATATACATATTATTGCTTTTTCTTGTAAATCTAAATTTTGCTCCTCTTGTGGTAAAATCTATGCTGAAAATTGGGCGCTTAAACTTAATGGTGACTTGCTTGATGTACAGCATATCCATGCTGTTTTTTCCTTATCTACTGGATTTTGCAGAGATTTCTTCTTTTCTCATCGTTTTTCTTGCTAAAGCTACCTATCAGTCTCTTAAGTATATATTTAAAATATCTGGTATCCATTCTTTTGGAGCCATTATTAATATCCATACATTTTCAAGAAATCTTGATTGGAATCCTCATATTCATTGTATTTTTACTTCTGGTGGATAAAAAAAATAATCAATGGAAAGAACTTAAATCTATTCCATACCCTGCACTTAGAAAATCTTGGCAAAAATATTCATTAGACATTATCGCAAATTTTGCTAAAATTACTAATAATATAAATTTACAAAATAAAATTTCTTTATGCTATCGTAAATATAACGCTGGATTCTATGTAAAATCTGATAAAAAAATTAATGATATTTTTGAAATTGCTAAATACATTGGACGATATCTTGTACGTCCTGCAATAGCTGAATATAGGATTACTGGTATTACGGACTTTTTTGTTACATTTTAGTACCAAAAGCCTGACTCTCCAAAGAAAATATTTCTAACTCTTCCTATATCTCAATTCATTGGAAGATTATTAGCACATATTCCACCTGTGTTTTGCAACTTTTTTTAGCAGCACTGTAGCATTTTTAAAGAGCACCACCATTTTTTCTTGATATAGCATTTTTTAATCTGTAACTTTCTCCACTAAAAATTATTAAATACCCGTAATGAATTACTCTATCTAATATTACAGTTGTAATTTTTTTATCCATGAAAATTCCATTCCGTTTAGAAAACTCAATATTAGTTGTTATAATTAAACTTTTTCGCTCTAAGACTTTGAGCCAATCCTTCCAATTAGTTGATTTTGTATTTTTTTATATATTCTTTTATAATCTGTTAAAAATTTATAGTTATTATCTAAAATTTCAATTTTATCAACAAATATTTTTAACCAAACTTCACTACTTAAAAAATTTGGAAGAACGGAATAATCATTACTTTCAAATTTAACAAAACCAACTTTATTACTTTTATATTTTTGTAACTTATATACTTCAAAAGCATATGAATTAAGAGGAATCATTTCTGATAAATCAACTTTGAAAAGGTCATTAATATTCTTATTTTTTTGTAATGCTCTCTATTAGAGTCTTGCTCACATTTTATTAATAATTCTTTATTAAAATCGCTTAAAGAATCAAAGTTGGGAACAGGTACAAATAGATTTCTTCGAGTATAGCCTACCTTATTTTCAACATGTCCCTTTTCATTCCCGCTTGCAGGATTACAAAACTTTGATTTAAACCCGTAGTAAGTCATAAATTGAAGAAATCTATCTGTTAGTTTTCTTTCTTTTCCTTTTTTTATTTGAGCAACAGCAGTAGACATATTATCAAACTAGATTTCTTTTGGTATTTTCCCAATATGCTCAAATATATTTTTCATACCTTGAAATAGCGCTTCTTGATTTTGACTTGGAAAAACTTGAACATACGAATGGTTGCTATATGGAAAAGAAATTACTAAATAATAACCATTTATCAATTCTCCATTCATAGAGAGCTGCGTTTCACCAAAGTCAAGTTGAGCTTCTCCAGGTAAATGAGTTAAACTATATTTTTATCTGAGAAATCTTTTAAAGTTTTTTTCTTTTCATTTACATATTTACAAATTGTTCTATAGCTAATATTAAAAGTACCTGAAAACTCTTCGCATAACCTTTCAAAAACTCTTTTAACAGTGTGGCGTTGTTTTCGAGGAGAACCTAAATCGCTGATCAGTCATTGATTGTTTCTTTAAATGGATCAAGTGAACTTACTCCTGGTCTTCTGATAATTTTATCTGAAAAATCTTCAATTAAAGCATATTTTTTAACAGTTCTAAAAGTATGCCCAGTCTCTCTAGCAATTTCTCTTAAAGATTTTCCTTAAATAGAATACATAGTCTTGAATTATATTTATTGATTATTGGCAACATCCTTTATACATCCCTTAATAATTAGATTTCGTCGTCTAACTTATTAAAGTGTTATTTTGGTTATTTGTCAATGGTCTCTTTTTTTATGCTAGATGTTGCTTTTTTAAGTTGCATTTCTGCTGTCTTTTTATATTACCATAAACATTCCACCTGAAAACTTTAAAATGATTAGAAGATTTGGGCTATATTCTAGAAGAAATAAAAATAAAAAACCCAAGAAAATTAAGCTTTTTAAAGCCAAAATTTCTTGGGCTGAATATATTTTTAAACCCTTTAAGAGGAATCCACTAATTTGCCCTAAATGTAGCTCTAATCTTGTTCTTTTAGAAATATTCCATATTAAATATGGTGTTATATTTCCTAAAGCTGGTTTTTCTTAATACGTTGACTCAAATATAACTATTCACCCGCACCATAACTGCGGTATTTTGTGGTATTCACAACTTTGAGCTCTCGTATTATTATACTATTTTTTTGTCTTATCTCAAATTTTTCAACATTTTTTTACCTAAATTTTTTCTATAATTTCCTTATATAATAAAATACTTATTACTATAGAAGTTTTCATAGTTTAAATTTTTTCAATATATTTTTTTAAATTTTTTCCTGTAATAAAACTTAAAAAAACTGGAAAAAACTTTTTTAAATAACAATATATAAGTACGCTTCCAAATACTATTATAATTGGACAAATAATATACACACATAATAAAAATATATCTGAGTGAGATTTATAAACTTTTAACAATATTTTACGCAGTAATGTCAATATCGGCTCATGAATTGCAAAAATAAAAAAACTTGCTTCCGCGAGTAACACTTTTTCTTTAACTCTTCTATTTTCAATTAAATAAGATATAATGTTAAATATAAAAATTATTCCTAAAATTATTCCTAAATTATGGATATATATATTAAAATTACTATATTTCGTAAATACATCTATTATAGCTATCAAAGGATACAATATTACACTTAAAATAAAAATTAAGTTTGTAGTTTTTAATAAATCCAAATTCATAATACTAAAATAAGATCCAAGCGTAAAAAAAAATATCGCTGCAAAACTTGGAATATAAAACTTTTCTGAATTTAAAAACCAGAAAATAAATAATATTATTATTCCTTTCCATTCCAGTTTTCTTATAAATAAATATAATATAGGTGTTAATATAGATACAATAACTAAATCTCTTATAAACCAGAATTGATAACTTATAGGATAACCACTATACCCTATTATTGCATCGCAAAAATCATAAATTTTATAATTTCTAATAAGTTTATTTTCTCCAGAAAAAAAACTTGATATTTGTGGAATATCTTGAGCTATATAATACATTAAAAGAACTAATAAATTCCAAAATACAAAAGGAATAACTAAACTTTTTATTCTTGATAAAATTTTATTTTTATAACTTTTGAAACAAAACTTATCTATATTAAAAAAAAATAAATATCCAGACATTAGGAAAAAAATTGGTACGCTTAACCTTGCTAATACTTGAGAAATAAGTACTTTTAATAATTCAGATAAATATGCCAATCCACTTATTTCTTCATATGAATTCAATATAATATTTCCGTAATTATGAATAAAAAGGACTCCCAAAATCAACGGAAATCTTAAAAAATTAAAAACCCTTAACTCTAATTCTTTCATCACTTCCTCCAAACTAAATATCCTACTCCTAACTTTTGTTTTAGTATTTTATTCATTCTCTTTTACACTCTCAAAATAAAATTTTTTCCACTCTAAAGTTTTTTCTATTCCTTCTTCAAAATTGTATTTAGGTGTAAATCCTGTATCTTCTTTTAAACTTGAAATATCAGCGCATAATCTCATAACCTGATTTTCTGTATACCCTATCTCTCCTATTCCTAAATCTAATTTATTCGATAATTTTTTACTTATTATTTTTATATATTCATAAAGAGGTTTTCCTTCTCCACTTCCTATACAATATATCGATTGATTCTTTCCTTTTAATCCCATTAAATAAAAAGCTCTTCCAGCATCTGCAGAGTAAAGATAATCCCAAATTTGTTCAGCTTTAGTAAAAGAAGTTTTTTCTTTTTTCAATAACTTATCTATTGTAGAATTTATCATTGTTCCTTCATTATCCCAAATGCCATAAACACTAAAAATTCTTCCCCATATATGATTAATTCCTAACTGCTTCGCATATATTTGTGTTAATTTACACGCGCTATATTTTGCTACACCATAAGCTATTTCTGGATTAGCAGATGTTTCAGGTGAAATTTTATCTTTATCTACTCTTCCAAATTCAGCTTGCGATCCAGCTCCTACAAATGTATGACATCCTAGTTCTTTAGCCATTTTTAAGGCTACTATTGAAGTAGTTATATTTTTATCTTGTAAAAATATATCGTTTCTTTCCGATTTTGTAGTACCTTCCCAAGCAAAATGATAAAATATATCGTAATCTTTAGAGCATAAATTCTTTAAATTTTCCAAATTATTTATATCACATTCTACAATGTCTATAAATTTTGATTTAGGTAATCTTATTAAATTTGGCGAATTCTTTCTTGATAAAGCAGTTACATAAATATTATTTTTTATACATTCCTCTATTAATGCCACTCCTATCATACTTGTAGCTCCAGATATTATAACTTTTTTCATTTTTTTATCTAACATTTTATCATCAACTTCTTTAACTCATCTTCTGGCAATTTTGGACTTGTATTTTCTAACGGCGAATTAAATTCAAGTTTTGGATAAACTCTTGATTCTCCTTCAATTTGATAATCAATTAGACAATTTCTTTGTGAAAAAATATTTTCCATTAAACTTTCATCACTTAATTCTGCTTCTGTTATTTTATAATATTTTACTCCATATGCTGAAGCAATCTCTTTTAAATTAGGAATTATGTATCCACCATCTTTAACTGTTCCAGTTAATCTATTTTCAAAATATAGCTCTTGGAATTGTGTTATCATTCCTAATGCACTATTATTCATTATTATAACCTTTATAGGAAGGTTATATTGAGAGATTAATAATAATGACTGAATTGCCATATGAAAACCACCATCTCCATTTATTGAATATATCGCTTCATCATTTTTTTTAGCAAATGCTACTCCTATTGAACAAGGTAATGAATAACCCATTGGGGCTAATCCACCGCTAGTAAAGAACTTTTGATTTTTTTTCAATATTAAACTTTGAGCTGTCCACATCTGATTTTGACCAATATCTCCTGTGAATACCTCTCCCTCTTTAGAGTATTTATTTAAAGTTTCTATTAATTTATATGGTGCTTTATTTTTTATATTTTTTTCAATCTCTTTTTCTTGATTATAATTTTTCTTTAAATCTTTTAAATAAGTTTTCCATTCTAAAATATTTAAAGTTTCTTTTTGTAACTTACCTATAAATTGTTTAGCATCCATCGATATATTAATCTTATTTTCTATCCTATGGTTTTGTAATTCAGCTTCATCAATATCTATATGAATAATTTTACCATTTCTTAAAAATTCATTTACCATTGCTCCTGTTTGTCTCGTATCTAATCTAGTACCTAGAGCTATTAATAAATCTGCATTTGCTACTGCTATATTTGCACATCTATTTCCATAACTTCCTAACATTCCCATATACTCATCTTTTGTTTCATCAACTGATCCTTTCCCCATAAGAGATGAAACTACTGGTATTCCACTTTTTTCAACAAAACTATTAATTTCTGTTTGAGAATTAGAATTAATACATCCTCCTCCAACTAATAACATTGGTCTTTTAGCTTTTTTTAATAATTGATTTATTTCTTCTAAATCATATATTTTTTCTTTTTTCTCATTTGGAATAAATCCTTCTAAAATATCTGGATTTATTTCAGCTCTTTGTATATTCATAGGTATATCCAATAATACTGGACCTTGCCTACCCTCTTTTGCTATAAAGTAAGCTTTTTCTAATTCATATCTTATCTTACTTTCATCTGTTATCATTGTAGCATACTTTGTTATTCCTTTAACTAAAGAAACTACATCTGTCTCTTGAAATCCTAGTTGTCTTATGGGTTTATCATATTTATATTCATAAGTATTTACTTGACCCGTTATGTATAAAGCTGGAATTGAATCAAAATAAGCATCTGCTATTCCTGTTATCATATTTGTTGCACCTGGACCGCTTGTAGCTATTGCTACTCCTATATTTCCATTTTCTCTAGCATAACCTTCCACTGCTATTGATGCTGTCTGTTCATGATATACTTGAATAAAATCAACATTTGGATTTTTGGCTATTGAATCTGCTAAATGAGTTATCATTCCACCTAAATATCCAAAAACTGTATCTATTTTTTTTTCTTCAAAAAATTTAACTATATAATCTGATACTTTCATCTTTATCTACCTTTCAAAATTACAAAATTTTTCTATTTGCTCTAAACATAAATTATACACATTTTCATTTTTATATCTTTTGTACCATTCTGTTGTAAGTTCAATACTATTTTCTATTGTTAAAGTTGGTTTCCAATCTAATTCAAATCTCGCTTTTGTTATATCTAATAATAAAAGATTAGCTTCATGAAGAGCATTAGGATTAGAGCAATCTTTTAATTCTCCACTTCCATAAAATTTAGTTACCATTGTTGCCACATCCCATACCGGAACTATTGCATCTAAAGTAGGTCCAAAATTATACCCTTCACAATACTCACCTGGGTTTTCTAGCATTTTTTGTCCAAGAAGCAGATATCCACTTAAAGGTTCTAATACATGCTCCCAAGGTCTAACTGCTTTTGGCATTCTTATATCAATAACTTTGTTTTCTTCAAGAGCTCTTATACAATCTGGAATAATTCTATCCTTAGCCCAGTCTCCTCCTCCAATTACATTTCCAGCTCTTACAGAAGCAATACTTTTTCCATGTTTTTCATAATCATTTGGATTGAAAAATGATCTTCTCCAAGAGTTTATAGCTATCTCTGCTGCTCCTTTAGATGAAGAATACGGATCATATCCACCCATAGGTTCATTTTCTCTATATCCCCAAATTTGTTCTTTATTTTCATAACACTTATCTGTTGTTATAAGTATCCCTACTTTTGTTTCAGAAGTTTTTCTAATCTCTTCCATTACATTAATTGTTCCCATTACATTTACTTCATATGTTTCAACAGGAATATCATAAGATAACCTAACAAGAGGTTGAGCTGCTAAATGAAATACTATCTCTGGCTTATATTTTGAAAAAACTTCTGCTAATTTTTCTCTATCTCTTAAGTCCCCTCTTATATCAATAATTTTATCTGATAAATTAGAAAGTACAAAATTATCTTTATCTGTGTAAGGGTCTAAAGAGTAACCTATAATTTCTGCTCCTAACTCTTTTAACCATATTGCTAACCAAGATCCTTTAAAGCCAGTATGTCCTGTTACTAATACTTTTTTTCCTTTATAAATATTATTAAAGTTTTTTATCATCTTTTCTCTCCCTTAAAAATATAGGGTAGCTTTCGCTACCCTTCTACCATTTTTTCCAAGGTGCTTTCCCTGAATCCCACATTGCATTTAATTCTGTATTATCTCTTAATGTATCCATTGGCTTCCAAAATCCAGTATGCTTATATGAATGCATTTTCCCATCTTTTGCTAAATTTTCAAGAGGAGCTTTTTCAAATATTGTACTATCCCCCTCTGTTATATATGAAAATACTTCTGGTTCACATATAAAGTATCCTGCATTTATCCACATTCCATCACCTGCAGGTTTTTCAGTAAAAGCATTTACTGATCCTACCTCATCTATTTCTAGAGCTCCAAATTTCCCATTTGGTTTGTATGCAGTAACTGTTAATACTTTACCATTTTTTTTATGTTCTTCTATTGACGCTGTAATATCTATATCTGATACTCCGTCGCCATAAGTTAATAAAAATGGTTCATCACCTATATATTTTTGTATTCTCTTTATTCTTCCACCTGTCATAGTATGAAGACCTGTATCTACTAAAGTTACTTTCCACGGTTCAGCCTTACACTCATGAACTTCTATTGTATTATTTGCTAAATCTACTGTCACATCAGAATTATGCATAAAGTAATTTGCAAACCACTCTTTTATAACATAGGCTTTATATCCACAGCAAATAACAAATTCATTTATTCCATGTAATGAATAAGTTTTCATTATATGCCATAAAATTGGTTTTCCTCCAATTTCTACCATTGGTTTTGGTATTAAATTTGTAGCTTCACTAAGTCTTGTTCCAAATCCACCTGCTAAAATTACTGCTTTCATCTCTTCCCCCTATCCTAAAACATACTCTCTTACTTTTTCTATCATGAAATCTAGCATTTCATTGCTCATTCCTGGATATACACCAATCCAAATTGTGTTATTCATTATAAAATCTGTATTTTTTAAATCTCCTACAGTTCTAAATCCTTCTCCTGAAGCTCTCATCTCATCAAAAGCTGGATGCTTTATTAGATTTCCTGCAAATAGATTTCTTGTTTGAATTTTATTAGCTTCTAAGTGCTTTGCTAATTCAACTCTAGATTTTCCAGAATTTTCTTTAACAGAAATTAAGAATCCAAACCAACTTGGATTACTATCTTTTTCTTTTTCTGGAAGTACGATTTTATCACTTAAATCTTTTAATCCGTTATATAATTTTTCCCAGTTATTTCTTCTAGCTTCAACGATTGCAGGAAGTTTTTCAAGTTGAGCACATCCTATTGCTGCTTGCATATCTGTAACTTTTAAATTATATCCAAAGTGTGAGTATACATATTTATGGTCATAACCTAGAGGTAATTCTCCAAATTGCTTTGTAAATCTATATTTACAAGTATCATCTTTTCCACTATCACACCAGCAATCTCTTCCCCAATCTCTAAAAGAATTAACTAGTCTAGCCAATTTAGAATTATTAGTATATACAGCTCCTCCTTCTCCCATAGTCATATGATGAGGTGGGTAGAAACTTGACGTTCCTAAATCTCCAATAGTTCCTGTTTTTTTCCATTCTCCATCTATAAAGTACTCTGAACCTAAAGCATCACAGTTATCTTCTATTAACCATAGATTATTTCTATCACAAAACTCTCTTACAGCTTTTAAATTAAAAGGATTTCCTAAAGTGTGTGCTACCATAACTGCTTTAGTCTTTTCTGATAAAGCTGCTTCTAATTGAGTTACATCTATATTATATGAAGGAATCTCTACATCTACAAATACAGGGATTGCACCATATTGAATAACAGGAGTTACTGTAGTTGGGAATCCTGCTGCTACAGTTATTACTTCATCCCCTCTATTTATTCTTCTATCTCCTAAAGATGGTGATGTTAGCGCCATAAATGCTAAGAGATTAGCTGATGATCCTGAGTTTACTAATGAACAATATTTTGTTCCTAAATAATCAGCTAGTCCCTTTTCAAATTTTTTAGCCCAAGGTCCAGTCGTTAACCAAAAATCAAGTGATGAATCTATTAAATTTACCATCTCTTTTTCATCAAAAAATCTCCCACCATAATTTACATATGCTTCTCCTGGAATAAATTCTTTTTTTTCTCCAAATTTTAATTTATATAATTCTTTTGTTTTTTCTAAAATATCTAATTTTAGAATATTTATTTTCTCTTGATTTTTCACAGTTAGTCTCCTTTTATTTCTAATCATTATATTTGAGTTAAAGATTTTCTATGTCTTATTATATTTTAAAAATTTATAATTACTTGGTAAAAGATTGTATGATAAAAATAAATATACTATCATTAATAAGCCTCCGCATGATATAAAAAAATAAATATTATCAATTTTGTTCACAACTAGTCCGACCATTAACGTTGGAAGAAGTACAAAAGTAAAATGTTTTAAAATAAATTTATTATCCTGTATTATAATTTTATTACTTTTTTTCTTCAATATCCTTTGAAAAAATATATACGGAAAGAAAAAAGTTCCACAAAAAGTTCCTATAGCAATTCCCGTAAGTCCATATTTTTGGGCAAGCATAACTGATATTATTAAATTCATTCCGCCTTCTAACCAAGTTATTAAGGCTACTCCTTTAATAAAATTTAATGTATTTATAACAATATAGTTTAAATTAACTACTGCAAAAATATACGAATATGCACCTAAAAAAAATATAACCCCTTCTCCCGCATATCCTTTTTCTCCAGTCCATAAAATAATTATTTTTTTTAATGCTAATATTCCTCCACACCAAAATAATCCACCTAAAATAGAAACACTATAAAACGTTTTCTCATATATTTTTTTTAGATATTCTTTATCATGTATTTCTTTTCCTATTAACGGTATTATGGAACTATTAAAAATATAAATTAATGTAAAAGCTAAAGAATAAAGTTTAAAAGTAGTTGAATAGGGAGTAACAAAGTTAATTCCTAAAATTTTTGAAATAACTATATTATCAGTATTGAATACAACGATTGAAGCTATTGCACCAAGAAAACATCGTCCTGCCAAAATTACTATCGTTTTATACTTCCCTTCTTCAATATCTTCTAAATTATCTGATTCTATTATTACTTTTTTAACAATTATTTTTTTAAAATAATATATTTTTAATATATTAATTAGTGTATTAAACATGCTTGTAAAAATTGCAAATGCGACCAAACTTTTATTAAAAAAAATAACTAATAATATCGAAAGTAAACTAAATAAAGAATTAAATATTGAAAATATATTATCTATATAATTCTTTTGAAATCCATTTAATGCAGAACCTATTAATGAAAGAGGAATATTAAGTAACACAAATACAATTAAAATAATTATAGTTATTTTAGCTTCATTTAATAAATTCGGTGGAATATTAAAAAAATTAATCCAAAAAGGATAAACAAAATTAAAAGCTAATAAGGTTATTGTAATAATAGGAACTACTACAAATATAATGTTTATAGATTTTTTTAATATCTCTAATTTTAGTTTATCATTTTTATTTTTATTCATTAAAATGGATGTTGCAGCACTTAATCCAAAATTACTCATACTTATATATGCTAAAATAGAATTAATTACTGTCCAAGTTCCATATTTAACCATTCCAAAATATTTAATAGTAATTGGTATTATAACAATAGCTATAATTGTGGAAATAATAGTCTTTAATAAATTAGAATATATTGTGAATAAATATAATATTTTATTATTTTTCATTTTAGACATCACACTTTTCTAAGTTCTCTAAATACTCTACAAAAGGTATTGGTGTATTTTCTATTAATTTTTTTTTGATTTCTTCATATTTCACTAACTTAGTATCAAAACTTGTTAATTTATTTTCTAACTCTTCTTTTAATTTTTCTATTTCTTCATTTGCCTTCAAAAAAATTGTATACGGATATTTTCTTAAATATTCCAAACTTGAATCATTTTCTTCAAAATAAAAATGAATTATTGGCTTTCCTAAAGACATATATTCGAATATTTTACTTGGAACTTGTTTTGTACCTTTATTTCCAATACTTAATAAAAAATTTGCCTTTTTATATTTCTCTAAAATTTCATTATGATTAATTTCACCTTTATTAATGATAAAATCTTTTTTATTTTTTAGACTAATGTAGGAATTAATAAAATTATTTTTTCCATAAATTTCTAATTTTATTTTTTTTTCTATTTTAACCTCATCTAAAACTTCAAAAAAAATACGCGGATCTCTATATTCTTCTGATAAAGTCCCAGCATAAACTATATTTATTTCATTTGCTTCTTTAATCTTTTCAAGATTAAAATTCCTATTTTCTAATAGTGGTATATCAAAGTATTTGGTTTTTAATCCTAATATTTTATCTTCTGTACTATCATATTTCATCTTTATAATTTTTTCTGAAATTTTATTCGTTTGTTCTTTTAATTTTTTCATTCTTCTAATTTTAAAGTTTCTAAAATTAAAAAACTTAAAATTATCAGAAAAATTTAATTCACTATCCAAAGAATCTAATATATAAGGAATAACTTTAATATTTGGCTTCAATTTTTTAAAAAAATATGCAATTTTTAAATGATCATTTGGTTTAATAACGGGTATAAGTATTTCAACATCATCTAAATATTTAAATTTTAATGTATTATAAACTACTTTAATTAAAAAGAAGTATGATATATATGGCCAAAATACAAATCTTTTGAAATAATCGTATAAATTTTTTTTATCCTTCATCTTTTTGAAAGGAATTTTTAAAATTAAAATATCATCAATCTTTTCCTCTGTTATTAAGTTGTCATAGTGCAATGCGATAATTTTCACTCTATGCCCTCTTTTTTTTAATTCTAGAGCTATATTTTTAGAACATATTCCGTTAGCATCAGCACTTGGACAATATCTACTAGTTATTATTAATATATTCATAAGCCTCCTTTTTTAATTAATTTTAACAAATCTTATGTTACTATAAATCTTTTATTTCCAAATAATATTTTTCTTTAGTACTTTAAGATTTTCTCCTACAATACAATATTCCTCTAAAAATTTACCTGAAATCTTACTTTTGGCAGCTATTATATTATTTGAACCTATGAAGGTATTTTTTAATATTAAACTTCTACACCCTATCCAAACATTATCGCTAATATTTATTTCTCCATCATCATTGAGTTTTGAATTAGAATATCTATCAATTATATGATGCGCATCTGTATCCATAATTAAATTATCCCAAGATATTAGAACATTTTTACCAAACTTAATTTTTTTTTTACACCAAATATTAGTTCTTGCAGTTATAACAAAATCATTTCCAAACTCAAGATATCCCTCATTTATTATTTTACTTCCAAATCCAATGTTTGCATAACCATTAAATACTATCGTACCTTTATTCTCTATTTTTGTACTTTCCCGATCAAAATCAAAAATTCCAACATCTCCAAATCCAATTTTTATAATTCCAATTTTTAAAGTTTTTACAACAATTTTTGAATCTTTTAATAACTCTATTTTAGTATTTTTGCTAACTAAAATAGGAAATTTAATCGCTTCTGAAAATTTAAATAATTTGAAATTCAATTTTATTGTTTTTATAATTCCAATTTTTCTAATTTTTTTTAACATTTTTTCTCTTCTTCCTCAAAATAATTATTCCATAATTTTTCATTCATTTTTCTTATATTTTTATATTTTTCAGTTCCAATTCCATTAAATTTTTCCCATACGAATAGATATTTCATAATAAAATAAGATATATATGCTAATGAAAGTGCCAATCCATCCCATCCTTTAAAAAAAGTTCTTTTTTTTATTACTTTCAAAATAGAAAAAATTAACTCTTTAAAACATAATTTTAATGCCTTGTCTCGCTCCTCATACTTTTCTTTTTCAGCACGAGCATATCTAATATGTCTTTCTAAAAACCACTCTAGAGTTTCATGAGTAAGATGATATAATACTTTTTCACTATCGTAAGACATATAATAAATTTTTTTTGAATCTACTGAATATTCTTCATGAACCTTATTCCCTAAAACTATATTTGATTTTTTAGCTAATCTATTTGTATATTTAACATTCCATGGAGATTTATCATTATTAATTCCAAACATATATATTGCAAACGGCAGCATAATAACTTCATAATCAAAATTTTCTTTATTTAATAATTTTAAAATATCTTTAACTAACTCAGGATGAATTATATTTGAAGCTGTAACCATTAAAATCCATTCGTTTTTAGAAGCTTCTAAGGCTAATTTTAACTCATCACCTGTGTCACTATAAGGAACGTCTATTACTTTGTTTGTATATTTTAAAGCAATTTCTCTAGTTTTATCTGTAGAAGATTTATTTATTATTATTAAATCATCGCTCCACGAAAAAGATTTACAAAAGCTTTCAATTCTTCTCTCTTCATTATATACAACTGTTATTACACTTATATTTTTCATTATTATTCCTTTCTTTTTTATCAACTTTTATTTATAATCTAGCAAACCTTATTATAAAAATAGTATTTAATACTATTAATAGTAAAATTATAAGTTTAAAATTTTTATACTTCGATTTTATTGCATTACATAATTCTGTAACTACTAAATATTGAAATACAAAAAATAAATCTCCAATTCTATCTACTGTATAAAAGAATCCAAGTAGAGAATAAACTGTCAATCCAACTATATAAAAATTTAAAAATCTTGAAAAGTCTTTTGGATTAGGAATTTTTTTATAGTCAACAATCAGTAATAAAATAACTATTATAATATTCCAACTAAAAAATCTGATAGAAAAACCATCTAGAGTTTCTGAAGAAGAAAGGTAATAGCTATATGTTTTAAAGTATTTTGTAAACAGTACAAAAAAAGCATCATAAATATTTTTTCCTAAATGTAAATAATAAATTAAAGCATTTACAAAAATTATTAAATAATACACTTTTTTTTTAAAAAGTTTTTTGGGTATAATAAGAAGCAAGAAATAAATTGCTACCGTTTTATGAAATAACATTGCAATTAAAATACTAAAATATTTAAGTATTTTTCTATCGTAAAAAAGAACTATTATTGCAGTAGCTATTCCAATCCTTAAAGTAACTTGTGAAAAGTAAATTCCATAAAACGACAAAAATAAAGAAAGTGGTAAAAAAATTTTTCCAGTTCTTTTATATGCAAAATATACAAAAACTATTAAGATAAACATATAAATAAAAAAATGAAACATTTGAAAATCAAATCCTAATTCGCTAAACAAAATTGATAATTTTTTATATCCTACCTCTATTCTAAAATCCTGTATCTCATTAAATTTATTTAAAAATGACTTTCTGTAATATATCAAATCTACATTCTCTTTTTTTTTCAATAGTTCATAAATAAAAAAATATAGAGTTGATATTAATATCGCTAAATTAAACTTTATTTTTTTAGATATTTTATTTTCACACAATACAAAAAAAAGCAAAAATATATTTAAAAATACTATAATCATCTGTTTCCCTCTTCTTCTATGATTTTAAAGTTTAAAATAAGCTTCTATCTGACTTTGTTTTATTTTATCAAAATTTATTTTTTGTACATTATTTTTGTAATTATGATAGTTTTCAAGTTCAATAATCTTTAAAATAGCTTTTTCTAATTCTTCATCCGACCTAACATCATAAATTAAACCTTCAACCCCATTTTCTATTATCTCCTTTGCACACCCTACTTTATCACTTAAAATTGTTGGCAATCCATTATAAAGGGCTTCTTCTACAACTAATCCCCAAGGTTCAGATTTAGATGGTAAAACAAAAACGTGATTATCTTGATATATTTCACTTAATTTTTCATTATTAATTTTTCCATAAAACTTTATATTTTTATTAGATATTTTTTTTAGTTCTTTCTCTTGAGGACCATAGCCAACTATATTCAACTCTAATCTAGAAAATTTATTGAATACTCTAATTATTTGGTCTATATTCTTTTCTGGTGACAATCTACCTACATATAGAAATTTTTTAATTTCTATTTTTTTTTCTAAACTTTCTATTTTTTTGTTTATTTTACTATAATTAAATATACCAACTCCCTTGGTTTTTATTATTTTCCCTCTATACCCAATATTTTTTAATAAATTTTTTTGAGATTCTCCAGAAACAAAACATAACGATATACGTTTCACAAAAAATTTTTTTACAGCTCCTTTTATACCCATATTTGTACTTTCAAATTCACTTGATTCTACAACTAATGCATTTTGCTCTTTTTTACTTATTAGCCAAGCTGTCCAATTTTCTAAAGAATCCCATCCACCAATTGCTATTTTTTTATATTTTATTTTACTTAAAATTTTTATTAGTTTAAATGAATTTTTTAAACTGCTTCTGCTTTCGTATAGATCCTCTTTTAAATATGTATATTCAAAATTTTTTTCACCTTTAAAAAAAGATTCATCTCTATATCTAGATGAGCCTGACATAAAAATTACAAAAATTTTTTGTTTTTTAGCTATTTCGTTATATAAATTTATTTTATAAAATGAAGATAGATTTGTTAAAAATATCAAATCATAATCTTTTGACATATAATTCATTTTATCCTTTCCTAAAAAAATAAAATATATTTTTCTTTATATATTTTATTTTTTTAATATTTCTAATTTTATCTTATTTTTCCAAATTTCTTTATCTAGCTTTATAAATTCTACATTTTTATATCCTTGACAAACCTCCCGTGAATACGGTATATCAACAGCTAATATACTTAAATTAAATTGTTGTGCTTCTAATAAAGGCAACCCTAATGTTTCCAAATAACTAGGAAAAACTAATAAATCTGAACCTTTATAGTACTCCAATACCTTCTCATACTTTATTTCTCCTATTAATTTTATAACATTTTCAAGCTCATAAATTTTTATTAATTTATCTAGCTCTAAATTTTTGTCTTTATCAAATGTAAAAATACACTCTACCTTCCTTAATAAATTTGGATTTTCTTTTTTTAATATCGCTAATGCTTCAATTACTATTTTATGATTTTTATAGAGTAGAGGAGTTGCTGGATAAAAAATTCTAAATTTACTCTTAGGCATACTCCTAATCATATCTATATTTATTTTTTTTATTTCTGGTTTCAATACAATTATATTTTTTTTAGAATAGTTAAATTTTTTACTAAAATTTTCTTTTACCCATTCTGTTTGAACTATAACCTTTTTTACTTTATCTAAGTGTTGTTTTATAAATATTGGATATATATTTTTATATATCCAATATACTCTTTGATTCTTTTTAAAAAAATTCCATTTTAAATTTACTATACTTAGCGATTGATGATAATATATAATTTGTGGGATTGTTTTTTCCAAATTTACACCCGTGTTCTGAACAGAAATAAATAAGTCGGGAGTTATTTTCCTCTCTTTTAAATAAGATTTTAATTTAAAATTATCCCATATAATTCTATTTTTTAAATCTTGAGATTCTATAACTACTACTTTTAAATTACTAGTTTCATAAATTTTTAATTCTTCTAAAGAAACTACTACAAAAAATTTTCTATTACATGTTAATTTTGAAGTTTTTTTTAAAAATTCATTTAAAATAGTTAAAGCACCTCCACTTTTTGCAGCGGGGTTATTTATAACTATAGTTTTCATTAACTTTCCTTTCTCCAAACTACCCTATTTATGTAGTCTGTATAAGATAATATTATTCTTAATACTTTATCTGATACATTTGGCATAGAGTAATCTGATACATTTCTCAATGTTATTTTATCTTGAGTCTCTAATACTGCTAATCCTTGCATTATTCTTTCTTTTTGAAGTCCTACCATCATTACTGATGCTTCTTCCATAGCTTCTGGTCTTTCATGGGCCTCTCTAATATTTAATGCTGGAAATCCTAATATTGAAGATTCTTCACTTATTGTTCCTGAATCACTCAATACTGCCCTAGCTTCTTTTTGAAGTTTTACATAATCATTAAACCCTAATGGTTTCATTAAATTTACTAGTGGATTGAATTTTACACCTAACTCTTCTATTCTTTTTCTTGTTCTTGGGTGAGTTGAAACTATTATAGGCATTTCATATTTTTCTGCCACTGCATTTAAACTTTCTACTAAATTTAAAAAGTTTTTATCAGAACCAACATTCTCTTCTCTATGAGCTGATACAATAAAGTATTTTCTGGCTTCTAATTCTAATCTTTTTAAGATATCTGAAGCCTCTATATCTTTAAGTTTCATATTTATAACTTCAAACATTGGGCTTCCTGTTTTTATTATTCTATCAGCAGGTAATCCCTCTCTTAAAAGATATTCTCTAGCTATATCGCTATAAGTTAAATTGATATCTGCTATATGGTCTACTATTTTTCTATTTGTTTCCTCCGGAACTCTTTGATCAAAGCATCTATTTCCAGCTTCCATATGGAAAATAGGTATTTTTTTCTTTTTAGCAACAATAGCTGCTAAACATGAATTAGTATCTCCTAATACTAAGAATGCATCTGGTTTTACTTCATCTAGTAATGAATCCATCTTTATTAAAATATTTCCTATTGTTTCACTTGGTTTTCCAGTTGCTGTTTCTAAAAAATAATCTGGTTTTCTCATATTAAAATCTTTAAAAAAAACCTCATTTAGTTCATAATCATAATTTTGTCCTGTGTGAACTATAATATGATTTATAGCTTCTGATTTTTCTAATTTATCTATTACTGCTGCAAGTCTTATAATTTCAGGTCTTGTTCCTACAACAGTCATCACTTTTAATTTTTTCATAATATCTCCTAAACTTCCAAATAGTATGTATCTGGATTTTCTTTATTAAATTGCTCATTAGCCCAAAGAACTAAAACCATATCTTCATTTCCAGTATTTGTAATATTATGCGTATATCCAGTTGGTATATCTACAACTTCTAATTTTTTATCTGATACTGGATATTCAATTATTTCGTCACTAAATATATGCCGAAATCTAATTACAGCTTCTCCTTTTATTACTAAAAATTTCTCATTTTTAGTATTATGATAGTGGTTTCCTCTAGTCACTCCAGGTTTTGAAGTTGATATAGAAAACTGTCCGCTATCTACTGTTCTTAAAACTTCAACAAAACTACCTCTTGCATCACTATGCTCTAATAATTGGTATGAAAATTCATCTTTTGGTAGATAAGATAAGTATGTTGCATATAAAGCTCTCTCAAATCCTATTCCTACCTGTGGAATGGTTAGATTTTTCCTACTATTCTTAAAAAATTCTAATAAATCTACAACCTCTCCCAATGTTCTATGATATGTTTTCTTTACCATATAGTATAACTTATTTTCTTTTTCTGCTTCGTCTAAATGTGAAACTATTGAATTTATAACATCATCAATATACACAAATTCTATTAAAGTATCTCTATTATTTACCTGTAACTCTATATTATTTGCAGTATTATAACACCATGTTGCAACAACTGAATTATAATTAGGTCTACACCATTTCCCAAAAACATTTTGTAATCTATAGATATATACATTAGCATTATTTCTTTCTGAATATTCTTTTAATAACTTTTCTCCAACCAATTTACTTTTTCCATAGTCATTATCTTTATCTGCATGGATAGAAGATGTTATAAGAATCGGTGTATTTAAGTTATTCTTCTCCAACATTGATATTAAATTTCTAACTAAATCACTATTGCCTTTATAAAAATCTTCTGGATTCTTTGGTCTATTTATTCCAGCTAAATGAAATATAAAGTCAGCTGATTTTATATTCCTTTCTAATTCTTCCACACTATCCTCTATATCAAATGTTAAAAGTTCAATATTTTCAGTTCTATTTAATCTTTCAATAAGATTTTTTCCAATAAATCCGTTTGATCCTGTGATTAGTATTTTCTTCATACTACTTCACTCCAAACTCTTTTAAATCATCTTGAATCTCAGGTAAATTTATAAGCATAGCTTTCATCTCTTCAACATTCAATCTACCTGTATTATGAGAATTGTATTCATCTGCCTCTGTTATTACTTCTTGACCATCTTCAAAGAATTTTGAGTAGTTAAGATCTCGATCATCTGCTGCGATTCTGAAATAATCTCCCATATCTTCCGATCTAACTCTCTCTTCTTTTGTCATAAGTACTTCATATAACTTTTCTCCATGTCTAGTTCCTATAACTTTCATTTCGTGCCCTGGATGTCCCACTAACTCTCTTACAGCTTCTGCTAAAACTTGCACTGTAGCTGCTGGTGATTTTTGTATAAATAAATCTCCATTCTTTCCATGTTCAAAAGCAAATAAAACTAAATCAACAGCCTCATCTAAATTCATCATAAATCTCGTCATATTAGGATCTGTCAATGTCATTGGTTTATTAGCTCTTATTTGGTCCAAGAATAATGGAATTACTGACCCTCTTGAAGCCATAACATTTCCATATCTTGTTACACAAATAGTTGTTTCATGTTCTCCAAGGTTTCTTCCTTTAGCTATCGCTACCTTTTCCATAACTGCCTTCGTCATTCCCATAGCATTGATTGGATATGCCGCTTTATCTGTACTTAAACAAATAACTTTTTTTACACCATTAGCTATTGCAGCATTTAAAACATTTTCTGTTCCCATAACATTAGTTTGAACTGCTTGCATTGGATAGAACTCGCAAGATGGAACTTGCTTTAATGCTGCTGCGTGGAAAACATAATCTACACCCCTTAATGCATCATGAATAGAGTTATAATCTCTTACATCACCTATAATAAATTTAAGCTTAGGATTACTATATTGTTTTCTCATATCATCTTGCTTCTTTTCATCCCTTGAAAATATTCTTATCTCTTTTATTTCTGTGTTTAAAAATCCCTTTAGCACCGTATTTCCAAATGATCCTGTTCCACCTGTTATCAGTAGAGTTTTTCCTTTAAACATAAACTTTCATCCCCTATTTTTTATTTGTTGCATTATAACTTCACAAGCTTTATCTACTCCTAGCTCATTTTCATAATATTGTCTTCCATTTTTTCCTAACTTTTTTCTCAATTCATAATTATTTTTTAACTTTAAAAGTTGATAGTACAGTTCATCTGTATTTCCCGCCGAAGCAAACAATCCGCCTTTCACTTCATTTTGCAAAAAATTTCCATAATCTGCTGCTGCACAAGAATCTAACGAAGCTAAAATTGGAAGTTCTAGCTTAAAATAATCCGTCGTTTTTGACGGAAAATTGGGAACTGTAAATCTTTCATCTAAACTAACTAAACCTATGTCGCAAGACGCTATTATTAATTCATAATCCTCTCTTGGAATATAATCTAAAAACTTTACATTACTTATGTTCTCATTTTTCACTTTATTTTCTAATAAATTTTTCTCTGTTCCTTTACCTACAAATAAGAATTTTATATTTCTATCCTCTGACGATTTTTTTGCTAATTCTAAAATATTTTCTAATTTTTGAGGTTTACCCATATTTCCACCAAAGATACAAATAAAATCTTGTTCATTATATCCATATTTCTCTCTAATTACTTTCTTATTAAACTTAGGTTTCTTTTTTATTTGAGCCCAATTTTTTAAAACAAATAACTTATTTAGTGCACTAGGGTATTTTTCACTTAAATATTTTTGATTTCCATAGGACATACATGAGATATAATCTGCAAACTCAATGGCTCTACTATAATTTTTTGAAAACATATTTATTAAAAATCTATTTTTTATAATTTTCAAATCTATTGCATTTTGTGGAAAAATATCCCAAATTATTAACATAACTTTACTATTATATATAGATTTCAATTTTTTTATTAATAAAGAGCTATTTAACATTGGTGTAGACGTAATGATTAGGTCATAATTATTTTTTCCTAAATATTTTTTTATGTTATAACCAAATACATAGGGTAGCTTTAACATTGTTAGCCCTTTATCAATTTTCGTAACTTTTGCTGAATAGTAATCTCCCACATTTATCTTTAAAACTTCAATGTCATCTATCTTTTTTATATAGGTTTTTCCTACTTCTGACAAAGTTACTACTGTCATAATATTTTTTTTTGCTAGCTCCAGTATCAATTCCTTTTCTAATGTTGAACTATTTTCTTCTTCATAATATCTGGGTAATAGACATAATATCTTCAAATATTGTCACCTCTAAACGATAAACTTCCATATAAACTTTCAATTACTCTAGGTTTTACTTTATAAAGCAATTTCACTCCACTTTTTGGAAGTTTTATTAATATTTTTTTCTTATTTTTCTCTCTAAATATATATTCTAATATATCTTTTATAGACATATCTTTATCATCTTTTGGAATAAAAATTCCCTCTTTTTCACTTTGAATAATCCTATTTGTTTCATATAATAATCTATCTATATGAACAATTGTTCTTCTGTTTTCATCATTTCCAAAAGGTAAAATAGGCAATATGTCCACCAATTTCTCTAATCTTTTCATATTTCCAGGACAATTTTTTCCATACACCATTGGTGGTCTTAATATAGAAACTTTAAAATTATCACTTATTAGTTCATTTAAAATTTTCTCAGCATTATATTTACTTTTTGCGTACGGTGTTAAGGGATTAAGAGAAGTTTTTAAAGTTATTACTTTTTCATGCTCAAAATATCCGTGCGTTCCCCAAACTGCTACCGTCGAATAAAATACAAAGTGTCTTACCCCCTTTTCCCTAGCAATTGTTGCCAATCTCCTTGTAAGCTCTGTATTCACCTCAAAATATTTTTCCTCATATACTCCTTTCATCTGATGAACTAAAGCAGCCAAGTGAAGTATTGTATCCACTCCTGTATAATCTAAGTCCTCAGGCTTATTCTCAATTAAACATACAGGAACTATATTGTATTCATCTTTATATTTTTCTATGAAGTTACTTCCTATAAATCCACTAGCACCTGTTATCATAAGAGTCTTCTTTCCCATCAATACTCAACCCCTATCTTTTCCACTATCTTCTCCTTTTTAGCCAGAAACTTATTATCTTTCACGACATCCTCATTCTTTACCCTATTTATTATCTTAAGAAGCGTAGCTATTATTAACCAAATATCATAGAAAAAACTTTGATTCTCTATGTAGTAAAGATTCAGTTCTATTTTATATGGCATTATTTGCTCTATATAAAATTTTTCTGGATCCTCCACTTGATTCATCAGATACTCTTCATCTGAAAATACTATACTTGCTAGCGACGATATTCCACTTCTCACTGAAAAAATCTCTTTTTGCTTACTATTATAATATTTTAAACGCCTTGGGAGTTCCGGTCTAGGACCTATAAAACTCATATCTCCCTTTAAAATATTCCAAAACTGAGGAAGTTCATCCAGTTTTGTTTTTCTCATAAATTTCCCTATCGGTGTTATTTCATTAGAGCTCCCCTTTATTTGTACTGTATTTTTTTCTCTAAACTCATTACTCACCATGCTACGAAATTTATAAATATTAAACTCTTTCATACCTTTTGTAAGTCTTTTTTGAGAAAAAAGTACCGGTCCTGGTGACGTCATTTTCACTACTATAGCAATTATTAGCATCACTGGAGCAAATACAATCAAACCTATAAGCGATGCCACTATATCAAATAATCTTTTCATCTTATTCCCTTCTAAATTATCTCTTTATTTTGTGGTGGCTCCCTATATGTCACTACAAATTTTTTCATTAACTCTTTTAATTCATTTTTCTTAGGATTTTTTATAGCTATACTTAAAGCCTCCAAATGTTCATCCAAATTTATGTCTGTTTCATCTATACGAGTTATAAATATTTTATTATTCTCTGTTTTTTGTGCTGCTCCCACATCATAGAGTAACTCCTCATACAGTTTTTCCCCGGGACGTAATCCCACTATATCAATATCCACATTGGCATTGGATAACTTTATCATCGTTTTAGCAAGATCCATTATTTTTACAGGTTCTCCCATATCTAAAATAAATAGTTCTCCTCCTTTTCCAAGAGCACCAGCCTCTATAACAAGTTGAGCAGCCTCAGGAATAGTCATAAAATATCTCGTTATATCTGGATGAGTTAGCGTCAAGTTTTTACCTTCGCCGATAAGTTTTTTAAATATCGGTATAACTGATCCATTACTTCCAAGTACATTCCCAAAACGTACTGCCATGAACTTCGTTTTTCCCTTTTTATTCATAGTTTCTACTACTATCTCGCAGCCTCTCTTGGTCGCTCCCATGATATTCGTTGGATTGACCGCTTTATCTGTAGATATCAATACAAATCTATCCACTTCATACTTTATCGCGACCTCTGCGACTTTTTTAGTTCCAAATATATTATTTTTTATAGCCTCCTCAGGATTATGTTCCATCAAAGGAACGTGTTTATGTGCTGCCGCATGAAACACAATATTAGGTTTATATCTGGCAAATAGTAGTTCAACCTTATCCTGCTCTCTAATATTACAAACTTCACTCTGCAAATCTAAATTTTTAAATGTTCTTTTTAATTCCAACTCTAAAAAATATAAATCATTTTCATTGACATCTATTGTAACCAATTTTTTAGGATTATACTTTGCTATTTGTCGTGCAAGCTCACTTCCTATACTTCCTGCTCCACCCGTTACAAATACAGTTTTATCTTTTATTATCTCTTTTATGTTGTCGCCATTGACAAGCACTTGTGCTCTTCCAAGTAGATCCTCTATGCTCACATCCCTTATTTGACTCGTCATATTTTCATCTTGAAATATCTCATCTATGCTTGGCAATATTTTTATTTTTATATCCCCACAACATTTTATTAAGTCGATTATCTCTTTTACCTTTTCCCTTTTGATAGTTGGTATAGCTACAATCACTGTCTCTATACTCAACTCCTTCATAACTCTCTCTAAATCAAAAAAATCTCCGTAAACTTTTACACCATTTATATATGTTCCACGTTTACGCCTGTCATCGTCAATAATTCCTGTTATATGGTATGGATAATTCGGATTTGTAAGAGCATCTCGAAGAAGTGCTACCCCTGCTTCTCCAGCCCCATACACAAGCGTATTTAATTTAGGCTTACTTTTTCCAAGCACAATTCTATAGGATCTATTCAATCTAAATAAAAATCTCCATAGAAGCTGTAACATCACTACCAATATAAATCCTACCAACACAACTGTTCTGGAGTATTCCTCCCTTGTCACTGCATAGTAGGCCAGTGTCACCACTAGTGCTATCAAATTTGTAAAAGTTAGATTTAAAACATCCAAAGAGTTTGTGTAACTCCAGCTTTTCATAGAATTTTTTCTAAAAAGATAAACACACAAAAATGCTACTCCATATACTATAAAATAACTACTGTGTAGACTCTCTTCCCACTTATTCTCAAATCTTACTAAAAGGCCTAGAAAGATTCCAATAAATACTGTGATTAAATCTATTAGCAATTTAACTATATTTCTTCTATTAGAAAACAACTCCATTATTGCATTCTCTCTAAACACCTTTATCCCCCCTTCAATTAAAATACCTTCACGCTACCTATATATTCCCTTCTGTAGTCTCTTAACTCTATTTTCACCATACTGTTTAAAATCTCGTTTAGTTCATTTTGAACATTTAATAACCCTATCTCTATTCTCTTCTTTTGTTCCTCACTTGGCTCTTTCATATTCTTAGAAAATCTTAAATTTTCTAAAAGTTCTATTCTCAAACTGTTCTCTTTGTTTAGATTACTTAAATACATTTTAGATATATTTATGTATTGCTCCTCCCTTAATCCCACATCAGAACTCATACTAATATCTCCACTATCCAATACAACAGCTTGTTTTTCACCAATATTATAGTCTCTTAAAACAGATTCATATATCTTTTCTTTATTTCCTAGCGAATTTAATTCTAAAACAGTATATTTGTCCTCTCCCTCTATAAGAATTTTTTCTAAAGAGATATTCGCCACCAAATTATTGGATTTAATATAATTGGATATATCTCTAAAACTGATATTTTTCACTCTATTTAGCTCCACACCTAAGTTACTGTACTCATATAATACCTCTCTTGTTTTAGTGCTTCTCTTTCTCAGATCAATCTCCAAATTTATAGACTCTATCAAATTGTTTAACGCTTTGATAACATCCCTATAATTCGTATACTCCTTTAAAAAGTCATAGCTATAATCTTCACTCTTAAAAAATGAATCTATATAAAATTTCGGAAAGTTTTCTATCAAACTTTCTTTTACTTTTTTCTCCTCTACCTTATTTTTTAAATTTAAAATCACTGAATACTCAGTTGGAATATATAGATATCTCTCTCCATTTTTCAATCTACTCTCTGTACTACCAATACTTCCCGTAGGAAAAATAGGTGCTATCTCTATATTTTTTAACTCTTCAGCGGATACACCCACTTTTTTCATCAAAAAATCTTTTATCAATATTTCACTTAAATCAAATGGTGTCTTATCTGGATTTAACCCCTGATTTATCTCTTTATGAGTAAATTGTAGAGTTAATTTCTCCATAGAATAGACATTCAAACTACTAATTGAAAATAATAATAACAACACTAAACTCTTATTATATTTTTTGAATACTTGATAGTAATTTTTTAAAAGTGCCACTATAACTCCTAAAAATAGTCCCATAACTATACCCATTACCAATATTAATTTAGCCTTCGAATTGGATTCAATCTCTACCGGAGTTGCCAACTTCACTATAGCTCCGTATTTTATGTAATTTTCTTTCCCCTCCAAAGCATTTACCTCTTGAACTATAGAATTATAACTTTTTACAATACCTTGTAGTGACTTCAGTATGTATGCCTTCTCTATTTCTGTTCCCATTTTTAAATTTTTGCTCACATATACTAATTCTTCCAATTGTTGCTGTAAATTTACCAATTCATTCTCCGTATTCAGATAACTGGCCATCAATTCAACGTAATATTTTTCCTTTTGGTTATCTCCTACACTTATTTTAACTCCTTTGGGTAAAACCACATTCTCGCCCTCAAGACTATATCTATCTAAGAGTTTTTTATAGTTATTAGCTTCCTCTTTTTTCTCCTTAATACTATTTTCGAGAATTAACTTTCTGTTCAAAAATTCACTCTGAAACTTTTCTGGACTTTTAACTATATTTGTCGCTAAAAGATAATTTTTTAAATCTTGAATCCTTATAGTTTCTAAATTCTCTAAATCTAACTGAACTTTTCTGTATCCAAATCCATACGAGATGTAATCTGTTCTTGTATTTTCTCTTCCCTTTATAAGGGTTTTCAACGAATTTTTTCTCTCATCTAAAATTTTTAAATAGTCCTCATAATTATATTCGCTATCACTTAAAATTCTCTCATCGAAGTACTTAAATCTATATCTCGACTCGTTTAACGCTTTATAATAATCGTTCAAAGATTTATAGTAATCATTTAAAATTTTTTTACTCTCTTCAATGCTTCCAACTCTTAAATCAACTCTGTAGTTAGTTGGTGTATATTCCAAAAACTCTCCACTTTTAAGTAAAAACTCTCTTTTTTCCTCTATCTCTTTTGGTACAATACCAGTTATTTTAAACTTTTTTGCAAATTCATCCAAAGAAAGTCTATTTCTTTCTCTTATATCATTTTCACTATAGACCCTTTCTAAGACATTACTAACCAATAGGTTTCCTTCATTATATTCCTCTGCTAAATTAACAATTATAGAAGCCCTTCTAGATGTATTTCTTTCATACAAAGCTCCCCCAAAAGATAATATCATTACCAGAGCCATTGTTATAAATATGGTTTTCTTCTCCTTTATAAGAATTAATAATAACTCTGTAATATCTATCTCATCTTCATGCTTGATCTCAGTAGAAATTTGATGCTTCATATTTTCCCCTCTCATAAACCTAACTATTTTTACATCTTTTTTTATATTCATCTATAAACTCTTTAACAAATGCAACTACTGCTCCTAAAAATACTCCCACTACCATTCCAGCTACAAGAACGATTTTAGCTTTACTCTCTTCTTTTAAAGAATATATATCTGTTGTCTCCTTAATAATATCCACTTCATCATTCAGTGAATCCAATTTTATTAACTCATTTACATAGTTATTATAATATTTTTCCTGTTCACTTTTTCTAAGATCCAATTTTGGATATTTAGATGATATATAACTTATTTTTTCTTCTGGCTTCAGATTTTCTAAATCGTCATCATTTTTGAAAATATTCAAAATTTCATTTTGAATCTCTTCAAGCTCCATCTTAACTTTTTCTAAAGAAATATTTTTCGCTATTTTTTCTTTTTCTATGATATCAGCTAGATTATCTTGCTCTCTTAAAATCTCTAGATATCTCTCTATAATTTCTCTACTACTATCTTCATCCGTTATGGTTTCCACCTTTATTAAGACCTCTTCCGGCTTCTTATCATTTTTGTTTACAGTTATTATTTTTTGTAAAAATTTCCTTTTTGACGATAAATTTTGCATATTTTCTGGAGTATTTTTTAAATACTCCTCTCTTATAGGCTCTATCTCAAAAATTTTCTCAATATTTTTATCTTGAAGTAAAATAGTATCTATATCTATTTTGTTCACACCTTTTAAGTCATAATTTTCTTGTTGTATAAGAATATTTTTAACCAGATAGTGTGGGGCTTTGCTATTCACGTACAGCGCTCCTCCTATCGATAATATTGCACAAAATATTATAGTAACAAGTATACTGCACCGATGTCTCATCAATATTTCAATCAGTTCATAGAGATCAATCTCGTCCTCGTATCTCCTCGCTTCCATCTCTTTTATTTCCTTAATCATTGTTATCTCCTCATCTTAATATTTTACCTCAAGGTTCATTATAGCATTTTTTCACTGTGAAAAAAAGTAGAAATTATATATGATTCCACATTTTTCATTTACAAAAAAAGGGCTAGAAAATTTCTAGACCCTTTTTATTATTCTATACCTCTGATGCGTTATCCATGAAATAACTAAATGCCATCAACTCTGCCTTTTCAACTTCTATTCTATCTAAAGAGTTTTGTCCTGTCTTTATCTCTTTTTCTACTTGCTCTCTCCACTCCAAATATGATTCATATGGATTTCCTTCCGGTAATACTTCATTATCAGTCTGTAACTGTTCTATGTGTGAAAGAGTCGCTTTATCATCCGCTAATTCCTTTAAATAAGATACTTCCTTTTCAATACTTTTTTGTATCTTAACTATAACTGTTTCCAATACTTCTTTTGCTTTTACAATTGTCATACCCATTTTTTTCCTCCTACGATTTTTTATATTTTATCTTATCTCGAGATATTTTTATAATAACATAAAGCTAACTCTATTACAGTAGCGAAAATCCCACTCTTCATCCTTTTCTTTTTTTCTTAAAAATGCCACTCTTAGCATCTTTTTTCAAAATAATTTGACTTACTATTTAATGTTTTATATTATCCATATATGGGAATAAAAAAACATCTATAATATTTTTGGAGGAGCTATGGAAAAAGAATTTTGCATTAAAAGTTTAATCAAAGAACATATTGGACGCTTTGTCTTAATGGAGGAAATTGAACTACTCCTCCCTTTTAAAAAAGAAACTCTTTATAAAAAACTAAAGCAATGTCCTGGTGCTGTCTTTAAACAGACTAATGGATATATTGTCATTGATGTTGAAATTTTTCTAGATTATTTATTTTTATAAAAAATTATATAGGAGTGATAACTTTTGAAAAATAAGTCCAATTTAAAAAAACATATACAACTTTTAGAGATTTCTAAACAGATTTTTTATTTTAAAAAAATTTCACCCATAGAGGATATAAACCTATTTCAAATTGAAATAAATAAAAATCTTTCAGAACTTTGTATAAAACAACACAAATTCTTATTTTGTAAAAATGAGATTAAATACTTAACAAATTCCAGTAGTTCCCAAATTGATTATCTAATCGATAAACATGAAATAAGTATATCCCAATATAATCATAAAAAAATTATTACTCTTCCTAATTTTTAGCTTTTTACTTGATATATTCTTATAAATACGTCTACATATATAATTTCCCTGAAAGAAAATAATTTGCTCTCGGAGCTGGAACCGCTGTTTTCCATGTCTCTTCATAATTATACTTTTGGTTAAATAAATTATTTATTCCAAAACTTACACTCAATGAATCTCCTATTGTATATGTCATCATAATATTTGTGTAGTTATAGCTATTAATTTTTGTATCTACATAATGGTTATTTTCTCCATATTCTTTAACAATGTAGTTTCCAATCAAATTAAAATTTACATCAAATTTCATCTTTTCTGTTATGTCAAACCCTGCTCCTAAAATAATTTTTCCTTTTGGCACCATAGCTAACTCTTCACCTTTGTACACTCCCTTTGTTATCTCAGTATTAACATAAGAAAACGACTGATATGTCGTCAACTTTTCAAAATATTGCTCTAGGTATAACTCCCCTCCAAGTTTCTTAACTTCGTTGAGATTCTTATACTGCCACTCTTTTATTGCAGGATTATGAGCATTTTTTTGAATCAGAACTATTTCATCATGAGTAAATATCGCAAATAGTGATAAATTTATGGAGGTATTAGCTACAAAGTCTCTAATTCCCACTTCAAAATTATTGGATATTTCAGATTTCAAATCATTTGAAAGATAGTTCATATTCACTTTATCTGTTATCTGTCCCGGAAGTGGTGACGTAAATCCTCTTTCATATCTTGTAAAAATAGTTCCTGAATCACTATATCTATAGTTTGTTCCTATCTCAAAAGCGTAGTTATCACTTCTCTTTGTATCTTCAATACTTTTATATTCATGTATTGTACTCATAGATTTTATCTCTGTTTCGCTATCCCTTTGTCCACCAAATCTTGAATGTTCGTATCTAACTCCAGAAATAAGTTCCCACTTATCTGTTAAGTTATATCTATTTAATCCATAAATAGCATTACTCTCTTTAAAGATATTATTTTTTAGGTCTATCCTTACATCCCCGTTTAATTTTAAATTGGGAATTGGTTTTGGAAAAAACTCACCACTAGCCCGAATTTTACTGTCTCTCAAAAGTTTTGTATAACTATAATCATAACCTAAAATAAGTTCACCTCTTTCATAGATATACTGTCCTCGAGTTTTAGCTCCTACTGTATCCTCTTTAAATCTACCATTCATCGATACCGGTAAATTTTTTCCCAAAATATCAAATGGCATACTTCCAAGTTTTGGAATTTCATAATCCATGAACGTCTCTTCTGTAAACTCTCTACTATATCTTTGAAAATAGACTGTATTCAAAAATGTTAGCGAATCGCTAAATTTATATTCATAATCTAAAGAGTACCCCTCTCTTTTAGAACTACTTACCACCGGAAATCCTTTAATTTTTCTATTTTTTTCCAATAGTTCCTTTTCAACTGCAGTAGAATAATCTCTATTCTCATCAAAATACGACATCTGGAACTTTATTCTATTTTTATCATCAATAAAATAGTCTATTCCACCACTAAAGCTATTACTCTCTTGGAAGTCTCCTTCTCTATATCCGTTTCCTTTCAAATAACTATAGTTAAAGTTTCCATATAAACTTTCTGTTAAATTTTGTCCTATAGAAATTCCCGTATTTTTAAAATTGTATGATTTTAATCCTCCCTCCAGCACTAAAAAATCCTTTCTTAAAGAGGACTTCGTTACAATATTTATAATTCCTCCAGAACTTCCCGATCCATTTAACACTGTCCCTCCTCCAGGAACAATCTCTATTTTTTCTATAGAATTCAGAGGTATTGTATTGATTGGAAGTGTTCCCATTGAATCGTCAATAGGATTTAAACTCACTCCGTCTGCCAATATTTTCACTTTAGATATGGATTTCTCTCCATTTCCTCTTATATCCACCCTTGGTCCAAAATATGTATCTTGAATAATTATATTTGGAGCCTCTCTTAAAACATCTTCCAAATTTTTATAACTTCCATTATTTATCTCCTCCTTAAATAGAAGTATCACATTTTTATTCTCTGAAAGAATAGGCATTTCAAAACCACCAGTTGAAAGAATAACTGAATCCTCTAATTTTATAGCCGCTTCTTGAGAGAAAGCATATATAGTTGTAATAAAGGACACAATTATAACCTTCAATATTTTCACTTTTTCTCATCCCCTTTTCCCCTCTATTATTTTAAGTTAAGGAGTTAGAGCTATGCTCTAGCTCCTCCTCTTACTTACATTCCTCTTGATACATTTTCTCTTCAACGCCAATAAATATATCAGCAATTACTCCATAAGCTTCAGCCCAAGCATTTACTATATCATCTGTAGCCGCTTCTCCCAAAACCTCTTTTATAGCTCCTAGTAAGTATCTACCCACAACTGGATAATGTTCCTTTGTAACTTTTACATTTATATGTGTTTTTGCAATAGATTGTACTGCTGGCATTAAAATAGCAAGATTATCTATATTCTCCGCTGCTGCTAATACAGTCATCGCTAAAGCTCTTGCTTGTGATCCATCCTTTTGCTTTCCTGCATCAAACATATCTTTAATTTCTGGATTCTCTTCTAACATATTTTTATAAAATACTGTAGTTATCTCAACTCCTTTTTCTTTTAAAACTGGCACTGTTGATTTCACAATATCTATTGTTTTTTGTGATAACATATCTAAATTTCCTCCTTATAATATTTTCGTTTTAAAAGTATACCAAAAAAGTATAAAAAAATCGGTAACATATGTTACCAATTTAATTTTTTGTGTCTTATTGTTTTAGTTCAACTTCTCCCTCATCTCTTTTTCAAAATTTTTAAATAATACTATATATTCACTTTTTATCTTATCATAAATATCCCATGCAGTTTCCTCTTTATATGTATGAGAAGTTTTGTTTCTATTTATCATAAGATTAATCCACTCTGTTGCATCACTTATTATACCGTCTTTAAATCCCTCTCTAAAAGTTTCTCTTGGGCTCACAACTTCGGTTCCTTGATATTCCAAGTAACTCTTCATTAATTTCCAACTTAATTCATAGACAAACTCAAATCTTTGAATAGTTCCATCTAAATACAACTCATCCAGATGTGCGTCTTTTTCTAAAGCAGCTTCTAATTTCTTTAGGGCTTTTTGAAAGTCTTCAAATTTATATTTTAACTTATTTTCATTCATAATAATTTCTCCTTTCTCATTAGTTTTATATATCAAGATTCCATCATTTTCCACATTTTTTTTTATATTTTCTCCCATTTTTTCACTATATTCCACTATATCCACCGTATATTTTAAATCAGATTCATAAAAATCATTTCGAATATTATCAATAATACTATTCATTCTTAAAGAAATAAGTAAATCTATATCCGAAGTATCTTTATAATCTCCTCTAGATCTAGAGCCAAAAATTTTTGTCCATTCTATTTTTTCTTTATATTTTTTTAAAATGTCAATAATTTTAAAAAAATCTGTTTCCGATAGTCCGTACATTTTTCCTCCTCCATCTTTTTTTACTTAATTATAGCACGTTAACTTTAATAACAAAAAGAGGAAGTTTTACAAACTCCCTCCACTTGCTTTTATCTGCTCTATAACTATTTTTACTATTCTTACAAAGATAATTGATATAAAAAATACAGCTAAAGTTGTCGCTGCTATACCAAAATTATACCAGAAAATTCCTCTACTCTCATCTATTGACGTAATATAGTTAGAATATTTTAAAATCGCTGTGGAACCTATTGCCAATGGAAACGTGAATGACGCATACACTGGAGTAAATTTTAGTTTCATAATCTTAACCATCGATATATAGACCAATGCTGTCATAAATATCCCTAATGGAAATAAAAATCCAACCATTGCTGGATTTGGAGTTTTAAAAGCCACTAAATATCCTGCCAAACAAAGATTAGGTGGAGCTGCCATTATTGCAAAAGTTGGAAGTCTCGCGTCATCAATGTTTTCAACAAATATAATTCTATATAACATCATAGGAAGCATTATTATATAGAAAATAAATCCTATATAAAATATAATCTGTGCCAAATATGGCATACCCATAACTGTTGAATCCACTGAAGCTACAACTATTCCAATAGGAGGAACAAACCAGCTTGGAACCATATACTCTATATTCCAAGAACGAAATCTATGATATACAAATAACGTTCCAAATATTAAGTGTAGCAATATACACAATAACCATAGCCCCTTTCCCAAAACTGGTGAAAATTCATATAGTACAACAGAGAAATTCATTAAAGCCATATCTAAAGTAGGTATGAAGCTTCCTAAAGTTGGGTGTTCTAACTCCTCTTTAAACACATCAAAATGTAATATATTCTTTATGATTATAGGAAGAAGTAGTGCCAAAGATATAAAATTTCCTATGTATAAAGCTTTAGAATCAAATATAACTGCAACTGCACCACTCACTCCGGATATTCCTAGAGCTAGTCCTGTAAGAGCCACTGGTAAATATCTAAAATAATTTTTTAAATTTTTCATCTTCCTCGCCTCTAGTCTTTTATATATATGTATAGCTATACACATGTTGTTATATTATACCCATCTCAATCATATTTTCTTTTATTTTTTTATGTTATAATCAACTAAAAAAATAACAAAAGGAGTCACGAATGTTAAATAGTCGTTCAACTTTAATTTTACAAAATTTAATATTACATAAAAAAGAGAAGAGTTTAAAGGAACTTTCTGAAGAACTTGGAGTAAGTGAAAGGACTGTTCGTTATGAGCTAGAAAAAATCTCTGAACTTTTAAGTGAAAACTCTCTTGATAACATTGAAATTTCAAAAGGCATCGTAAAAATCCCCAATTTTAAATCTTTAGAAGAGTTTTTAAAAGACAGCTACGATAAAACAACTTTCTCTTCCGAAGAAAGAGAACTTTATATACTCATGCTAATTCTTTTTAAAAGAGTTATCAATCAGGTGCAACTTTCTGAAGAACTAGATATTAGTAGAAGTACTATTAAACTACATCTAAAAGAGCTTAAAGAGACTCTTGATAAATATCATCTATCTTTAGAAATTTGTCATAAAAAAGGTCTTGAACTAGTTGGAAAAGAGGAGGATATTAGACAGTGTCTTTTAAAGTTTCTAACAACTATTAAAAATAAAAAAAATATATTTTTCAAAAATATCCTAAAAGAATATCTGTCTGTTAATGAGGAGGGAATCAAACTATTTTTAAACTACTGTCAAAAAATTATGGATAGAATAATCTCTGATGAAGCTTACCAGATTATTAAAAACTATCTTAAAATAACTATTCTTATGGTTAGAGCTGGGCATCATATAGATAAAATTAAAAATGAAAACTTCTTAGAAAATACAAAAGAGTATGAAGCAGTTAAAAAAGGTAGCACACTTTTAGAAGCTCATTATGATATAGAACTTTCTAAAGTAGAGTATCTTAAAATCACAGACTACTTTTTAGGAAGTCATACATATAACCTAAATTATTCATACTATGAGAACTGGGTAGAGATGGAGATTCTGGTTAAAAAACTAATAACTGAATTCAATAGAAGAGTGGATGTTGATATATCTCAAGATGAAACTCTAATAGATGGATTACTAAATCATATAAAACCTACCATATATAGAATACAAAATGGTATAGAACTTGAAAGCTCAATCTATCAAGAGGTTTTAGAAAGTTATCCACAACTTTTTGATATCACTTCTGAAGTTTTAGAGGGTCTTGAGAAATTTATAGAGAAAAAATTTACAAAAGATGAGATAGCTTTTATAACAATTCATTTTAAAGCTGCTATTGATAGAAACAGAGTTAAAAGTAAAAATAAAAAGAGAGCTCTTCTTGTATGTGGTTTAGGTTATGGAACTTCTAAACTTCTTGCTCAGCAGATAAAAGAGTTTTACTCATTAGATATTGTAGATATTATTCCAAGTCATCTTTTGACAAAATCTTTAGAAAAAAACTCCATAGATTATATAATTACAACTTTAGATTTAGAAAATAGTGATATAACTCAACCTATAATTAAAGTTAATCCTCTACTTTCTAATGAAGATATGGAGATTTTAGAGAGTTTTAACGTTCCTAGACGTAGTAAGAAGGTACTTTTTTCTCAAGTTTTAGAAGTAATTGAAAAAAATACCACAATTACTGACAAAGATAATCTTCTATCACAACTAAAAGAGTTACTTGATTCAACTTTGGTGGACGATATTTCTCCAAAAAAACTTACAATTTTTGACTTGCTAGATAGAACCTATATAAAAGAAGGGATTTTAGCTAATACTTGGCAGGAAGCTGTTCAACTAGCAGGTGAAATTTTAGAAAAAAATGGATGTGTTACTAAAAAATACACTGAAAATATGATTGAAATTATTGAGAAATATGGAGGATATATCATATTAGCTCCCAATATGGCCTTCCCTCATGCAAGAAATGAAAATGATGTTTTTAGAACAGCCTTCTCTTTAGTAACTTTAAAGGAACCTGTACTTTTTCCAAATGACAAATTAGTGCAAACTGTAGTGGCTTTTGCATCAAAAGATAACAAAGAACACCTAGATCCATTTGTTCAGCTTGTGGAAATTGCCAATGAAAAAAGATTTAACATAAATAATTTTGTAAAAAAATTTTGAATAAAATAGAGAGTTTATTTTTATTTTCTCTTGAAATATAATTAAAGCATAAAGATAACTGGAGGATATTGAGATGATAAAAGAGCTGTTAGAAAGTAACATTCAAATCCTACCTCAAGTTGACAGTTGGGAGGAAGCTATAACGATTGCTTCTCGCCCTCTTCTAGAAAAAGGATATATTGAACCTAGATATATTGACACTATGATATCTAAAGTTAATGAACTTGGATTTTACATTGTCCTTTCTGAAGATGTGGCAATGCCCCACTCTCGCCCAGAGGATGGAGTTTTAAAAATGGGAATGTCTTTACTTAAATTAGATACTCCTGCAAAGTTTGGGAATAACAATATTCAAATTGTTATAACTTTAGCAGCAAAGGATAATGAGTCCCATATAGATGCTTTAACAAATTTAGTTGAGCTTTTAAATGATGATGAAAAAATTGAAAAAATTAAATTAGCAAAAACAAATCAAGAGATTTTAGAGATAATATAGGAGGTTTTTTTATGAAAATATTAGCAGTTTGTGGATCAGGTTTAGGAAGTAGTTTTATGTTAGAGATGAATATCAAAAAGATTTTAACTCAACTTGGTGTTGATGCAGAAGTAGATCATACAGATTTAGCTTCAGCAACAGAGGGATCAGCTGATATCTTTATTATGTCATCAGATTTAGCTAATAGTACATCACTTAAAAATGTAGTTTCACTTAATAGTATTATCAACCTTGCAGAACTTAAAGAAAAACTTGAGGAAGTTTTAAAAGCTAAAGGGGTTTTATAAAAGAAAAAGGGAGTGGGTAGAGATGTTAAATGTTATACTAGACATTTTGAAAGTTCCAGCTATCTTAGTTGGTTTAATCTCATTAATCGGTTTACTATTACAGAAAAAAAGTGCTTCAGATACGATTAAGGGAACTATTAAAACTATACTAGGGTTTATTATTATTGGTGGTGGAGCTGGTATTTTAGTTGGAGCTTTAGTTCCATTTGGTGAGCTGTTTGAAGTTGGTTTCAATGTTCAAGGGATTGTCCCTAATAATGAAGCTATCGTGGGAATGGCTTTGAAAGAGTACGGTACTGCAACAGCTCTTATTATGGCTTTTGGTATGTTAGCAAATATCCTAATTGCTAAATTTACGCCTTTAAAATATATTTTCTTAACTGGACACCACACTTTTTATATGGCTTGTATGATTGCTGTCATTCTTGCCGTTGGTGGATTGACTGGAACTACTTTAATCGGGGTCGGAGCTTTAGTTCTTGGATTTATCATGGCATTTTTCCCAGCTATTGCACAACCTGTTATGAGAAAAATTGTGGGCTCTGATGATGTAGCATTTGGGCATTTCGGTACAGTTGGTTATCTTTTATCAGCATGGGTCGGATCTCTTGTTGGAAAGAACTCTAAATCTACTGAGGAGATGACTCTCCCTAAGAACTTAAGTTTCTTAAGAGATAGCTCTATCTCAATCTCTTTAACTATGAGTATTCTATACATTATAGTCGCTGTTGCCGCTGGTTCTCAATATGTTGAGCAAAATTTGAGTGGCGGACAAAATTATATTGTCTTTGCTATCGTTCAAGCTATCACTTTTGCTGCTGGAGTATACGTTATCCTTCAAGGGGTTAGATTACTTCTTGCGGAAATTGTGCCTGCATTCACTGGTATTTCTCAAAAGTTAGTACCTCACGCTAAACCTGCTCTAGATTGTCCGATTGTATTCCCTTACGCACCAAACGCTGTTTTAATTGGATTCCTTAGCAGTTTTGCCGGTGGTATTGTCGGTCTTTTAATCCTAGGACAACTTAAAATGATATTAATTTTGCCAGGTGTTGTACCTCATTTCTTCTGTGGAGCTACTGCTGGAGTTTTTGGAAATGCAACTGGTGGTAGAAAAGGAGCAACCCTTGGAGCTTTTGCTCATGGTCTCTTAATTACATTCCTACCTGTAGCTCTACTTCCAATTTTAGGAAGTTTAGGATTTGCTAACACAACTTTTTCTGATGCAGATTTTGGAGTTGTAGGAATTATTTTAGGATATATTGTAGGTTATTTCTAAATTTCACAGAACTATATTATGGATACCTATAGGGTATCCATAAATTTTTACAAGATATTTTCATTAGGAGGTTTTTATGAGCGATATTATTCAAATGGAAAAGTTTGCTAAAAATATTCGAAAAGAGACACTAAAAATGCTTTTAAATAGAGGTTTTGGGCACATTGGTGGCGCTATGTCCATTGTAGAAACTCTAGCAGTTCTCTATTCAAATATGAAAATCAATCCAAAGGACCCTAAAAACTTAGATAGAGATTTTTTAGTTTTATCCAAGGGACACGCTGGACCCAGCCTTTATGCTACACTTGCATTAAAAGGATTTTTTCCACTGGAAACTCTGATGACACTAAATGACAATGGAACTATCCTTCCCAGTCATCCCGATAGAAATTTGACTCCAGGAATTGATATGACAACTGGTTCTTTGGGACAGGGTATCTCTGCTGCTGTTGGAATTGCCTTAGGTCTTTTAAGAGACGGTAGTAAAAGACAGGTCTATTGTATTGTTGGGGATGGAGAACTAAATGAGGGACAATGTTGGGAAGCTATTCAATTTGCTGCCAACTTTAAATTAACTAACTTCACTCTTTTAGTAGATAACAATAAAAAACAATTAGACGGAACAACTGATGAAATCTGTGAAACTTTTAGTATCTTAGAAAAACTTAGAAGTTTCGGATTTCACTCTATGCAAGTTAAGGGTAACTCTGTTGGAGAGATTGAAACAGCTTTAAAAAGCGATAACTTTGGGAAACCTAAAGCTATTGTCTTAGATACTATCAAAGGACAAGGTGTTAAATACTTTGAAGATTTAAAAGCAAATCACCACGTCAGATTCAATGATGAGATGAAAGGAGTTCTTCTTTGGGAGATTCAAAACTTTGAGAATAGTGATGAGGAGGCTGACAATGAGTAATCTTATATTAGAAACTACAGAGATGAGAAAAGCATACAGTGAAACACTAAAAGAACTTATTAAAGAGGATAAAAATATCTATGTTTTAGAAGCTGATCTTTCTGAGGCTATTACTACAACATCTATTGGTGTAGATTATCCTAATAACTTTGTTAACTGTGGAATTATGGAAGCTAATATGGTTGGAGTTGCAAGTGGATTATCTCTTCTTGGAAAGATTCCTTTCATTCATACATTTAGTCCTTTTGCCACTAGGAGGTGTTATGACCAAATATTCTTATCTGGAGCTTATGCTAAAACAAATATAAAAATATTGGGGTCAGACACTGGAATTACATCACAGCACAACGGTGGAACTCATACGTCCTTTGAAGATGTAGCTCTTATGAGAGAGATTCCTGGAGCCACAGTTATCACTGCTACAGACTCCACTATGTTAAAATACCTTATCCGTGAAATAAAAGATATCTACGGAATTCATTACATAACAACAATTAGAAAAAATGCTTATAAAATATATGATGAAAATGAAAAGTTTGAAATTGGAAAAGGAAAAGTTCTAAAAGATGGTAAAGACTTTACGATAATATCTAATGGAATAATGGTTGCGGAAGCACTAAAAGCTGCTGAAGAACTTGAAAAGCAAAGAGTTAGCGTCGCTGTTATCGATATGTTTACTATAAAACCTATAGACAAAGATTTAATTATTGAATACGCCAAAAAAACAGGGAAAATTATAACAGCTGAAAACCATAATGTCACTGGTGGTCTTGGAAGTGCTGTTGCTGAAGTTCTTGTAGAACACTATCCAATACCTATGAGAAAGGTAGGCATTGAAGAGAGGTTTGGACAAGTTGGAACGCAAGAGTTTCTACAGAAGGAGTATGGTTTGACAGCTGAAAAAATTATAGAGAAGGCAAGTGAGCTTGCTTTAGGAGGAAAACTATGAAAATTTTTATCGATACTGCTAATGTAAATGAGATTAGAGAAGCTGCAAAAATGGGGTGTATCTCCGGAGTTACCACAAATCCGTCATTAATTGCCAAGGAGGGAAGAGATTTCAAAGAGGTTGTAAGTGAAATATGTGATATTGTGGATGGTCCTATCAGTGCTGAGGTTATCTCTTTAAAAGCTGATGAGATGATTGCTGAGGCTTTAGAACTTGCAAAAATTCATAGTAATATAGTTATAAAACTTCCTATTACAAAGGATGGATTAGAAGCTTGTAGACACCTTGTAAATAGAGGAATTAAGACAAATGTAACTCTGATTTTTACAGCTAATCAAGCTCTTTTAGCTGCAAGAGCTGGTGCTACTTACGTTAGTCCTTTCCTTGGAAGACTTGATGACACTGGAGTAAATGGTATCGAACTAATAAAAGAGATTGCTGAGATTTTTAAAACTCACAATATCAGTAGTGAAATTATAGCTGCTAGTATCAGAAACACTTACCACTCTAAAGAGGCTGCTAAAGCTGGAGCTCACATTGGTACAATTCCGTACCCTGTGCTTTGTAAAATGTTAGAGCATCCACTTACAGATGCCGGAATAGCTAAGTTTTTAGCTGATTGGAATAGATAGTTTAAAATATTGTATAAAAGAGCTAGGGAATAACTTAGCTCTTTTTTACTTTATTATCAACTTTATTTGATTTTTTTCTGTTTTAGAATTATATATGTATATTGTATTATACGATATCATAATATAGGAGGAGAATATATAAAAACTGAAAAAGATTTTATTTATTCTATAGAGTGGAGTGAGAATGGGGCTATTATTTTAGATCAAACTAAGCTTCCAACAGAAACAGTGTTTTTAACAGTAACTGATGAAAAACAGATGCATCACTATATAAAAACTTTAACAATTAGAGGAGCTGGTGCCTTAAGTATCGGTGGGGCTTACGGTGTTTACTTAGGAGTTTGGAAATCAGAAGAAACCGATTCTAAAAAATTTGTAGATAAAGTTCTTGAAATTTGTAACTATATGGATACAGCTAGACCTACAGCTGTTAAACTATTTGTAATGGTTAATAAAATTAGAAAATGCGCTTTAAAAAATGCTCATCTCTCTGTTCCCGAGATAAAAACAGCTATTTTAAATAGATGTCATGAGATTAGACAAGAAAATATAGATGACTGTGCTAAAGTTGGAGAGTTTGCTTTATCTCTTCTAAAAGATGAAATGACTGTTTTAACTCACTGTAATGCAGGAAGCTACGCTACTGTTATAAGAGGATCTGCATTAGCTCCGTTTTACCTTGCTAAAGAAAGAGGAATGAATATTAAAGCTTTCGTGGATGAAACAAGACCACTTTTACAGGGATCTAGATTAACTGCTCATGAACTTCAAAAAGCTGGAGTAGATGTAACTTTAATCTGTGATAATATGGCTGCTTACTGTATGCAGCAAGGTCTTATTGATGCTGTAGTTGTATCAAGTGATAGAATTGCTGCTAATGGTGATACAATCAATAAAATCGGAACTTATAATGTAGCTGTTTTAGCTAAATACCATAATATTCCATTTTATGTAGCTTCAACTTTTGCAAGTGTAGATTTCTCTATGGAAAAAGGTAGTGATGTACCTATTGAGCTTAGACCTGACGAAGAGGTTACAGAAGGATTTGGAAAGAGAACGGCTCCATATGGTATAAAAGTTTATAACCCTTGTTTTGATGTTACTCCTAATGAATTAATTACAGCTATTATTTGTGAAAAAGGAATTGCTAGACCAAATTATAAAGAAAGTTTAGCTAAAATGAAAGAGAAGGAGTAAATCTATGACATCTTATGAGATTTTAAATGAAAATTCTGCACTTATATACTCTGTTGAAACTTTAAATTTTTTTAAAGATAAAAATCATCTAACTTGTAAGGAGATTGGAGATGGTAACCTAAACAATGTCTTTAGAATAGTTGACTCTAACTCTGGTAAATCTCTAATTTTAAAGCAATCTCTTCCGTATGCTAGAACATCTATAGAAATGAAATTAGACCCTAGAAGAGGAGAGATTGAAGCTATGGGACTTATAACACAAGGTGCTCTTTCTCCTAATATGGTTCCTATTGTCTATAACTACGATCCTTCAAAATACATTATAGCTATGGAAGATTTAACAGGACATGAAATTCTTAGAACTGCTATGATAAATGGCATTGTATTTCCAACTTTAGGGAAAGATGCAGCTAACTTCTTTGCCAATACTCTTCTTAGAACTAGCGATATTGTCCTTGATAGTAAAACTAAAAAAGATGAAGTGTTAAAGTTTATCAATAAGGATCTTTGTGATTTAACAGAACATCTAGTTTTAACTAACTCAGCATTTTTAGCTTCTAGAAATAGAATTGATAATCACCTTTTAGACTTTGTTAAAGAAAATGTTTTCGATGACAAAAATGTAGCTTTTGAAGTAGCCAAGTTAAAGCACAATTTTATGTGTAATGCACAAGCTCTTCTTCATGGAGACGCTCATATAGGAAGTATTTACGCCAAAGAAAATAGTCTAAAATTCATTGATACAGAGTTTTCATTCTATGGTCCTATGGGATTTGATGTTGGTATGTTTTTAGCTAATCTATTTATGAATGCTTGTTACCACAAAGCTCTTGGAAATATACAATATAAAAACTATGTTTTAAATCAAATTGAGAGCTTTATAGATAGCTTTAAAAAGGAGTTCATTGAAGTTTGGGACAAATATGCCACTGAACATTTTGCTAAAACTAATGAGGAGTTTAAATTCTGGTATTTAAATAGTATTTTAAAAGATACTGCAGGATATTGTGCTTGTGAAATGATAAGAAGAACAATTGGTTCATCTCATGTTAAAGAGATGGATGATTACAATGATAAAGATATTCAAAGGAAAGCTCAAATGAAGAATATCACTTTAGCATTACAAATACTATTCAATCAAGAAAAATTCAAGTGTGGAAAAGATTACAGAGAACTTTTTTAAAGGAGAAAAAATTATGCTTTTAGAAAAAGAAAGAGAAGAACTTATTGTTTATGGTAAAAAAATGATTATAGAAAATCTAACTAAGGGTACCGGAGGAAACTTAAGTGTCTTTAATAGAGACAAGAATTTAATGGCTATCACTCCCAGTGGTATTGGTTATTTTGATATAACACCAAAGGATATTGTTATTATTGATGTGACTACTGGAAAAATTGTAGATGGACATAGAGTTCCTTCAAGTGAATGTGATATGCATAGAATTTTCTATAAATATCGAGATGATATTGATGCTGTTGTTCATACTCACAGTACTTTTTCTACAACAATCTCATGTCTTAATATAAATCTTCCTCCTATTCACTACATTCTAGCTACTGCTGGGGTTGATGTTAGATGTGCTGAATATGCAACTTATGGAACTGTAAGACTAGCTAAAAACGCCTTCGAAGCTATGAAGAATAGAAATGCTGCACTTCTTGCTAACCATGGGTTAATTACTGGAGGTAAAACTTTAAAAGAAGCTTTCTCTATCGCTTTAGATGTTGAGTTTTGCTCTGAACTTTTCTGTAGAGCTAAATCTATGGGTGAACCTATTTCGCTGTCTGTTGAAGAAATGACCTCTATGATGGAGAGATTTAAAAATTATGGAAAAAGAATCGAAGAACACGAAGAGATTTAAACATAAAAATAGGGACAGTTCAACTTTAAAGTTCTGTCCCTTCTATTAATATAAATCCCTTTATTTTATTAACCCCATTAATTTTGGTAGTGCTGTTGAAAGTTGAGGTATATAAACTACCAGTAGTAATACTGCTATGATGACTGCATAGTACTTTACCATCTCTTTCATAACATCTTCCATTTTAAGTTTAGCAACTTTTACTCCAACAAACAGTGTATTTCCAACTGGTGGTGTAATGTTTCCAATACATAAGTTAAATACTATGATGATTCCAAATTGAACTGGAGTCATTCCAAAAGTCTTAACTATTGGTAAGAATATTGGTGTAAATATAAGTATCGCTGGTGTAACATCCATAAATGTTCCAATGAATAGTAAAAGTACGTTCATTAGTAAAAGAATTAGATATTTATTGTCAGAGATTCCTAAAATCAGATTAGAAATAGCTTGAGGTACACCTGTGAAGGCCATTACCCACGACATAATTGTTGAAACTCCAATTAGGAAAACAATTATTCCTGTCATTTTTGCACTCTCTTCAAATATTTTAACTAACTGCTTTACAGTTATACTTCTATAGAAGAACATAGATAGTAATAAACTATATACAACCGCTACAACAGACCCCTCTGTTGGCGTGAATATACCTTTAATGATTCCACCAATAACGATAACTATAAGTGCTAATGATGGTATAGCATCTACAAATGTAGCTAACACAACTGAAAACTTTGCTGCTGCCTTTCCTTTCATTCCTCTTTTCTTAGCTAAGAAGAAAGTTAAGATCATACAACCTAATCCCCAAAGTACCCCTGGAATATATCCAGCCATAAATAGAGCTGCAACTGATGTTCCTCCACTTACAAGTGAGTAAACAATTAATGAGTTCGATGGTGGTATTAGTAGTCCTGTTGGTGCTGTTGAGATGTTTACTGTAGCACCTAAAATTGGGTCATACCCTTCCTCTTTTTCCATAGGTAAAAGTATTCCACCCATAGCAGCACAAGCTGCAACTGACGATCCAGAGATAGCTCCGAACATCATATTTGCAAGAATGTTTGTTTGCATAAGTGATCCTGGTACTCTTCCAGTTAAAGACTGAGCAAAAGATACCAGTTTCTTAGCTATTCCACCTTGATTCATTATGTTTCCAGCTAAGATAAAGAATGGTATAGCTATAAGTGTAAAGTTCGATATTCCAGAAAATATTCTTTGAGCTCCTGTGATAAGTGTGTTATCAAAAGCTAAAGATGGTAATATAGCTAGTATAGAAGATATTCCTATACTTATAGCTATTGGGAATCCTAAAATTAGTGTAACTATCAGCACACTAAACATAATTAGAGCTGTTGTTAAAACCATTTTTACATCTCCTCCTTTAATTTCTCTAAAATATCCTTAATATTTAGTAAAGAGTATATACAGATTATAACTCCAGATATTGGAAGTACTGCATATATATACCCCATAGATATTCTAAGAGCAGGAGTAGTTTGTGTCATAGTTAAAGCTGTAATTGCTGATCCACCTCTCACTAAAACTCCAAGTGAAAATAGAAATACTACAAGCTCACTTAAAACTCCTAGTAGACTTTGAGTTTTATTTGTAAGTTTCTCCACAAAGAAAACCATCTTCATATGGTCTCTTTTTCCAAAGATATATGCTGCAGCTAGCATTGCCATCCAAGCAAATGAGTAAGAGATTAACTCCTCAGAAACTGTACTTGGTGCTTTAAATATATATCTTGATGAAATTTGATAAGTTCCCATTAAAGTCATGAATGCAAATAGTGCTACACAAGTTCCTAGTAAAACCTTATCCAAACCTTTTCTTATGTTATTCATTCTCTTTTCCTCCTGTCATAGATTTTCCAACTTCTTGAATCTTCTCGTATATTGGAACTAATTTAGGATTTGATGTCATTACCTCTTGGTGCAGTGGTAAAACTCTATCTTGGAACGGTAACACTTCTGGATAGAAGAACTGTACGTTCATCTCCTCTTTAGCTTGTTTAATAGATTTCTCTACAGAATCTCCCCAAGCATCTCTTTGAACTCTTGAGATTATTTGGAATCCTTTATTAAAGATCTCTCTCTCCTCTGGTGATAGATTAGTTAAAAATCTCTCATTTCCAATAACTATATCAGGTACCATTTGGTGCATGTTGTAAGAATAATACTTAGCAACTTCACCATGTTTGTTACTTGTTACAGCTAACTCATTATTTTCTGCTCCATCTATAACGTTTTGTTGCAACGCTGTATAAACTTCTCCAAACCCCATTGGAGTAGCTGATCCACCAAATAGTTGCATCATTCTAATATTAGAAGCACTTTGTTGAACTCTAATTTTTAATCCTTTTAAATCATCTGGAGTAAGTATTGGTTTTTTAACTGTATAGAAGTTTCTAGTTCCAGCATCTAACCAAGCTACTGCTTCAAATCCAGATTTTTTTGTAGATTTAAATATTGGATCTACAATCTCTTTATCATCCATAACTGCATGATAATGCTCTGGACTTGTAAATAGATATGGTAGGTTAAAAATTTGATATATATCTTCAAAACTCTCTAATATTGCATTACTTGCAACAGTAAAATTAATAGCCCCTGTTTGAGTTAACTCAACTGTGTTTACCTGAGAACCTAAAAGCTCATTTGGAAATATTTGAACATCATACTTATCACCTAGATTTTCCTCTATGTACTTCTCAAAAGCAAGTAACCCTATGTTAGTAGGGTGATCTGCTGCTTGATTGTGTGATACTCTGATGATTTCTTTCCCATTTCCTTTATTACAAGATGTAAAAAGAGCTCCCATGACAATTGCCATAGTTCCCATAAAAACCTTTTTTATTATTCTCATCTTTCTATCTCCCTTTAATTAAGATTCTTATTTTGCTTCTAAATACTTATGTAAAGTATTTCTAACTGCATCCTCCCCAGATAACATTTCTACAAAATAATTTTCTATTAATTCTGAAAGACCAACTTCTTCTAAGTTAACTCCAAAGATTCTATCATTTGTAAGCACAGTTTTAAGTTGCCCTTTGTAGCTCTCAGGTTTTCCAAACTCAATCCCTACTAGCTGTTCTTTAAGCATCTCTAACATTGGGTCACTACTAATTGATCTCTCTAATCCCTTATCATCCACTCCTAAAAGGTATCTAAACCACCCTGCTAAAACTAGTGGAATGTATTTTAATGATTTAACGTCTAAATTCTCATCAGCCATATACGACTTAATAGTCTCTCCAAATCTGATAGCTATCTTTTGAGATGTATCTGTAGCTATTCTTTCTGGTTGATCTGGAATATATGGATTTAGGAATCTCTCATCTATAACCTCATCTATAAAGGCCTTTGGATCGATTATCTTTGGACTTTCAACAACTTTTAAAGCCTCGTTATAACCAACCTCTTTTATTAATCTATTTAAATCCTCATCGCTTGCAGCATCATAAATTGATTTCTTATTTAAGATACATCCAAATATTGCAAGTGTTGTATGTAGTGGATTTAAACATGTAGTTACTTTCATTTTTTCTGTTTTTTCAACAGTTTCTCTATCTGTTAAAAATACTCCAGCTGCCTCTAAGTTTGGTCTTCCATTAGGGAATTTATCCTCAACTATAAAGTACTCTGGTATTTCAGCGTTAACAAAAGGAGCCACAAAGCTGTTTCTATTTGTGATAACTGGTGCCATATCCTCAAATCCTAACTTCTCTAAAGAGATTTTTACCTCTTCAGCTGGTCTAGGAGTGATTTTATCAATCATAGTCACAGGGTAAGATACTTTAGACTCATCTTTTAAATATGTTAAGAACTCATCTTCAACATATCCATTAGTGTTCCAAGCAGTAGCTATCTCTAAAACAGCTGCCTTTATTTTATCCCCGTTTCCAGAACAGTTATCCATACTTACTAAACTTATTGGTGTTCCATTAGTTTTAAATCTTGAGTAAAGTAGTTTTGTAATTAAAGCCATTACATGCTTTGGAGAAGTAAATCCGTTTTTGAAATCCTCTAATATAACTCCAAAGTAGTTTCCAGAAGGATCCTTTAAGTTATATCCCTTTTCAGTTATTGTAAAACTAATCATCTGAAGTGAATCTTTTTTTACAATCTCCTCTAAAGTATTAAAGTTCTCATCAGTAGCTTTTATCGACTCAACGATACTACCAATAATCTCATTTTGGAAATCTCCATTTTTATTTAACGTCGTTAAGATAGTTAAGTTATCAAATGGTGTGTAAGCTTTATCAATGATCTCAGTATCAAAGCTCTCTGCTACAATAATCCCTGTATTCTCTAGATTTTTTTCAATTAAAACTTGTTGTACTTTCCCCATGTATGCTCTAAAGATATTTCCAGCACCAAAGTGTAACCACTTTGGAGTTTTTAAAGTTTCCTCTTTTACCGTTTCAATATCATATTTTGGTACTATTACCCCTAATGAACCATCTATGTTTTTTATATCCTTTAAGTTTAATTTCATCTCAAATCTCCTTTTGTTAATAACTGTTACTTTAACTTAGAAAGAGTCTCCCAAATTCCTGTTATATAACTTGCTCCTAAAGCTCTATCATATAATCCGTATCCTGGTTTTCCTGTTTCTCCCCAAATCATTCTTCCGTGATCTGGTCTTAGGTATCCATCAAAGTTATTCTTATGAAGTGCTGCCATAATCTTAACTATATCCAATGACCCACACCCTGAGTAGTGAGCTGACTCTTCAAAGCTTACTCCATCCTCAAGAAGTTTTACGTTTCTTACGTGTATAAAATGGATTCTTCCCATTGCACTGTACTTATCTACTAATTTCTCCATATTGTTGAAGTTAGCACACCCTAATGATCCAGTACAAAGAGTTAGTCCATTGTACTTGCTATTAACCAAACTTAAGAGTCTATCAACATTTTCTTCACACGTTATGATTCTTGGAAGTCCAAAGATTGGCCAAGGTGGATCGTCTGGGTGAATAGCCATTTTTACATCAGCCTCTTCAGCCACTGGAATAATCTCTTTTAAAAAATACTCCAAGTTAGCCCAAAGTCCCTCTTGCCCTATACTCTTATATCCTGCAAATAGCTCTGCCAACTGCTCTTTTGTATAACTTGAATCCCATCCTGGTAGTGATAAATTACTATTTAGTGGATCTAATTTATCCACTTGATTCTTGTAGTAAACAAGCGTTGTTGAACCATCCTCTAACTCTTTATCTAACTGTGATCTAGTCCAGTCAAATACAGGCATGAAGTTGTAACATATAACTTTAACTCCGGCAGCTCCTAAGTTTCTTATGTTTTGCTTGTAGTTCGCTATATACTCATCTCTTCTTCCAATACCTAATTTTATATCTTCATGTACTGGTACACTCTCTATAACATCAAATTTTAGTCCAGCTTTTTCAACTGTCTCCTTTAAAGCTAATATTTTATCCATTGGCCAAACTTCCCCAACTGGAACATCATATATAGCTGTTACAATACTTTCCATTGTTGGAATTTGCTTTATGTATTCCAGTTTTACTGGATCAGATTCTCCATACCATCTAAATGATAATTTCACTTTCTCCTCCTTAAATATCTATATTAATTAAATTTCTAACTTAAAGTAGTTCTTTGCATTGATGAAGCAAATCTCTTCAATCATCGCTTTTAAAATCTCCTCATCATATGGAACCTCTCCATCCTCTACCCAAGCCCCCACTAAATTACAAAGTATTCTTCTGAAATACTCATGTCTTGTATAGGATAGGAAACTTCTAGAGTCTGTAAGCATTCCTACAAATCTTCTTAAAAGTCCCAGTTGAGATAGAGCTGTCATTTGACGAATCATTCCATCCTTTTGGTCGTTAAACCACCATCCAGATCCAAACTGAATCTTTCCTGGAGTATCACTATTTTGGAAGTTACCAATCATTGTTCCAAGAACTTCATTGTCCTTTGGATTTAAACAGTAAAGAATTGTTTTTGGAAGCTCTCCATCTTTATCTAAACTGTTTAATAACTTTGATAAAACCTCTCCATAGTTATTATCTGCTATTGAATCAAAACCAACATCTGCCCCCAATTTTTTAAACATTCTTTCGTTATTATTTCTAAGAGCACCCATGTGTAGTTGCATTCCTAAATCATTTTTGTAGTAGATTTTTCCAAGAGCTAAGAAGATTTCAGTTTTATAAGTATCTGCTTCCTCTTTTGTTAAAGTCTCCCCTGCTAATCTTTTAGCGAAGATTGCCTCTATCTTGTTCTCAGTATCTCTTCTATAAAAAGGTGCCTCTAAACTGTGGTCAGTTACAACACAACCATTTTCTACGAAGAACTGTACTCTACCTTCTAAAACATCTACTAGTTTTTTGAAAGTGTCTATCTTTTTATTTGAAACAGTTTCTAATTTCTCTAACCAGATTAAATAATCATCTTTTTCTAAGTAGATAGCTTTATCAGGTCTGAAAGTTGGTAAAACTTTTACTTTAAAGTTCTCATCTTTTAAAATCTCTTGGTGGAACTCTAATGTATCAGCAGGATCATCTGTTGTACAAAGTGCTTTTACATTTGATCTTTCAATAAGTCTTTTAGCTGTAAACTCACTTGTTTTTAAAAGCTCATTAGCTCTGTTCCAGATGCTCTCAGCAGTCTTTCTATTCAATACCTCTTCTATTCCAAAGAATCTCTTAAGCTCTAAGTGTGACCAGTGGAAAAGTGGGTTTCCATAAGCGTATTCCATAGTTTCTGCAAAAGCTAAGAACTTCTCATAGTCAGTTGCATCTCCTGTAATATACTTTTCATCTATACCATTTGATCTCATAGCTCTCCACTTATAGTGGTCTCCATAAAGCCAAATCTGTGTTATATTTTCATAGCTTTTATTCTCAGCTATCTCCTTTGGATTAAGGTGACAGTGATAATCGAATATTGGCATTTTCTCTGCATATTCATATAGTTTTTTACTTACATCATTTTTTAATAAAAAATCTGAATCCATAAATTTTCTCATAGAAACTCCTTCAAATCTTTTTGTATTAGTTGTATGCAAGTATGATATCCAATCTTTTAAATTTTGTCAACATATTTTTTTGTTCTATTTTTAGAGTTTAGTGTTCTATTTTAAACAAAAAGCACTTGAAATATAGTGTTTTGAACTATACCTCAAGTGCTTATAATACGAATTTTTTCTACAAAAATACTCTATTTTTTATCTTAATTGTAATACTTAACTATTCTCTTTTCACCGTCTATCCTATAAATACCTCCAAACTCTAAAGTTAACATAGGTTTACAGTGACCTGATTTTAAATTATAACAAACTGGTTTTTTTAAATTGGAAAAATGAAAATCAAAAACCTCTTTCAAGGACATATCATGCTCTGAACTTTTTTCACAGTTTTTAAAATCACCTAAAATAATTCCAGAAATTTCATTTAAAACTCCGGCGTTTTTTAATTGCCATATCATCCTATCTACTTTATATGTACTCTCTGAAATTTCTTCAATAAAAAGTATTTTGTCTCTGTAATCAATATCGTACTCACTTCTTATATTTGATACCAATACAGCTAAATTTCCCCCTATTAAAACTCCCTCTCCTTTCAATGAGTTATAAAAGCCTATCTCCTCACCGAAATTTTCTAAATTACACTCCTTGAAATCTTCCATAACTACTCCTAAAAAATGATTTAAAGTTTCTCTGTCGTAACTTCCTGAAAAATTACTCACACCCATAGGTCCATGATAACTTTTCATTCCACATTTTTTATATAGAGCTAAAAGAACTGAGGTAATATCACTATATCCTATAAATGGTTTTGGATTTTTCTTTATCTCTTCATAGTCTAGAAGTTCCAACAATCTAGTGCAACCATAACCTCCACGTACACACATTATTGCCTCTATGCCTTTATCTTTAAAAAAATCGTTTATATCCTTTGCTCTCTCCTCATCAGTTCCGGCAAAGGAATACCATTTTTTAGTTACACTTTCACCTACTTTTATCTTAAACCCCATTGTAGTTAAGTTCTCAATAGCACTTTCCAAAACTTCTTTTTCTATAGATCCAGCTGGAGCAACTAAGCCTATAGTATCCCCTCTTTTTAACTTCATAAAATCCGTCCTTTATCCAAAAATTATATTACAAACCCAAACAGCTGAAAGTAGTCCTGCAACGTCTGCCAACAACCCTGCCACTATAGCGTGTCTTGTTTTTCTAATACTAATAGCCCCAAAATAAACAGCCAGAACATAGAATGTAGTTTCTGTTGACCCCATCATTACAGATCCCATTCTTCCAATCATAGAATCTGGACCGAAATTAATAAATAAATCATTTAAAATTCCCGTTGATCCTCCCCCTGAAAGTGGTCTCATAATAGCCATAGGTAGTAACTCTCCTGGCATACCTATCAGTTGTAAGATTGGGTTTATTCCTTTTACAATTAAATCGATAGCCCCTGAACTTCTGAAAACACCAATGGCAACTAACATAGCAACTAAAAACGGAATTATTTTTATAGCCGTAGAAAATCCTTCCTTCGCTCCTTCGCAAAAAACCTCATAAACTTTAACTTTAGCTACAAAAAAACTATATCCAAGTATTGAAAGTATTATCACCGGTATTGCATATAAAGATATTTTTCCCATTATTAAAGTAAACATAAACCCCTCCTATTATAGCATCTATTAAATCCTATTCATAATCCATCAAAATATATTATTCAATAAAACTTCCATCTCTTCTCTTAACTCTTTTCTTGAACCATTCCAATGATTAACCATTATAGCAAACGCATATGTCTTCCCATTTTTTTCAACATATCCTGAATATGATTGAATTCCACTCATACTCCCACTTTTTATTTTAGCATTTCCAGATAATGGTGTATCTTTTAGAAATAATTTAACAGTTCCTTCTTTTCCAGCTATTGGTAGTATATCTTTTAAATCATTCTTCGAATACGCTAGAACATCTACCAAAAATTTTGAAGATACTATATTTCCTCTTGAAAGCCCACTTCCATCTCCTAAAACCAGTGCATTTGTTTCTAAACCATTATTTTTCCAGAATTCAACTATATCAATTTTTTTACTTTTCTTTAGAAGTTGGTACAGATGCTCTGCATAGTGATTATCACTTCTTGTTAAAAGAACCCTACAAATTTCCGATATAGTCGGTGACTCTGTTATTGCTATGATTTTCCCATCCTTAGGCCTTTTTGAAGTTGTTCTAGCACTTAGTACTTTTCCTGTAAACTTTATACCTTTCTTCTGTAAATATTCTGAAAAATAATTCCCCAAAAATAGTCCTGGATCTGGAATATCACTGTCTATCCTATATTCCTCTTCACTCTTTGATATAGTTCCACTAATCGTTCTTTTATTTTCTAAAGGTGCTCCCTGAACTATAAGAGTATTTTTACTATTTTCTAATACTAATGCCTTATTATCAAAGCTTAGCTCTTTAATTTTAGGAGATATTCTTGTTATTTTAGGTTTTTCTCCTGACTTCTTTGTTTCCAATGAAAGAGTATACAAATTATCAAATATACTTATCCCATAAGTTGCCTGACCATAATCTGTTCCCATATCTTCCCAAAGCCATTTTCCTGGAATTCCTTCATACCCAAATAGATCATCAAGTACAATTATATTTCCATCAATTGATTTTATTCCAATCCTCTTCATCTCTTGAACCCAATGCTTTAAAAACAACTCTTTATCCTCTGCAAACCCATTGGAACCTAATGTAGGGTCTCCACTTCCTTCAATATAAACATCTCCTTTTAAAATGCCACTTTTAGATATCTTACCATCATATAGAAGTTTTGTTTCTAAAGTTGTATCTCCTCCCAAAACTTTTATAGCTGTTGCAGAAGTAACTATTTTTAAAACTGAAGCTGGTACTAACCCTGTGTCACCGTTATAATTATCCACAATCTTCTCACTATCTAAATCAACTGCATAAAAACTCAAATTTCCATGTTTCATCATATCTGAATTTATAAATTTTTTTAAAGGCTTTGTTTTCTCTTTGGGCAATCTTGTACTTATTTTTTGTGTATTTTCTTCTTGTCGAACATTTTCTAAACCACTACAACTTATAAATAGTAGTGCCAATAATGACACATAAAAAAACTTTTTCTTCATTTACCTTCTCCCTAAAGTTCTATTTATAAAGCTGCCTCTTTTAACTCTTCAATGTCCTCTCTTTTGAATTTTTTTAGTTTTTGTAGCATCTTGCAACTTATAATAGCTACTGTTGTAGATATCAATGTAGCTACTATTGTAGGTGCTATTATTTCACTCACATTGGCGGAGTTTGCTGCAGCACGATACGCCAGTACACTTGATGACACAAGCGTAACAGATGATGTATTAATAGCTAAAAATAGCACCATTGCATCTGTTGCTTCATCCTTATTCTCATTTAAGTCCTGTAACTCTTGCATAGCTTTTATTCCCAATGGAGTAGCAGCATTCCCTAAACCTAAAAAATTGGCAGCTATATTTGCCACAATGCTTCCGTTGGCAGGATGATTCTCCGGAATTTCTGGAAACAATAGTCTCATAAGAGGTCTCAAAGCTTTTCCAAGCAATTGAACCAAGCCCGCTTTTTCCGCTACCTTCATAAGGCCCAACCAAAAACTCATTATTCCTATTAGACCAATTGAAATTTCTACCGCTGTTTTAGCTGAAGAGACAACTGAATCTGTTACCCCTTGAACCGTTCCTGTAAACATAGATATCACTATACCTATAAGTATTAACCCCACCCAAATTGCATTTATCATAATACCCTCCCTCATATAAATTTTACAAAAACATAGTTACTCCTATCAATATAAAAACACTCCCTGATAAATATTTCATTTTATTGAATAAAAATTCTTTAACTTTATCTGTAAAAAGAGTTGTAGAAAAAGCTAGAACTATATACCATGAAACTTCAATCATCAAATAAATACTTCCTAAAAGAAACATCTCTTTTCCAAGGTTTCCATTTCCTTTTAAAAATTGAGGAATAAAAGTTATAAAAAATAATAAAACCTTAGGATTAGCCAAATTTGTTATCATTCCCTTCAAATATGAGTTGTTTTTCTCTCTTTCCTCTAAAAGTGTTTTTTTAGATTTTAATTCTGTTACTCCAGTGTAGATTAAATATCCTGCACCAACAATTTTTATAATTGAAAACAATAGTGAGTTTTCTAATCCATTTGTAGGTATTACAAATATTGCCAATAAAATTGAACCTAATACATTGTAAATCATTCCACCACTCATAACACCTAAAGCTGATTTTAATCCCTCTTTTCTTCCATATAAAGTTGAATTGCTTAAGATATATACCGTTGCCAGTCCTGGTGTCATTGCAAAAATCAATGATGCTAACATAAATTTTATTTCCACAGTCCCACCTCTACATATCCTCTAATGATAAATCATTTTTCAATAAGTCTTCATATGTTTCTCTTTTGGAAACTAAACAACTTTTTCCAGACTTTACAAAAACTACAGCTGATTTTAAAGCTTTATTGTAGTTACTACTCATTGAATGTCCGTAAGCTCCTGTACAACTCACAAGTATCAAGTCTCCTTCACTACACTCACCTAACTTTGTATTTTTTATAATAACATCCCCTGACTCACAACATTTTCCAGCTATAGAAACAATCTCTTTTTTCTCATTATTCAATAATCTATTAGCTACGATACTTTCATATTTTGCATTGTAAAGAGCTGGTCTGATATTATCAGTCATTCCACCATCTATAAAAATATACTTTTCTCCACCAAAAGTTTCTTTTTTTCCTCCGACTGTATAAAGAGTACTACCTGCTTGACCCACTATAGAACGTCCGGGTTCAATTGATATTTTTTCAATCTTTACCTTTTCCAATTCCAATGTTTTTTCCAAACAATCTATAATTTTTTGCATCAAATATTTTAAATCTACATCTGTATCCCCCTCTGTGTATCTAACACCAAAACCACCCCCAATATTTATTTCTGGTATTGTGATATTCAACTCTTTAGATACCTCTTTTGTAAATTTAACCATGCTATCTATTCCTTCATAAAATGCTAATTCATCAAAAATTTGTGAACCGATATGGCAATGAAAACCTAAGAAATTAAGTTCCTCTTCTTCAACTATAACTCGCACAATCTCAATTATATCCTTATCAAAAATGAACTCTCCAAATTTTGATGTGTGCTTAGCCGTTTTTATATACTCATGAGTGTGAGCATCTATTCCTATATTTAATCTTAGCATCACATCCATTTTTTTCCCAAATTTTCTACAAATTTTAGCTACTCTTTTAGCTTCAAATCTATTGTCTAAAATTATACTCCCTATTCCTTTTTCAACACATATCTCTATCTCTTCTAAAGATTTATTATTTCCATGCATATGAACTTTTTTAGGATTAATTTTTTCTGATAAAATAGTATGTAACTCTCCAGCTGAAACTGCATCTATATGTAATCCCATTCTATCCACAACTTGAACCATCGCTTTTGATAAATAAGCTTTTGATGCGTATACAACTGTCGTTTTAAATTTATCACTGATAAATCCATCCTTTAAAGCTTTAATTTTTCTTTCCATAAGTTCCAAATCATATATATATAGCGGTGTTCCATACTCATTTTGTAACTGTGTCACCAAAACCCCACCAATTTCTAAAACACCATCCACTTCTTTCATACTTCCTAAATACTTCACAGCTGCCTCCCAATTTACTTTTAAAATTCTTATACTTATTATATACATTATGTTTATTTTACTGTCAAAAAAAATAAAAAATAATTTTTTATTGGTTTTTTAGGTTATAAAATAACCTTATTTTCACCAATTCAAATTTTATTTTTTGTAAAATCAACTCTTGTTTTTTAGACAATCATAGGGTAATATCCATAGTCCGGGAGGCGATTAATATGAGTAAAAATATATCTGTCATAACAAATGCAAAAGATGTCACAAAATTTTATTCTCAAAAACTAAAAGAATTATTTGGTGACCTAATTAGTGTCAAAACTTTTAGCTTTGAAGATGGTTCATATAAAAATATAGAAAATTCTGACCTCTATGTAATTACTACAAGTGCCTACGAACTTTTGAACGAAAAATTTTTGGAAAAAAATAATATTGTTGTTGTCGATTTAACTATTACAAAAGAAACTCTTTCTCTTTTAAAAAAATTTCCAAACGGAACCAAAGCAGCATTGATGAATGTAAATTTAAAGATGTGTATAGAAACAATATCTGATTTTTATCATCTAGGCATAAATAACATTGAATTTTACCCAATTCACCCAAATTCGCAATCTATCCCTAATGTTCCTCTAGTTATAACCCCTGGAGAGATTGATGATATTCCAAAGTCTTTAAAGAAGAAAAAAATTATTGATATTGGTCACAGATTTTTTGATGGAAATACTATTATTGAAATAGCTTTAAAATTAGGTTATGAACATCTTTTATATTCTAAAAAAATCAACGAATATCTGGATAGAATAGCTTCAAACGACTATAGTTTAATTAAAATTTTAAAAAAAGCTACAACCTCTGAAAGTCAGTTGGATATTCTTTTAAAAACTATAAATATCGGAATAATTGGAGTTGATAGAGATAATGTAATTTGTTCGTGCAATAGGGATGCTGAAAGTATCATTCAAATATCCAAGGATAATCTAATTGGTTACAGCTACTTAGAACAACTTTCTATTATTCCTTTCAATGAAGTGAAAAAAAATAAAGTTGAAATAAAATCTAAACTTGTAGAGATAAATGGAGATTTTATTAAACTCAATGTGACACCCATTATTAGGAATGATAACTATATCGGTGCTTTTGCTTTCATACAACACTTTCAAGAGGAAGAACTACGTCATCATGAGTTTAGAAAACAACTATTGAATAAAGGACACCGAGCTCGCTATAACTTCAGCGATATTCTAGGAGAGGATAGCTGTATTTTAAGAGTGAAGGAGATTGCTAAAAAAATGGCAAGGACAGAATCTTCTATTCTAATCACTGGAGAAACTGGAACTGGAAAAGAGCTATTCGCTCACTCTATACATAACTACTCCAAACGAAAAAATTTTCCATTTGTTATTATAAATTGTGGTATCATTCCATATAATTACTTAGAAAAAGAGTTATTTGGATATGAGGATGAAGTTGGAAATAGAAAAATAGGACTCTTAGAGTGTGCTCATATGGGAACTATCTTTCTCGATAAAGTGGAAGAGATGACTCCTGCTCTTCAAATTAGACTTTTAAGAGTCCTACAAGAAAAAACAATAACCAGAGTAGCTGGTGATAAAGTTATCGATATTGATGTTCGAATTATTGCGGCAAGTAACGAAAATCTTAAGGATTTAGTTCAAAAAGGTCGCTTTAGAAAAGATCTCTACTATCGTTTAAATACACTTCCTATTTTTATTCCGCCACTGAGAGAGCGAAAACAAGATATTGAAATTTTCATAAAAAAATTCCAAAAAGAATTTCATGGAGACTTTACTTTCAATGAAAAGGTGAAACGTGTTTTTGAATCACATAGGTGGGATGGTAATATCCGAGAACTTCGAAACTATATTGAATTTTTGACATACACAGATAAAAAGGAGATTGTTTTTTCTGATTTGCCCAGTGAACTGATAGAAATTTATCAAAGTAGTTTAAATGCTAACAATGAAAATTTTGAACAGTATAATAATTTACTTCTAGAGGTTGCTCAAAAGAAATACGACGAATATATTTTTGTCCTAACTACAATCTCTAAAAATAATTTAGCCAAAATCTCTTCCGGTAGAAATACTCTCTATGTGGAAGCTACAAAGGAGAATATTTCACTCAGCGAAAATGATATTAGGAAAATTTTACTAAATTTAGAAAATCTTGGTTTTATTGAAAATAAAAAAGGACGAAAAGGAGCTACCTTATCTGAGATTGGATTAAAGTTTTTAGAAAAAAATTGAAATACTCCCTATTGTATATTTTTACAATAGGGAGTGTTTTTTCAACTTTATTTGTTACAAAAGTATTCTGGGTATTTTGTTTCATATCTTTTAATTACATCTTTATAATTCAAAAGATGTTTTTCAACTAAAGTATCAATTCCACTTTTATCTTTATTCTTTATCAACTCCACAATCTTTATATGTTGATTCAATGTGGCTTCAATATTTGTTTTTTCCAAAGCATCTAAAAGCCTTAATCTATCATAATGAGTTGATAATCTTTTTATAGCCTTCCAACTATTCTTTTTATTATAATATTCGAACAAAATATAGTGAAACTCATTGTCTAAAGTGAAAAATTCATGTAAATCTCCATTAAAATTTAAAATTATCTTTTGATATTCAATATTTTTTTCTAGTTCTTTTACCAGTTCATCTATGTTTTTATCTGAACACGCCATCTTCAAAATTCTTTCCTCACACGTCTCTCTAACGAATATAGCTTCCTCAACTAAATTAAGATTTATTTTGGATACAAACGAGCCTTTCTGTGGAAAAACTTCCAGTAGTTTTTCTTCAATCAATTGCACAATAGCTTCTCTCAGTGGAGTTCTACTCACATTTAATATCTTACTTAGTTCTATCTCTCCAATCGATTCCCCAGGCTTCAAATTTAAACTCATAATATTCTCTCTCAAAACTCTATATATGTACTGTCTAGTATTCTCCTTAGAATTTTTCATTACCCCTTGTAATCTCATCCTTTTCTCTCCTATCACTGTTTTTATATATTATAGCAGTATTTTTATGAGTTGTATACTAGTCATACTATTTTAATTAATTCAATCTTTAAAATAATTTTAAAAGCTCATCTCTATTCATTTTTAAAAGCTCCTGTTTCTCGCCATCCAAAACTTCACTGATTATTTTAGATTTTTCCCCTTTTATCAGATTAATCTTTTCCTCAATAGTTCCTTTCGTTATAAGTCTAAATACATTTACAACACTCTTTTGTCCCATTCTATAAGCCCTATCCGTAGCTTGATTCTCTATGGATGGATTCCACCATGGATCAAAATGTATAACCGTATCCGCTCCTGTTAAATTTAATCCGCTTCCACCAGCCTTAAGAGATATTATAAATATATCACCCTCTCCGCTGTTAAATCTCTCAACCAAATGCAAACGCTCCTTCACCTTTGTTTTTCCATCCAAGTATAAGATAGTAAACTCGTCTTTTAAATGACTTTTTATTATAGTCAACATCTCGGTAAATTGAGAAAAAAGTAGAACTCTATGTCCCCCACTCTTAGCCTCTTGAAGAAGTTCTAAAAGTACATCTAGTTTCGCACTCTCTCCTTTGTAATCTTCAATAAATAACTTTGGATGATTACATAGTTGACGAAGTCTTGTTATATAGGACAATATCCTTATTACATCACTTCCATTTGACTCTACCTCTCTTTTATACTTCTCCAAATATCCTACATATAACTTTCTTTGCTTCTCCCCCAATTCAACAATAACATCTTGCTCAATTTTATCTGGAAGCTCCTTCAATACCTCACCCTTTGTACGCCTCAAAATAAATGGTCCCACAATACTTTTTAAATTTTTTAAATTATCTAAATATCTCTTTTTAAATGTCGTATGTTTTCCAAGATACCCTGGAAAGGAAAAATCAAATATACTCCAAAGTTCAAGTATATTATTTTCAATAGGTGTTCCTGTGAGAGCTATCTTAGTTTCACCTTTTATATCTTTTATAGCATTGGATGTCTTTCCTAAAATATTCTTTATATTTTGAGCTTCATCTATAACTACATTAGCAAATCCTTTTTCAAATACAACCTCTTCATATAATTTTAAATCATTTTTCAACACTCCATAAGTCGTTATTAAAATCTCTCTCTTCCCAAGTGTTTTGATGATTTTCTCTCTTTCAATTTTACTTCCTACGCACATCTTAACCACTACATTTGGTGCAAATTTTTCAAATTCACTCTTCCAATTATACACCAGTGACTTTGGAGCTATAACTATACTTGGTAAATCTCTTCTTTCCAGTGCTAAATATACTATAGTTTGAAGGGTTTTTCCAAGTCCCATATCATCCGCCAAAATTCCACCAAGTCCAAGTTTTTGAAGAGTCTTCAGCCACTGAACCCCATACAACTGATACTCTCTTAATATAGGAAAACTTTTTTTTATAAACTCTCTCTCCTCTTTGCTTACAATAGAGTTAAGGTTTCTATCCATCTCCTTAAAATTCTCATCAAAAACTATATTTTTTATTTTTTTTAATGTTGAAGCTAAAAAATAGCTGTAGTTTCTAGCTCTAGATATCACTCCCATCTCTATCTCTTTTTTACTAGCTTCTGAGATATCTAAAAGACTATTCAACTCATTCAATTCTGAACTGGCCTCTATATCAATAATTCCACCATTTTTTAAAAGATAATATTTTTTTCTCTCACGAACTGCCATTAAAAATCTAAGTACTTCATCCTTATCTATTCCATCTATATCAAAACTAATTTCTAAGATGTCACTGACTTTTGTTTCTACTCGATAACTTACAGCTGAATACCTCTTCTTTTTAAATTCCTCAGAATAATATATTTCATAGTGCTTTTCCAGTTCAGGTATCCCTTCTATCACAAATTTGTATATAATTTCTATATCTGTAATATGATAAGCTCCATTCTCAAAATTATTATGATAATTTTTCAGTATATCTCTATATAGTGAATACCCTTCTAAAGTTTCTGTTAAAATTATATTCTTATCCAAGTCATCTTCAGCTATGCCATCATAAAATCTCTTACTATAAACTTTAAGACCGTATGTGTTATATGAGTCTATATAAATTTTGTCCTGTATCTCTTGGGGAGTATACACTCTTTTTCGTATACTTTCTGACATCTCCAACTTTGCCATCTTTTGAATAGAATTCATTACAACTGGAAGATTCGTATCACTAATCTTCATCTCTTTATTCCTACTTGTCTTTTGAGATATTTTTTTAAATAGCTCCATATCTTCGCTGGATATCCTATAAAATATAGGTTCTCCATTGATATTACTGCTATCTAAAAGTGTTCGCTCTCCCCTTTGAATAAAGTTAGCACTATTTTCAAAGCTCAATTTGACTCCACCTTCTGTTGTATCCAACTTTATGCGTAAAAGATTATTCAAGGTTGTCTCTTTTAAAATAACTTTTCTTCCACTACTCAAAATATCTATAAACCTATCAAAACTTCTTTTATTTCCCAAAATTGCAGTTAAACTCACATCCCCATAGTAACTCCGCTTAAACATTTCCTCATACTCTTTTACAAAATCTAAAAATGCCTTCTCCCACCCTTGAAAGTAGTCAGTTGCTGGATTGTATGTATATGCCTTTCCAAAAGAAAAAGTTGTTTTTTCATAAGCTGATATAAATTTAGAAAATTTATTCATAAGTTTATATTTTTTATTATTTGCCACAACTTCCATGTCAAAAGTTAGATTTAGATATCCTATTATTTTTTCGATTCTAGGAGTTATATTTAAAAAAATTAGATTCTTTTTTTCTGATATTGGATTTTTCAAAAAATCTAATTGAGCATCCAATAGACTTTTTCTAGTGTCCAATGGTTTTAAAACTAGATAATAAGCAGCTATAGCCATAGCTACAATATGCTTACACGTTTTTACATTTTCTTGGTAATATGCACAATCGCAATGACCAGTTATAAATTCATGCTCGTTAAACACAACTTCTGTCTGATATTCACAATATCCATTTCCCTTTACATTTCCAGTAAGAGATAGGGTTCCAGCTTCTAACTCTTCATTTTCCATTTCATAAATTTTCATGTTCAATAATCTCTTACTTATGTAGCAATCTTTTCCACGATTATATATGCTCCAACCGACTTCTTGCTCTAATTTTTTCAAAAAATCCAAATATTATCCCTCCAATCTCCATATTTTTTTGCTCTTAGAAATAGTTAAGCATTGACATATTTAAAGTTTTTCCAAATCTTCTTGGTCTTGGTAATAGAGTTACTTTAGATCTTTTACTCAACAGCTCATCTATTAATAGCGACTTATCTGCAAAATAACAATTGCTTTCTATTATCTCTTTAAAATCATCTATTCCCACAGGCAACTTTTTCCTAACCATTTCTCTCACCTCTCATTTTACTATATTATACCACAAAAAAAGCTAGAGTATAGTTATACTCTAGCAAAATACATACCTTATAAAAAGAAACTCATTAATAAAGAGAATCCAAATCCGCAAATGGCTATTATAGTTTCCATCACAGTCCAAGATGCAAATGTTTGCTTTACATCAAGTCCAAAATATTTTCCTACCAACCAGAATCCACTATCATTAACGTGTGATAATATTGTTGCTCCTGACGCTATAGATATTACAACTAACGCTCTTCCCGGTGCTGATATATCCACAAGCTCCATAACCGGTGCTGCAATTCCAGCAGCTGTTATCATTGCTACTGTTGCAGAACCTTGAGTCACTCTAACAACATAAGCTATCAAAAATGCTAACACCAATACCGGCATACTTGAGCTTGCCATCTGCTCAGCTAAAAGTCTTCCTATTCCTGAGTCCACTAATATCTGCTTAAAAACTCCTCCAGCTCCAGTCACCAATATAATTAACCCAATTGGTCCAAAAGCTTTATTACTTAAATTAAGTATCATGTCTTTTGAGAATCCCTCTTTAGTTCCCAAGAAATGGAAAGCTATTAATACTGAAACTGTTAAAGCTATAAACGGATTTCCAATAAATGCTAATGAATCAGATACTGGTCCATTGTTTATAATCCCACTTTTTACAAGAGTTGTAGAAACTGTATTGATCAATATAAGCACCATTGGAACCGCAAGCACTGATAAAACCTTTCCAAATGATGGCAACTCTTTTTCCTCTTCATTCATAGCGTCTTGAATAAATTGATTTGCATCTATATAGATTTTTTTGCCTATAAATGTTCCAAATACTGGTCCTGCTAGAATTGCTGTTGGCAATCCTATCACTGCTCCTAGAACTATTACCCAACCTAAATCCGCCCCTAAGATACTTGCAACCGCAACTGGTCCGGGTGTTGGCGGGATAAAAGTATGTGTCACAGCTAGTCCTGCAAGCAATGGTATCCCAAAGTGTAAAACTGATTTTTTACACTCCTTTGCCAATGTATAAACTAAAGGTATTAATATAATAAATCCTACATCAAAGAATACTGGAATAGCTACTAAAAATCCTGTAGCCATAAGTGCCCATGATGCATTCTCTTTCCCGAACTTTTTAAGAAGAGTCTTTGATAATGCTTGGGCACCTCCAGAAGCTTCCAACATCTCACCATAAACCGCCCCAAGTCCAACTACTGTAGCAACAAATCCAAGGGTTCCTCCCATACCATTTTGAATACTAGATATAATCTTTTCAAATGGCATTCCAGTTCCAATTCCCATTAGTGCACTACCTATCATAAGTGCTATAAATGCTTGAATTTTAAAAACTAAAACCAATGTAAGTAAAATTACAACTCCAGTTACTGCAACTAATGTTAATGACTCAATTGGCATAGATACATTGTCTACATTGAAATAACTCGAATAAGTCATATAATTTTTTATAAGATAAGCTATTCCTAATAAAACTACTCCTAATCCTACATAATCGCTTATCTCTCTACTTTTTGACACTTTCATAGAACCCTGTTTTTTTACAGCCTCCATATTTACCCTCCATATTCTTTATTATACTTTTATATACCCGCCCTTCATTGGTGAAACAGCTAACTTTGTATATATTCCTAAAACTCCTTTTGTGTATTTTGGCACTGGCTTTTCCCATCTACTCTTTCTTTCAGAAAGAATTTTTTCAACTTCATCTTCTGATAAGTTTTTACCATTTACTCCAACAATCTCCAACTTTCTTTTTTCTACGTCTATCAGAATTAAATCATTCTCTTCTAACAGCGCTATTGGTCCACCCTCAGATGCCTCTGGGGAAACATGTCCAATCGCTGGTCCACGAGTTGCTCCTGAAAATCTTCCATCCGTTATAAGAGCTGTTGTTGAAGATATTCTTGGATCAGACGCTATTGCTTCTGTTGTATAGAACATCTCCGGCATTCCCGTTCCTTTAGGTCCTTCATACCTTATGATAACTGCATCTCCCGGATTTATTTCACCCTTTAAAACTGCACTTATTGCCTCTTCTTCACTATCAAATGGACGAGCTTTTAAAGTAACTTTTTTCATCTCTTTTGGTAGTGCTGAGTGTTTAATTACAGCTCCTTCAGGAGCTAGATTTCCCTTTAACACAGCTACTGCTCCCTGCTTTTGAATCGGTGTTGAATATGGTTTTATAATATCCTCTTTTTTTAATTCTCTCTTTTTAAGTTCTTGATTACACTTTTCATAATAACCATTTCTCTTTAACTCTTCTAAATTTTCACCCAAAGTTTTTCCTGTTACAGTTAAAACACTTAAATCTAAGTGCTCCTTAATCTCCTCCATTATTGCTGGTACCCCACCTGCATAATAGAAATACTCCCCTGGATAAAATCCACTAGGTCTTATATTCAAAAGATATGGTATTTTTCTATGTATCTCATCAAATAATTCAGCATCTAACTCAATTCCCAGTTCATTTGCTATAGTGGGGATATGCAACATAGAATTTGTTGAACCCGCTATTGCAGCATGAACCATTATCGCATTTTTAAAAGCTGCTGGTGTTAAAATTTGTGATGGTAATATTCTTTCATGTGCTAATTCTACCGCTCTTTTTCCTGTTAACTCAGCACCTTTTATAAGGTCAGGTGATGTAGCTGGTAAAAGTGCCATTCCTGGAAGTGTTAACCCTAATGCCTCCGCCATTACTTGCATAGTTGATGCTGTTCCCATGAAAGAACATGCTCCGCATGACGGACAAGCGTTGTGCTTAGCAAAATCAAACTCATCTTGTGTTATCTCTTTTCTTTCAAACTTTGCACTGTAAGTCCCTAACTGTTCAAGAGTCAACATTCCTGGTCCTGCTGCCATAATTCCTCCTGGCATAACAATTGATGGTATATCCATTCTAGCTAAAGCCTGTAAATGTGCGGGAACTCCTTTGTCACAACTTGAAAAAAATACAGCTGCATCATATGGTGTTGCTCCCATTTGTATCTCAATCATATTGGCTATAAATTCTCTTGAAGCAAGGGAGTAGTTCATCCCATCATGACCTTGAGCTTGTCCATCACATATATCTGTGGTAAAAAACTTTGCAGCCTTTCCTCCATTGCTATTTATGGCTTCTTGACCTGTAAACACTAACGTATTCAGATGAGCACTTCCCGGATGACTGTCTCCATAAGTACTCTGTATTATGATTTGTGGTTTTGACAAATCTTCTTTTTTCCATCCCATCCCTATTCTTAACGGGTCCATTTCTGGAGCTTTCGTTCTTATTTCTTGACTTTTTAACATAAACTATACCCTTCCTTAACTTGTTCTACATGTTTAAAATAAATATACTATTATTTTTTATTTTTGTCAAATAAAATGTATTTTAAATAAAAAAAAGCCCTTTTATAGGCTTCAATTAACTTTTTCTCATCACAACATGTCGAACATCTTTGATAGTTCTTTCAATATGTCTTCTACAATATAATACAGCTAATTCCTTGTCTTTAAGCTTTATAGCATTCAATATTAATCCATGTTCGTCTATACCTTTTTGATACCCTAAGATATCATTTAAACTTTTTTGATGTTGAATCATAAGGTTTGAAAGTATTTCACTTATTTTTATTATTATAGAGTTCTTAGTTCCTTTAGCTATGGCATTATGAAACATTGCATCATAATATGAAAATCTTTCCCCATCCTTCTTAGTTTTCAGCATATTTTCATAGCAATCCTGTAATTCATTAAAATCTTCAATATCCGCATTCTCTATAAATAATTCCACGTTTTTAGTTTCAAATCCCTTTCTAAATTCCAATATTTCCAAATAATCGCTTCTTAAAATTATACTATCTCTCAAAAATTCATTAAAACTAAGTCCACAATCTCTTTTTTTAACAAATGTTCCCTTTCCCTTCATTTTCTCTAAAATTCCAAGACCTACCATTTTTTCGATGGCTTCTCTTACTGAATTTCTACTAACTTCCAACTCTGTTGCTAGAGCTATTTCAGGAGTTATTCTTTCATTCTCTTTCCAGACACCATTTGTTATTTTCTCTTTTAAGTAGATAAAAACTTTCTCACTATTTTTTTTCATAATTTTTTCCCCATTCAGTATATTATTTTCATTAATTATACCATATGACAAAAACTAGGCAAATTAAAAAAAGCTTAAGTATTTATTTTATGCGGATAACTGCGTCTAGATTCTTAGGTGTCAAAATTTTTAAAAAAATTATCAATTGATAAAATTTAGGGGTGATTTATGCTAAATGAAAGTTTCTTTGAACTATTAGAGCCTGCCATTAAAAATTTCTTAAATGAATGTGCTAGACGTACAAATGAAGGAAAATTGAAATTAATTCCCAGAGGTAAAAATATGACAAGTATATATGAAATGGGGTTAAGTATTTTTAACGTTGAAGAAATTATTAGTGAATTACAAGTTGATGATTATTATAGAGGTCCATCCTCTGATCATAAATTTTCAAATGATGATATTTGGGAGTTTATCAGTCATTATGAGACATATAGATTTATATGAAGTTAAAATTAGATAATAATGATTTTGTTATATGTTTATCTTTTCATGAAACTGAGAACGCCAATTCTGATATTTATGTAATTTTAAGGAGGAGTTTATGGATAAAAAAATTATTATTTTAATTAGAGAGAAAAAAGTTAAAGTTAGAGATTTATTTATAACTTTTAATGAAAAAGTAAAATTTAATACTGAAACACTTTATGATATATATAGATCTGAAAAAAAAATGAACTCAACAAAAGACATCATTGCTACTCGTGAAAAATATGGATTAAACCAGAGTGATTATTCTTTAGTTTTAGGATTAGGAAAAGTTACTATCCATAGATATGAAAACGGCATGTTACAAACGGAAGCCAATGATTCTATTATCACACCATCGAAAGATATTCAAAATATGAAAAAATTGCTTGAAATAAACTGGAATAAAATTTCAGAAGAAACTTATAAGCTTTTGTATGAAAGATTAAGTAACTTGGAATTATTAGAAAATCATAGAATTTTAAAAAATATTCCCTTATACACTGAAAAAAATGTTTTGAGACAGTCCCTGTCTTTGACGTTGTTAGAAAACTTCTATGGATTGCTAATGAACTTCAACTAGAAATTACACCTTTATTTTTACAAAAGCTTCTTTATTTTATCCAAGGAATCTCTTTGAGATTTTATAATAAACCTGCTTTTCCTGAAAAAATTGTAAACTGGACATATGGACCTGTCATAGAAGATATTTACCATAAATATAAAATTTATGATAGATGTAATATATCAAAAGAGGAAAATATCTCTCTTACAGAAGGTCTTGAAGAAATTATCCTTAAAGTATTAGAAAGTTATGGAGAATTTAGTCCAAACAAATTAGTTTCTCTTACACATGAAGAAAATCCTTGGTTAGATACAACACAAAATGAAGAAATTACAAAAGAAGCAATTCTAAAATACTTTAAAAAAGTTTATAACTAATATTATTTTTTAAGCAATATAAAATTTAAGTAACTTAAGTCTGATATTCTAAAAGACTCAGGTTACTTAAATTTTTTCTATTCTATTTATATCTAGTCCCTTACAAATTTCAATTTTACTTTAATATTTACCTATATCGTATCGTAATGATATAAAACTCTATCTTCTACCCCATAACTATCCTCTAACCCCGATATTTTTTTAAAAGTTTCTTTTATCCCTAACTCATTGATCATTCCATTTAGCTCAACAGCCTGAGGGTCATTTTCATTTTGATACTTCATCGCTGCAGCTATCCCTTTCACCAAACTCTCATTTTTTAATTCATAATCAAGTGTCCCTCTCAGTGGCTTTATTAATCTGTCATTAAAACTTAACTTTCTAAGTGGTTCCCGTCCCACTCTAAATACCTCATCCTTCAGATGTGGATTCTCAAATCTAGCCAATATCTTATTGATATATTTTTCATGAGTCTCTTTCTCAAAATTGTATCTTTTTATTAGAACCTCCCCACTCTCTTTCATCGCTTCCACTACAACCTCTCTAATCTCTGGATTTTCAATACTCTCTTTTACTGTACTATGCCCATTTAACACTCCCAGATAAGCTGTTATAGCGTGTCCTGTATTTAAAGTAAATAACTTTCTTTCAATAAAAGCCATCAGATTATTTGTTAACTCCATCCCTTCAACTTTAGGAATCTCTCCTTTAAAAGCACTTTGTTGCACTATCCACTCTCTAAACTCCTCAACTTTAACATCTAAAATATTCTCTTTATTATCCATTGGTGGAACTATTCTATCCACGGCAGAATTAGGAAATCCAATATATTTTTTCATATACCCCTCCACCGTTTCTTTTGACAAGTGCTTCTCAATCTCCTCCTTTAAAAATGATGTTCCATTTATCATATTCTCACACGCTATTATATTTAAATATTCATTTATTCCAGATTTCTTTCTCGCCTCAATACCTTCGGCTAAAGTTTTGGCAATTATCTTTAAAACATTCGGTCCAACAGCAGTTGTTATAAGATTTGACTCTTTTATTCTCTCAATTATCTCATCACTATTTGACATAACTCCTAAAACATTTTTCACTCTTACAACTTTTCTATTACTTCCAACAATCTCAACGTTATACTCGTGCTTTTTATTTAACTCATCTATAATTTCCTTTGCCACATCTGCAAAACAAACTTCATATCCACTTTGAGATAATATCTTTCCAATAAAACCTCTCCCTATATTTCCTGCCCCAAACTGCAATGCTTTTTTCATCTCTATTCCTCCATTAAACATTAAATGTCTTATAAATTTTTTCAGCATTTTTTTCATTTTTCAAAGCTAAAACTTCATCTTCATCCTCTATCACATCAGCAATTTTTGATATTATCTCCACATGTTCATCATTTTTTCCGGCTATTCCTATTAAAAAATATGCCTTATTTCCATTTCCAAAATCTATTCCCTCCGGGTACTGCAAAATTACAATTCCAGATTTTAAGACTTCTTTCTTTCCATCCACTGTTCCATGAGGAATAGCCACATAGTTTCCAATATATGTAGTCGAAATTTTTTCTCTCTCCTGCATATACTTACTATATCCTTTCTCCACATAACCCAACTTCTCTAAGTGCATAGCTACCGCATCAATAGCCTTCTCTTTACCCACACTCTCTAAACCTGTTAAAACTCCATCTTTTTTTAAAATATCAGAATTTATATCGACCTTTTTAATCGCTTTTTTTTCACTATTTTCCACTTGTATATGAATATCTTTAAATCTCTCTTTTAAATTCTCAACTAAAGAATCATAGAACTTATGATTCATAAAATTATCTATTGATATATGTATTGGTGACATCACCGTTTTTTTAGCTCTTTCTGTCAAATCTTTATGAGTTATTACTATATCCATATCCTCTGTTAGATTTGAGATTGAACAGTTTGTAACCTCTATCGGCAAATTAGCTGCTTCTATCTTTTTTCTTAATACTCCAGCTCCCATAGCACTCGATCCCATCCCAGCATCACACGCAACTATTATCTTTGATATTTTTTCTAAACTCTTACTTCCAGCTACAAAAGTTTTTATAGATTCCATATCGTCCTCTATCTCTTTTGAGCTTTTTAACACTATTGTTGCTGTCACAAAAGTAACAGCCGTTGCTCCAACTACTGACATCAATACTGCTAACATCTCACCCTTTGGAGCTAAAGCCATAATTGCAAAGATACTTCCCGGTGATGGCGGTGCCACTAATCCTCCATTGAATAGAACATTTATGAATACCCCTGTCATTCCTCCAAATACAAGTGATACAATCAGCATTGGCTTCATTAGAATATACGGGAAATAGATTTCATGTATTCCTCCAAAGAAATGGATTATCGCTGCTCCTGAAGCTGAATCTTTAGAAACTCCCTTGCCAAACATCATATAAGCTAAAAGTACTCCTAAACCTGGACCTGGATTCGCTTCAATCAAGAAAAACAGGGATTTTCCCGTTTCTGAAACCTGCTGAATTCCAAGTGGTCCAAAGACACCATGATTTATAGCATTATTTAAAAATAAAACTTTTGCTGGTTCAACAACTAGTGACGTCAATGGTAATAGTCCCGCTTGAACTAACCTATTCACTCCAACTCCAAGCAGAGTATTTAATTGCTCTACAACTGGACCAACACCATAAAAAAATACAATTGCCAGTATCAATCCAACAATTCCTGCTGAGAAGTTATTTACTAACATCTCAAATCCTGATTTTATTTTTCCTTTCATTTTTTCATCAAATTTTTTGATTGCATATCCACCTACTGGTCCTGCAATCATAGCCCCTATAAACATTGGAATTGATGTCCCACAGATAACTCCAACCGTCGTTATAGCTCCTACGATAGCTCCCCTATCTCCAGCTACCAACTTTCCACCGTTGTATCCTATAAGTAGTGGAAGTATATAGGTAATCATAGGTCCTACCATTTTTGCTAACTGCTCATTTGGAAACCACCCTGTCGGTATAAATAATGCTGTCAAAAGTCCCCAAGCTATGAATACACCTATGTTTGGCATAACCATTCCACTCAAGAATCTTCCAAAAGCCTGAACTTTTACCTTAAACTCTGAACTTTTCATTTTTATCCTCCTATTTCCCTTTCTTCTTTCTGTCCAAATGATACTAAAAACCTTTAAAGCCTTCAAAGGTCAATGATTTCAAAGAAAATCTATCTTTTAAATTTCAAAAAAAATGGAAATAAAAAAGCTACCAAAAATTGGTAGCTAGCAAATTTATATTATTTTCTACTTTGATTTAATACTTTTTAAAAATTTCTCCGTGTCTAAATTATCCTTCTCAATATCTTTGAAATATCTATATGTTGAAACTTTTAGTTCACCACACGACTCTTCACTTGCAACTATAATACCTTTTCTATGAAGTTGTAGAGCTGATACTGTCCACATATGATTTATTCCACATTCAACAGCTTTATGTAGAGCAAGAGCTTTAGCATGAGTGTCAACTAAAATCATAACTTCCTCCGAATCTAAAACTGTTGCAACTCCGACTGTCATTGCAACCTTCGGAACCCTATTCATATCTCCAGCAAAAAATCTTGAATTAGCCATAATTGTATCTTGAGTTAACTCCTTATCTCTGGTTCTTGAACTTAAAGATGAACCTGGCTCATTGAAGGCTAGATGCCCATCAGCTCCTATTCCTCCAACAAAAAGATGAATTCCTCCAACTGCTTTTATTTTTTCTTCATATCTTTCGGCCTCTGCTTTTAAATCTTCACAAAGTCCATCTAAAATATTTATATTCTCCTTAGGTATATTTACATGATTAAAAAAGTGCTTATGCATATAATAGTGGTAACTCTGCTCATCATTAGGTCCTAATCCTACATATTCATCCATATTAAATGTTATTACATTTTCAAAAGATACATCTCCCTCTTTATATAACTCCACTAACTTCTTGTACATCTTTTCTGGTGTACTACCTGTTGGCAATCCTAAAACAAATGGTTTCTCTTTTGTAGGCTTAAACTCTTTTATTTTTTTCACCACATAAGCTGCTGCCCAATCTCCAATATTTCCTTCTGGAATTATTAATCTCATCCAAACACCCCTTTTTGAATTTTTATTACTTCCAACTCTAATTCATTTGAATTAAAATATCAAGGTTAAAACATTTCATTTTTTTTTGAAATAAACAGTTACATTTTTTTTGAAAAAAATATGTTAAACTATTTTATAATTTATTTGGAGGTTGTCATTTTGATGATTTATAAGATAGGAAATTTCTTTAGTAAACTTATTCTAAAAAACATATATCTATTTATCACTTTAGGAATTATCCGTTGGAATCTATATTATTTTCCACACCTAGAACTGTACGGAAAATATTTTGAGATATATCTTTTACCTATGGCTCTTGCTTATAGTGCTGGAAATATTTTGGAAAAAAATAGCGGTGGAATTGTAGCTATTATCTCTATGAGCGTATCTATATATCTATATCCAGATTCCACTATCAATCAAGGAATTGCTGTTGGAGTTATCTCCGGTTTTTTAATTAAATACTTAACTATTCTTATTAAAAAACACGTATATAGTGGCTTTCAAATGTTTCTTTTTAACTTTTTGTATCCACTGGTCGCACTTATCACCGGTGGAATCTTCTACTTTATTTTAAAACATACCAACTACTATCTTGAGAGCATATCTAATTTTTTAATAGGAGTTGTAAAAAATGTTTATGCTTTAATCATTCTCACACCAGTTTTAGAGGTAGGAAAAGTTTTCTTCTTCAATAATATTATAAATCATGGAATACTTTCTATTCTTGGTTTCAATGATTTAAATGAAAAAGGGAAATCACTTCTCTTTCTACTAGAAACAAATCCTGGTCCTGGTCTTGGAGTTCTTTTGGGCTTATTTTTAATTAAGTCTAGAACTTCACAAAGAGTAAATCTATTATCAAATATATTTGTTCAAGTTATTGGAGGAATACACGAAATCTATTTCCCTTATATTTTAAAAAATTTAAAACTTCTATGGGCTGTATTTTTGGGTGGATTATCTGGGAATTTAATTTTTTATATATTTAAAACAGGACTTATAGGAATAGCTTCACCTGGAAGTATTCTAAACCTCATTCTACTTTCAAAAGATAGAGATTACATCTATATACTTTTAGGCTTTGCTGTTTCAACAGCAGTTTCCTTTTTTACAACCTATGTAATTTTAAAAAAGCCTAAAGTAGAGAATCTTCCTTCAAAAACTAAGAAGGAATTAAACGATATGGCAATACCAGATATACAAAATATTAAAAAAATAGTTTTCCTATGTGACGCAGGAATGGGTTCTAGTGCTATTGGTGCTAATATACTAAAAAATCTCTTTGAAAAAACTAAATATAGACATATCGATATCAGCAACAGTTATATAGGAGATGCTCTCCCTAAAGTGGATTTAATTGTTACCCATGAAAAATTAAAAAAACGTGTAATTGAAAAATATCCAGACATCTCTAAGCTTTATTTAGAAGATTTTTTAGATAAGGAGTTCTATATTGAAAAATTTTTAAAAAATGAATATTTAGAGATGCAATTGAATCTATCTTTAAAATCTACTTCTAAGAAAGAAGCACTCAAGCTCCTTGGAAAGGAACTTGAAAACTCTGGCTTCGCTGCAAGTGGCTATAGCGACAGTTTAGTAGAAAGAGAGATAACCTGCTCCACATATATTGGAAATGGTATAGCTATCCCTCACGGTTCCCACTCATCTTTAAATCTAATTAAAAAAAATGGAGTAGTTATTCATCACTACCCATATGGTATTGATTTTGAAAATGGCGAAAAAGTTTATATTTTAATTGGAATCACCATAAAAAATCAAAATCTCCGTCTAGATTACATTGCCAATATTATTGAAAGTATTGAAAACGAAGAATTAATCGAAAATCTTATTCTATCAGATTATGAAGAGGATTTTAAAAATGCATTTAATGGAGGTGTCTATGTTAAATAAACGTTGTATCGAAATTATTAAATATTTAGTTGATAATAATTTACAGTTATCTTTAAAAGAGACTGCCAATTTTTTTAATATAAGTGAACGTAGTATTAGATACGACATTGATAATATAAACTACCATTTAGAAAAAAATGGGTATATGGAAATTGAAAAATTTCAAAAAGGTATCTATTCAACAAGAGAAAGTATTAAAAATCTTCAACTTTTTTTGGAAGAAATTCTACATAAATTCTATGTTTTTACCTCTGATGAAAGACGAGAGTTTTTAAAAGTTAAATTTCTTTTTAATGAAAACAACAGGCTCTTGGAAATTGGTGAAGATTTAGACGTGAGTTTGAGCACTATTAAATTAGATTTAAAGGAGGTTAAAACTTTTTTTGACACTAACACTTTAGAGTTAAATTTTATCTCCAAACAAGGAGTCGTTTTAGAGGGTAAAGAAGAAAATATCAGACAACTTCAACTTAGATATATAACTAGATATATTGAAATCAGTAAAAATAGATACAGATCACGGTATCTTTCAAGTGGAACCTACGGTTTAAACTTCATAGCCAATTCTATCATAGAAAATTTAGATGATTCAATTTTAAGTTTAATCAAATTCTTCATTAAAAGAATAGAGAAAAAACTAGATATTATAATATCTGATGAAGCTTTTAATATTTTAACATTCTATATAAATCTATCTATTGCGAGAATAAAAAGAAATCATATTATTGATAATCGTCAACAAAATCGCGAGTTTCTGCTAAAGACCAGTGAATATAGTGTCATATCTCAAGAGATATCTCATCTTGAAAATGAGTTCTCTATAACTTTTAATGAGAGTGAGGTTTTAGTTTTGACAGAACTCTTTTTAGGAAGTCATTCATATAACTTTAACTCCTCTTTTTTGGAGAACTGGATTGAATTAGAAACTACTGTAGTTGAGATTATTAAAATTATGAGTTATCAGTTAAATATGGATTTAACAGGAGATAAAACTCTCATAGATGGGTTACTTAATCACTTAAAACCAGCTTATTATCGAATAAAAAATAATATATCTCTCGAAAATCCAATAGCTAAAGAGGTAGAGATAACGTATTTCGATCTTTACTCGACAGTAAAAAAAGTTAGTAAACCTATTTTAGAGAAATACCTTGGAAAAGATCTTCCAGAAGAGGAGATTGCGTATATAACTCTCCACTTTAAAACTGCTACAGATAGATATTTAAGTAATAATAGAAAAACTAAGAATCTACTTTTAGTTTGTGGTCTTGGCTACGGAAGCTCAAAAATTTTAGCTCATAAATTAAGTGAGCTATATGATGTAAATATAATTGATACTATTCCATATCACAAATTCTTGGAGATAAAAAGCTTCAAAGATGTAGACATTATAATATCCACTATGGATCTTGAGCCACACTTAGATATACATATCCCCCTAGTTAAGGTTCATCCAATACTTTCTAAAGATAATAAAGAAAAACTTATATCACTGGGATTGAGTGAGCAAAAGAGAAAAGTATCCTTAAAAAATATTCTTGAAACAATCAAAGAAAGTTGCAGTATCTTGGATGAAGAAAAACTTATAGTTGGGCTAAAAAGAAATCTTAGAAATTTTTATATCAACGATTTTGAAGATAAAAAAAATTCAAATTTAAAAACTCTTTTAAATTTAAGTTCAATCTCTTTCTCTGAAAGTGCGAATAGCTGGCAAGAAGCTATCAGAAAATCTGGAGCTATCTTGGTGAAAAATGGCTCTGTGGACGAAAGGTATATTGAAGATATGATTGAAGTTATCAACAAAAATGGAAGCTACATGGTTATGAACAATAAAATTGCTTTCCCTCATGCTAGAACTAGTCAAGGGGTTTTTAAAACTGATATGAGCTTAATTCGTTTTAATACTCCGATAGAGTTTCCAGGAAACAAAGTTGCCAGAGTTATCCTATGTTTTTCAAGCAAAGATCAAAAAGAGCATATGGATGCTCTAAATGATTTTATAACCTTAATTGAAAAAGAAAGTATTCTAGAAAAAATAGAATATGCCACTCAAAATGAAGTTCTAGAATTGATAGATAAGTTTTATAAAAAAGCTAGGTAAAATTTTACCTAGCTTCCCACTCATCTAAAGAGATATAAAAATTTTACTTTCTCTCTTTATACATCTCCTCATAATATCTTTGATAGTCACCAGATGCTACTTCCTCTACCCAGCTTTGATTATCTAAATACCATCTAATTGTTTTTTCTATCCCCTCTGTAAACGGTGTCTCTGGATACCATCCTAGTTCTGTCACTATCTTAGTTGGATCAATAGCATATCTCGCATCATGTCCCAATCTATCCTGTACATAGCTTATTAAATCATAGTTGATATTAGATAAATCAGTAGTTAGAACTCTTTGATATTCTGGCTCTTCCCTCATAATTCTAGCTATTGTATCTATGGTTAACTTCACTATATTGATATTTTGTTCCTCATTAAATCCACCAATATTATAAACTTCATGTACCTTAGCATTGGATATAACCATATCTATACCTTTACAGTGATCCATCACGTATAGCCAATCTCTTACATTATCTCCTTTTCCATATACAGGAAGTTTCTTTCCTGCTAGAATGTTCTTTATAATTAATGGAATCAATTTCTCTGGAAAATGATATGGACCATAGTTATTTGAACATCTCGTTATATTAAAAGGAAACTTATATGTCTCACCATAAGCCATCACTATCATATCCGACGCTGTTTTAGATGCTGAATATGGACTTCTTGGATCTAGCGGTGTAGATTCCGTAAACATCTTATCCCCATAAGTCTGAAGATTTTTTCTTCCACTCGCTATTTTAGCCACTGCTTCATCTAACACAAGTTCTCTTGGAATATCAAAGTCTTTACTTAAACTACCATATACTTCATCTGTTGAAACATGATGAAATTTTTTCCCCTCTTTATAAATAGGGTATCCTTTCGAATCTTTTCCAACACTCCAAAACTTCTTAGCAACTTCCATTAGATTTTGTGTTCCAAGTATATTTGTCTCTAAAAAAATCTGAGGATTTTCTATACTTCTATCCACATGGCTTTCTGCTGCAAAATTCACCACATAGTCCACATCATATTGCATAAATATATTTTCAACAAGTTCTCTATTACAAATATCCCCTTTAATGAAAGAGACTCTACAATCATTTAATTCGTCACGTATCGTTCCTAAATTTCCCGCATAAGTCAATTTATCTAATACAATTAATTTTACATTATCATATTTTTCTAACATATATTTAATAAAATTTGCACCAATAAATCCTGCTCCACCTGTTACTAAATAAGTTTTCACCTATAGCTCCCCCTTCTCTTTCATCTCTTCTAAAAATCTATCTATTCCATTTTTCCAAAACGGAATCTTCTCTCCTATGGCCTCTTCTAACTTACTACTGTCTAACTTCGAGTACTTTGCTCTTTTAGCTGGAAGAATAAAGTCACTACTTTTTGCTCTTTTTAAAGTCCCTTTCCATCCAATAGAATCCAAAACATATTTCGCTTGATCGTATTTTGAAGCTACTCCACCACTACTTAAATGATATAATCCATATCTTTTAGTTTCTATAAGTTTTAAAGAGTATAAAGCCAAATCATATGAATATGTAGGAACTGATACTTGATCGTCCACTATTCCTAACACATCCCTAGATTTGCTCCAGTTTATAACCTGTCTATTAAAATTATTATTAGCTATTCCAAATACCCATGATGTTCTTACTACAAAACTTCTAGCGTAAGTCTCTAGCACCAATCTTTCGCCTTCAGCTTTAGCCTCTGAGTATATAGAAAGTGGCTTTGGAATATCCTCTTCTGTATAAGGAGTATCTTTCCCTCCATCAAAAACAAAGTCTGTAGAGTATGTTATATAATCTGCTCCTATTTCTTTAGCTACTAGCGCTAAATCTCTTGGTGCTGCAGCATTTAGCTTATAACACATCTCCTTTTCTTCCTCTGCTTTATCCACATTATTATAGGCAGCACAGTTTATAATAAGATTTATATTTTTATCTTTTACAAATTCTCTCACTGCATCTATATTTGTAATATCTAGTTCTTTATAGTCAGTTGCTACAAAATCTAGATTTCTCTCTTTAAATATTCTTTGAAAATCATATCCTAACTGTCCGTTGGCTCCAGTAATCAGTATCATCCTATTACCACACCGCTCTCTACAAACTCTTGCAATGTTTGCTGCTGTTTATCTTTATCAGAAAGTAAAATCTCATCTATCGACAAGCCATATTTTTCAAAATTCCAATCTATATCTATATCAGAGTCATTCCATAGTACACCAGAGTCGAATTCCGGGGCGTAATAATCTGTACATTTATATTGAAACTCCGTATTGTCCTCTAAGGTCAAAAATCCATGTGCAAATCCAGGTGGAATATAGAACATTTTTTTATTTTCAGCTGTCAATTTTACTAAAAAATACTTTCCAAAACTGGCGCTATCTCTTCTAAGATCTACAGCCACATCCAAAACTGAACCAGCTGTTACTCTAACTAACTTCCCTTGAACATATTTTGTTTGAAAATGTAGCCCTCTCAACACACCTTTTTTAGATTTGGAGTGATTATCTTGAACAAATTCAACATCTAGCCCTATCTGGGAAAAATCTTTTTTGGAGTAACTCTCCATAAAAAATCCCCTATTATCCCCAAATACTGTTGGCTCTATTACAATCAAATCCTTTATCCCTGTTTCCACTCTTTTAAACTTATTCATGACTACTCCTTTATCAAATCCATTAAATATTCACCATAGTGTGACTTTAATAGAGGCTTTGCTAACTGTTCCACTTTCTCCTTAGATATCCATCCATTCTTATAAGCAATCTCCTCCAAACAAGCTACCATCACTCCTTGTCTACTTTGAATTGTCTTCACAAAGTTGGAGGCTTCCAAAAGTCCATCATGAGTTCCTGTATCAAGCCATGCCATTCCTCTACCTAAACTCAATACATTTAAAGTTCCTTCTTTTAAATACATCTCATTCAATGTTGTTATCTCTAACTCTCCCCTGTGCGACGGTTTAACAGCTTTAGCTTTTTCTACAACAGTGTTGTCATAAAAATATAGTCCCGGAATCGCAAAATTTGATTTTGGCTTCTCTGGCTTTTCTTCCAAAGATATGGCTTTTCCGCTCTCATCAAACTCCACCACACCAAAAGACTTCGGATTATTTACATAGTACCCAAAAATTGTAGCTCCCGTATCTCTTTTAGCTGCCTCTTTTACTATCCCTGTAAGACCATGCCCATAGAACATATTGTCTCCAAGAACTAATGCGCACGCTTCATTTCCTATAAACTTTTCCCCTATAATAAAGGCTTCTGCAAGACCATTTGGTTGCTCTTGAATAGCATATTCTATTTTAAGTCCTAAATCACTTCCATCACCTAATAACTCCTCAAAAGTTCCAATATCCCTTGGAGTAGATATCACTAAAATATCTTTAATACCCGATAACATCAAAACAGATAATGGATAATAAATAAGTGGTTTATCATATATCGGTGTTATTTGCTTACTTATTGCTTTTGTTACTGGATACAGTCTAGTTCCTGATCCCCCTGCTAATATAATCCCTTTCATTCTCAGCTCCTTTATTTTTTAACTGAAAAATAGACTCCACTTTTTCCAAAGTTTCTAAATCTAATTTTTGATACAGTTCTTTTTTCACTTCATAAATTTTTTCTAGATTTATCGTACTCCATTCCACTTTTAACATTCTTTCTACTATCTCCTGTGGATATCTATACTTTAATACTCTTGCTGGATTTCCACCCACAACTGCATATGGTGGAACGTCTTTAGTCACAACACTCCCGGCTGCAACTATTGCTCCCTGACCTATTACAACTCCAGATAAAATTAAAGAATTCGTTCCTATCCACACATCATCCTTAACTATTATAGGTCCTTTCGTTTTAGCTTCCATCTTCTCCCCAAAGAATTTTACTTTGAAAGGAAAGGTTGTAAATGTGTCAATTTCATGATTCCCACCTAGTAAAAACTTTACTCCCTCTGCAATAGATACAAAATTTCCTATCTCTAACCGCTCTTCTTCACTTCCCCAACTTTCAACTGCTATGGATCCATATGAAAATTTCCCAACCTTCACTTTTTCTATTGGAAAATCAAATATATTCACTGGGAATACCTCTGTATCTGGATTTTTCTCTCTCCATCTCTTTTTAAAGTTTGAAGTGTATCGTTTTTTTTTAAGGTATTTTCTTATCTTTTTTATCATTTTTATAATTTTCTCCTATACTCAGACCAAATATTAAATACGCCATTTCGAAAACTCTATTGGAGTAGATAACATTATCAAATTGACCTAAAATAAATATATAAATCCACAGAAGTAAAGCTAAAATACTAAATGTATTACTTTCAAAAGTATTATATTTTATATTTTTTATTATAAGATATAAAATATAAAAACTTAGCAATAAATAAAAGAATATTCCTATAACTCCATGATTTATTAGAAGTTCTATATAATCATTGTGAAATGAACTCAGCTTCTCGTATCCTATACTTAAATTATTAAAATAAAAGCTAAATCCTTTTCCTAAAAGTATACTGTCATTGTCCTTCAATATTTCCAGTGTAGTCTTTAGTATTTGAGTCCTTCCATCCTTCAACAAATCGTCTATAAAAAATAAGCTTTTAAACCTCTGATTTAATTTTAAAACTATTGCTATTAAGCTACTGAATAAAAATACTATTAAGAAGAACTTTTTTTTATTTATTTTTAATTTTAATGAATAAACGCTAAATAAAACCACTAAACTTACTAAAACGCTCAAAATTGCATTTCTTGACTGAGAAACTGCAAGCAATAGGAAAAAACTCCAACTTCCAAAAATAACTCCTATTATTTTTGCCAATCTCTCTTGAAAGCAAACAATTGCTATAACACAAAATATCGTTATTAAGCCTAATACAAATCCCACATAATTCGGATTTCCCCACAACCCAATAATCCTATCTCTAAAAAATCCATACTTTAGACCAAAGTTTGTTACCTTTATCAGTGGTGATATCGAGGCAATACAAACAAATGGCACTATATATCTTATTTTTTCATATCCTATGTTGAGATTCAATCCTATTAAAAATAATAGAAACCCTTTAAATACAATAGAATTAAGCATATCAAATCGCTCATCCAAAATAAAATTATTCAATTTTAAAACTTTATAATAACTTAATAAAAAAATAACTGTATTTATAACAATTAGTGTATATAATTTTTTACTATCCTTGTCAAAATAAATTTTTTTATTTCTATACAACGTCGCACCAATAATAGATATTATTAAAATATTATCATATTTAAAGGTTCTTTTTATTATCATTTCGTAAATTAATATAAATAAAAATAAAATCTGTATATATTCTACTTTTATTTTTTTTAAAATTTTTGCCAAAGCTTTCTCCTTATATTCTTTTTTAGTCTAAAAAACCTACGCAATATTTCAGCATAAAATATATTTTTTTTTAAAGCTTTTATCATCTTTTTTTCTTCTAATTTATCAGTTATATTTTCTGTTATTTTTCCCAGTTTTATGTCCTCAATAAATTCCATATATACCTTTAAATAATCAGGATTTTTTTTCATGAAGCTACCGTAAAATTTTTTATACTTTATATGCGTATAAAGATAATTATATTTGAAAATATAGTTATACTCCTCATATTTCCCTATTAAAAAGTTCTCTTTTAATTTTTTATAGCCTAAATAGTAATCTTCGATAGGTACAACTTTTGAATTCATTAAGCTACGAGTATTCTTCACATAGTAATAATAACTCTTCTCTTTTAATTTTGTTACCACTTCAGAGTTATCCAATATGTTTAATAGAGTATATCCGTCTTCACCATATCTTAGTTCAGAATCAAAAAAAGATACTTTTATGCATTTCTTTTTATATAGTTTATTCGACATAGAAAAACTTAATTTATCGGATAAAAGCTTTTTTACAACACTCTCTGAGCTTTCTATCCTCTCTATATTTTCAAAAATTAATTTTTTATTGCTTCCTTCCATATAAACTATATCCGAAATACATATATCTGCTTTTGAGAGAGTTATCTGATTATACATATTCTCTATATAGTCAAAATCTATGAAATCATCTGAATCTAAAAACATTATGTACTCACCGTTAGCAGCTTCATAACCTACTTTTCTAGCTTGAGAACTTCCTTTATTCAACTGTGTTATAACTCTTATCTGATTGAATTTCTTTAAAACCTCTTCTGTTCTATCCACTGATCCATCATTTACAACTATAATCTCTGTATTTTTAAACGTTTGATCTATTATACTTTTTACGGCTCTCTCTATATAAATTTCGGCATTATATGCTGGTATTACGATACTTATTATAGGTGTATTTTCCATCTATTTCTCACCTCCAATATGGCTAAATACATTTTATATACTCTATAGTTTAGCTTATCAAAAAAATTATAATTTAAATCTAAGTCCTCTACTATCCGCTTTTTATTCAGTATTCCTGGATGCTTTCTTTCCAGTGTATCTATATGCTTCAATGTCATTATTTTTAAATAACTTTTTACTACACTTTTATAGTTAAAATCTAAATCCTCTATAATATACTTTTTTATTTCAAAATCCTTATATACAAATCCCTCTATTGTTTTTGGTTTCAAACTTTCATTTTCTCCAAATCTATACAGTGCTATTGGATAGTTCTCGTACTTATAAATTTCTCCCTCCTTACTGTACTTGTAAAAGAACTCCCAGTCTGAACTCGGATACATCTCTTCTTGAAATCCATCAATTTTTAATGCTATTGATCTTTTAAAACATATCCCCACAATTCCAGTCAATTCGTCTCCTCTCATAAAAAATTGGCTGAGTACTTTTTTCTTTTCAATATTTTTTTGGGGTTCTATATAAATCTCATCCAAAGATTTTTCTCTCAAATCAATAACTAAAGGCTTATAGAAAATAAAATCTGCAGCCTTATTTTCCTTTATTGTCCTACTAATTGTAGAAATATAATTTGGAAAAAGTATATCGTCATCATGCAACATACAAACCCACTCTGTTCTAGCTAATTCTAAACACCTATTCCAATTTCCAAATAAACCTAAATTTTTTTTATTTTTATACAACATAATTTTAGGGCTATTAATCTCTTCAATCAACTTTTCAATTTTACTATTTTTTTCAGGTGAATCCTCCACTACAATAATTTCATAAGGCTCAAAACTATCTTGATTTAATGCACTTGCTAAAGCTTCTTTCAGTAAGTGATCTCTATTATAAGTGGGAATGACAATGCTCACTTTAGGAACTTCCTCGCTATATTTTCCAAAAACTAATTCTGATTCTACCTCTTTGTATTTCTCTATGTTTTTTCCCATCAATAATCTCCTAAATTTAAGCTTTTTATTATTGAACTATATTTAAATCTATTTTTATAGTTATCTATTAGTTTCTCCTTTTTTTGTAAATCTATTTTCCCGTCAATAATTTTTCTTACCTTTTCTATCAACTCATTTTCGTCAATTATTGAAAAAATTTCACCAACTTTTTCAGCATCAGTTATATCTTTAGCCGCGCATGTATTTGATGTCAAAACATAGTTGTTAAATGCCATCGCTTCAACCATAACTATTCCAAAACTTTCCCATTTAGACGGTAAGATAAAAACTTTACTTCTGTTATAATACTCGTATAAAAGCTCCCTATCTTTAACTATACCCGTAAAAATAATATTTTCTTTTTTCTCTGGAAATCCTTGAAAAAAATCGTCAATTTTTTTCTGAAATTTACTTTCAATACTTCCTACAAAGAAAAATTTCCAATCTTTCAAATCTACCTTTTCTAAAACTTTTAACAAAAATTCAGTGTTTTTTTCTTCAGTGCCCAATCTCCCAACTGTTAAAAATATATTTTCTTTTTCTTCACAATCTTTTAATCTAAAATTCTTTTCAATAAAAAGGTCATCATATCCGTTTGGAAGCAGTATAGTTCTTCCCGCTGTGGAAACCCCAGCATATGAATTTTTCATTTTATCATAAGCTTCCCTAGTTTCGTAGCTTATTAAATTTGCTATTTGAACCAATTTTTTTCGCTTATCATACTCTTTTATCTCTCTTCTCTTTCTAAAAAACTCTCTTAAATTTTTTGGTTTCATTTGAGTTTTTTTTATCTCTTTCTCATAGACACCTAAATTAAAGTCAGCTTTTATAAAGACTTTTCCGTTTGGATTAAATTTCTTATAAAAAAATGCGTTCCAATAACTACACTTTGTTACATGAAATAACATCAAAACATCAATATCTTTGGCATTTTTACATATATACCTGTAAAGAGGTATTCTTTTTATAAACATTACCCATGGAGCAAATTTCTTCATCTTTTTAAACCATCTTGGAATTTTTACGATTTTTACTCCTCTGACATCTTCAGGTAAGTCTTCTTTTAAATCACAAGTCACTATTTCGCTTTCAAAGCCTAGCACATTGTGAGCATAAATTGGAATCATACCATTATCTTTTCCAATCCAAGTATACTCAAACTCCTCACAGATATGAACAAATTTCACGTTTTTCTCCTCTCTACTTCAAAGTATATTTACTAACTTTATCTCCATCCAGAGAATTTTCTATCCCATATTTGCAAAAATAATCTTTTCTTTTAAATATCTCTTTCTTTCTTTCGTAATAGTATTCCTCATTTAGGCTTTTTTTCTTGCTTGGATCAAATGGATGATAAAGGTGTAGCTGAATTAATTCAGTTTTTAACTCTCTACTTTTAACTCCTGAAACACATAGCCTATTTCCGAAGTCATCATCCTCATACCCCCATCCCTGATATTTTTCATCATATCCATTTACTTTTAAATAATCCTCCTTAAATAAGCCATAACTCATTCCAGCCAATCTTATTCCTCTCTTATTTAAACAAAAACGTTGTAAAATTCTTCTTTTTTTATCTAATCTATATTGATGTAGCATATTTTCAAAGTATTTTTGAGGAATAATCTCTTTTATTATACAATAATCTTTAGTTTTATTTAATTTTTCTAATATTAAATTTTTTTCTTCAAACTCTGTATTGTGAGCTCTTCCCATCAAATATTCATTTTTTTTAGCATTTTTTAACATTTTTTCAATATAATCATTTGGAAATATCAAATCTTGGTCGCAAAAGATTAAATACTCTCCTTCTGATTCTCTAACTGCGCTATTTAGTGCTCTTGTTTTTCTAAAGCCCCTATCCTCTTGATAGATATGTTTTATCTTAAATTTAGCCTTCTCTATTAAATCCCCTATATAATCTAGAACTTTTTCCGAAGAGCCATCATCCGTTATTATCAATTCATATGGCTGTATCTTTTGACTTAATAAACAAATAAATAGGGCTCTTAAGTGTTCCAATCTATTATATACAGGAACAATTACTGAAACTTTTATATTTTCCATCCTCTATCCCTTAACCTTTTCTTTTTTTCTTTTATTTTCTCAACAAGTTTTAATCTTTTTAGCTTCTTCATCCCTAAAGCTAAATAATAGTACCACTCTTTCTTATAGGGATATTTCATCTCTTTATAGGAATCGTTTCTCATCGTTATCATATCATAATGTGCTCTATATCTTCCAAAAAACATTCTTTTCCCCTGAGTATCCAATATTTTTATTTTACCATTTTTTACTAAGAAATTCCCTGGATTAAAATCACCATGATATGAGCCTTTATTATGTATTTTCTCCACTAACCTAACAAATTCATCATTATACTTTATATCTATCTCGCCATCAAAATAGTCCATTAAAATTGCTGAATATGTTATCATTCCAAACTTTCTTGTATTTATCACTAATCTTGGAAGAATTAACTCCTTAATCCCCTCATTATACAATCTAGTTACATTTTTTAAAGTTGCCAGTGCTTCACCAGCTTTAAATATTGACATCACTTTTCTCTGTGGTATTCTATATTCATTACGAGGTTCTTTCAGTATATATTTTTTACCGTCTATTTCTATAAGAGCTACATAATTTCTTTTAGTGTCCTTTAATTTTTTTATAACTATAAAATCTTTTTCAATTATTTTTTTACCTATATTTTCATACTCATCATCAAAAAAATACAAATTATTTTCTTTATAAATCTCTTTTTTTAACATTCTCATCCTCTTTTTATAGTTTTAACTCCTCTAAAGCACTTTCCACCTGTTCAACCTTTATACTATTTAGTATATCTGTTCCGTGGTATCCATCATTTTCTGGCTCAACTCCATCTCCTTTTATAACTCTTAAATTATCAAATGGATGTTGCCAGATAGTCATATTAGTCCAAAATAGGCAAATGTAGTTTTTTCTCAGTGCAAATGCTATATTTGAAAGTCCTGAATCGTATCCCAAAAAGAAGTCTGAGTCATTTATTACCCTTATTGTCTCAATCAAAGAAATTTTTCCTATATAACTCTCTATATTTTCACAACCACAACTTTCGAGTAGTTGTTCCGAATAATACTGCTGTTTTTTACCATTTCCCAAAAGTACTATTTTTTTATTTTGATATCTCACAGAAAGCATTTTCAAAATTTTAGACATATTTTTTATCGGTAAAGTTTTTTGTTCAGAGGATGCTCCCACTCCGATACTTATTATATCACTATATTTTCTCTCTTTAAACATCTCTCTCATATCAGGCCTTAATTCCTCTCTAGTGAAAGATCTATTCAATACCTCATCCATCAATAAAATTTGTCTGTCTAATACATATGTCTTATTGTCATCCACTTTTATTGCTTTATTCATATATATGCTACTTTCTTCGCTACACAATCCTATTTTATCATCACAAATTATATACTTTAAAATTTCACCTATCCCAATATGCTCAAATAATATAACTCTCTTAAATGAAAGTCCATTTAATCTCCTGAAAAATTCTATTCTATATTCTGCATTTTTTATAGGATTTTTTAACTTTTTCAATCCCAAAACATTATATCCCAACTCTTGAAATACAGATTCCCATTTATCTCTACACATGATGTATAGATTTTCCTTACCATAATAATCAGCTAAAATCTTAAATGATGTTGTTTTTACAACATTATCCCCTAAAGCTTCTAAAGATATCACCAACACGTTCTCTGTTTGCTTTTTCTTAAAATCCTTTTTAAATTTTTTAAACCATCTTTCGAATAAAAAATCTGCTAACTTTAATTTTAAATAACTTGATTTTAAATAGTCTGGTTTTATTTTTTTTATCTCTCTAATTCCTCTTAAAATTTTATACCTCATTTTCCTCCTCAATACACTTCTAGCTTTTTCACATCGAATTTATTTATATCTGTTTCCTCTCCAGCTACTGGTATATCATTAGAAAATACCTGCTTCACCAATGGTGAATTTGGTCCCCAAACTACTGAATTATTATCCCCTGTATCAAGTCGATAAACTGCTGTCATAGGTATCCCTTCTGCCACTCCTATGTGTACAATTGAAGTATCAGGAGTTACTATATATTTAGAATACTTTATCAGTTCAACAACCTCCAGTATTCCAGAAAGAGTTGGGTATTTTACTCTTTCTCTATCTCCTAAAATCTCTATTATCTCCTCTATTTCACTTTTTTTTCCAGATTCCCCTATAAATACTAACATATTTTTAGAATCTTTTAAAATCTTTCTACTTATCTCCAAGGTTTTTTCTCTATTAAAACTTCTGTGTTTACTAGCTGCATACGGGTTTAAAATCACTATATTCTCTGGATTTCCGAGCTCATGTAACCTTCTTTTAATCTCATCCTTTACAACTACTCCCGTATATATATCATAGTCCAAATTGGGGTTCACTATTCCAAAAATATCAAGTATACTTTCATACATATTAGTGATATGCTTCCTGTAATTCTTTTCATAACTTATATCGAAAAGTTGCCAATCACTTTTATCTAACCCTATATTCACCTTAGCTTTACATAGATTTATAAACTTCATTTGATTTACACGGAGCATCTCCGAGAAGTCAACCAATACATCATAACTCTCTTTAGATATAATATGAGCTAACTCTCTTTCCTTGCCCTTTTTATACTCATGAATCACATTCACATGGGGATTAAATTTTATAATATCCGTAGCTGTACCTCTACTTACCACTCCTATTTTAATATCTGGATATCTCTTTTGTATCTCCCTAAATACAAGAGTATTTATAACCATATCCCCTATTTTTCCATCATAACGTAAAAAAAGAATAGATTTTACCCTACTCATATCCAATTTTTTACCTTTTAGTAACTCTGTATTTTTCTTATTTTTTCTATCCCAAAGCTTTCTGCCTATACTTAATCTTATTGGTCTTAGAAAGTCTTGAACTATTCTATTCAATCTCCTAATCATGCTTTCCCCTCATATATTTTCTTTTAATTATAACACATCTCAGTTGTAATTTTAATATCATAATCTTCCATTTCCTCTTAAATTTTTTTGTTTTCATATTTTCATGTACTTTTTTTAATAATTCATGTCATAAAAAATATTCTTTGTACTTTTGTATGCTAGACTACTTCCAACAAAATTAAATCCGTAAAATTCTTGAAAAAAAGGGGGGACTCATGTTAAAACAAAATTTTTTAATCCTACTTGCCACTATCTCTACTGGAGTTTTTGCACAATCAACTAATGCCTTTAACTTCTCTTTAGGAGCTGTTAACGGTAAAGCTGGAGAGTATGTGTATGTTCCTGAAACGGGTGAAAAAATTAGTTATCTAGACTGGAAAATTAAAAATATCCCTGTTTTTATACTTGGCTATACACACACATTTAATAATAATATAGAGTTTCAAATGGGGCTAAAGAAAAACTTTAGCTCCACATCCAGTGGTTCTATGAAAGACTATGACTGGTATTCATCCTACGATAGTGAAGATGGAGCTACTCCTAGTGACTACGGAAAACTGTCAAACTTCAGTAGTAATGACAATTATGTGGATAATCTTTTAATGTTTGATACAAATGTTAAGTATTGGTTCTTCCACACTGACAATCTAAAATCTGGACCTATGGTCGGTCTTAAATATGACTACTTTAAGTTTTATGCTAAGAGTGGAGACCAATATAACTATACGTTAGATGGGTCCACTACTATTTTTAAAGGAGACTATGCTAGAAAAAGTATTGAATACTCTCAAAAATTTTTCACACCGTACATTGGTTATGGAATTTCATATACTTACGAAAAGTTAATTTTAGACTTTGGAATTAACGGTAGTATCTATGGAAAAGCTAAGGCCCATGATAAGCACCTTGAAAGAGGTCCGATGGAAACTGTTGAAAAATATAAAAAAATTAAGAATTTAGGGGTTAAACTTGCAGCCACGTATCCACTGACTCCGTCCATTGATATAAACGGTAGCTTGGAGTATTCTAAATACTTCCATAGAAAAAAATCTACTACTGATTTTACAAGTGAAGATGGCGATAAAATTGATGGTATTAAAAATTTATCAGGTATTAAAAATACTAGCTATACAGTGGCTGTTGGAGTCACATATAAATTCTAAAAATTTTGGAGGACGATTGAATGAAACTGTACAATAAAAAATATCTTTTCATTGGAATTCTTGCTTCCTTAGTGACAGCGTGTGGTGGAGGCGGTGGAGGCGGTGGTAACTCTGCTTCTACACCTTCATCAACAACTAACAGCAAAACTAATACAAACATTTCTGCTCCTACAAAATTACCTGTTGGTCCAGAACCTAATAAGTACGGTGACGATTATAGTCACAATTTGCCTTCTTCGAATAACGCGGGAGTTCTCTATGACAAACCTGGGGAACTTCCACCTCCATTTGAGAAACCACCTTCTAAAAATAATACAGTATTAAATATTAAAGAGAATATGAAAACTGCTCTTGTTGCCATTGATAATGAAACAGCAATAAATGAAAAGTCAGGAGCTATAAATGTTAATACTACACATTCTACAGCTATACTATCTGTAGGAAAAACTTCTAAAGGTATAAATGAAGGAACTATCACAGGAACACACTCGGATCCCGAAGAAAAAATGACTTTAATGGAAGGAGTCAATGGAGCAAATTTAGAAAATCGTGGTATTGTGAAAGGAACCGGTATATCTATAACTGCTATCTCTAATCGTTCTGATCATGGCGAGGGTTTCACTTCTATCAATGATGGCAATATAGAGCTCCACGGAAGTAGTGAACAAAATCTGTATTATACAAATCTAATTGGTATGGAGGCAATTAAAAATATTGAAAAAGATAAAGTAGATGGAGATACTACTCTTATTAACAATAAAAATATAAGTATCAATAACATAAACTTTCATCTATTAAATCCTGATGCTGTTCCATATATTCGTGGAATGAGTATGACTGTCTATGGTAACTCTACAGCTAAAAATACAATGATAAATAATGGAAATATCAGTATAACTGGAAAAGGTAGTATTGGTATGAGCGCTAATGGAAATAATATTACTGTATTAAATAAAGGAACTATCAAGGCATCTGGAAAAAATAGCTATGGAATCTTTGGAGATGGAGAAAATATTGAAGCTATAAACGAAGGAACTATTGAGGTAGATGGAGAGTATTCAACTGGTATAGGAGTTTACAGAGGAGCAACTGGAATCAATGAAAAAACTGGTATTATAAAGATCGATGGTCAAAACTCTTTTGCTATGAGTGCTATAAATGGAAGTAAAATTATTAACAGAGGAAAAATAATACTAAATGGTAACTCTACGGGTATGTATGCTGGTAGTTTAGGAAGTAAAGCCGACGATTACGCTCCAAGCTCTATTATAAATGAAGGAGAGATTATTTTCAAAGATTCTAATGACTATAAAATAGCGATTTGGGCTACTGGAAATTCAACTTATATAAATAAAGGAAAAATAATTGGTGATGATAGTATTGAGATAAAAACCGAGGGCAGTGGACAATTTATTGTTGGAAAAGAAGCTTCTGGAGAGGTTGCAAAAGTTAAAGCTAAAAAAAGTTTGAAAATAGATGGAGAGGTTAAAGCGTCCAAAGATTTAATTGTAGGGAATAGTAAAAAAATTGTATATAGTGATGTTTTTTCTGCTCCAAAAATCGAGTTAGTCAGAGCTATCAATCCAAAAGCCGTTTCTATGTTCTATGACTCTAAATTAGAAATTAACAATCAGAACAATGTCGATATTGCTGTTTATAGAAATGATACTACTATTGAAAAAAATTACAAAAGCAAAGAATTCGCCTCCTTAGTTAGCTCTCTAGATAACTACTTGAACATTGAAAAAACAAAGTTTTCTAAAGATGAAAAATTAGTTGTAGATAAGATTTTAAAATCTGATAACATAAATAGTGTTAGAAAAGTTGTAAAAGATTTATCTGGGCAAATATACGCTAACCTTCCTAGACAAATTTTTGATATTCAAACTAGATTTGTAAAAGAGGATGAAAAACTTATAGATAATCTAAATGAACACAGCTATAATTTCAACTTCTTCGGCGATAAGAGCTCTGTCAAAGACAAAGGGGAAATCTCTGGATATAAAACCATATCTGAAGGTTTCGTTGGAACAAAACGATTTACAGATGATATATTCACGACTATTGGATATCAAAATAGTCATGTTAAGTATAATGATAATTCTAAAGGATCGATACAATCTATCCATACTGGAGTTTATAAAAAATTTCTTTTAAATAACTTTAATATCAAACTTGGACTAAACGGAGAGTACAATTTCCATGAAACAAACAGAGAGATTGATACCTTCAACAAGAAGGCTAAGGCAAAATACAACGCTTACACTTTCGGAGCTAACGGAGAAATTAGCAAGTTCTACGGAGATTCTATGTATTTTAAACCTATGGCTGGACTGAGTTTAGGTTATGGAAAGTATAAAAAATTCACTGAAAAAAATGTCGGAGATTTGGGCGTAACCCTTAACGCAGAGGACTATTTCTCAATTATACCAAGTGTAGGGTTTAAAGTTGGTAAAAACTTTGACTTTATAGATTTATATTCAAATTTTGTCTATTCATATGAGTTAGGTGAGTTGAATAAAAAACAAGGTATGTCTCTTTTAGGAGATAAAGTTAATTATAAATTAAAAAATGACTCTTTAGAGAAAGAAAACTTAGCGTTGAATGTTGGAGTATCTACCAAAATTAAAGATTTTAAAGTTTCTTTCGAAATTGGAAAAGAGTTCAGAAAAAGAGATAACAACTACCTATCACTAGGTGTTGGTTATAAATTTTAAATCTCCCCATAAATAAGTTAAAAGACCACGAAAATTCGTGGTCTTTTAACTTGTTTTTTATTTATTCCCAGCCATATTTCTGGAATATCTTTCTACCTCTATCACTTTTTACAAAATCCATGAAATCATGTACTTTTTTATCAGCGTTTTTACTTGGAACCATATTAAAATCTCTATAGACAACTAACTCTTTTTCAATTTCAACCACATCTCCATAGTCCGGATTACTCTTAGCCCAATCAATCCACGTAATCCAAGCATCTACATTTTTGTCTTCTAGGAACATTTTTCTAGCAGACCCACTATTTGGTGTAAAAGATATTATATTATTTCTAAAATTTTTCACCTTATTAATATCTTTTGTTCGACCAATCATATCTTCCCATACCCCTGTTCCAGATGTATTACTTTCTCCTTTTCCTTCAGGAACAATTATTCCCACTTTTTTATCAGCTAAATCCTTTAATCCATTTATATTCTTAGGATTTCCCTTCTTTACTAAAATAATAGCTCTTCTGAAATACATTGGCTCTATTTGATGTAAATCAAAATTTTCTTTATGGTCATTTGCTATCGCAAGAGCAGATTGCTCTGAAGCACCAAACAGAATATCCGCATTCATTTTTACCTTATCGTTCCAAGATTTTTGAGGTCCAAAATTAACTTTTATCTCTTCTCCTGTTTTTTCCTTATACTCTTTTGCTATTTCTACTAAAGCTGTATGAGGTCCTCCAGGTCCATATAAGTTTATTTCGCTCAGTGCTAGTGTATTCATGTAAATCATTGACAAACAAAATAATATCTTTTTATTCATACCTTTTTCCTCCAGTTTAAGATTAATAATAGCCTATAATAACACATTTTCTTATCATTTCCAATATTTTATTTTACTGAGCTTTTCCTTACATTTTTTACAAGTACCATTTAAAGTCAAATCATAATTTCTTATTGAAACCCCTTCCTCTTCTGAAACCTTATCCAAAAATTTATCAACTCCAGAAATATTCATATCCGTTATACTTCCACATTCATCACATATAAAGTGTGCATGAGGCTCTAAATTTTTGTCAAACTTATCCACTTGATTAGGTAAACTAACTTTTTTTATAGCTCCTATCTCTGTTAATTTTGTTAGATTTCTATAAACTGTTCCCAAACTTAATTCTGGGTTATCTTTTTTTAACTCTACATATATAGCATCTGCAGTAAGGTGTTCGTGACTATTTAATATATAGTTTAAGATTAATTCTCTCTGCTTAGAAAATTTCATAAATTAGACCTCCTTTAGATTTTAAATAATTATTATTATTTTTAATTATTCTTTTCTTATAATTTTAATCTATTTTTGAAATTTTTTCCAATCTTATTTTTAAAATAAAAAAATTATGTTTGACAAAAATGTCTTTATGTGTAATAATACTCATATATAATAATAGTAATTATTACTATTATTAACCTAAAAAATTTAAAAGAGGAGGTATTATATGAGAAGTATTACTACATTTGATTTACAATATGCACACAGATTCTATAAATTTAAAGGGGAAGCACAATATCTACATGGACATACTGGAATTTTAACTATTGAAGTTGAGGATTCTATTAACGAAGGAGTTAATATGGTTTATCCTTGTAATGAGATTCAAAAAACAGCTTGGAACGTTTTAAAGAATTTTGACCATTCGCTTATTTTAAGAGAAGATGATCCACTTCTTCCTGCAATTCTTAAGGTTTATGAGGAGACAGGTCTTAAAGATGGTACACCTCAAAACACAATGAAGGGACCTGCATTTAAAACAGAGCTTGCAACTGCGTACCCTGATTGTCGTTTAGTTGTAACAAAGGAAACTTTAACAGTTGAAGGAATGATTAAAATAGTTTACGACCTATTAAAAGATAAACTAAATATTGCTAAAATTACTTTTAGTAGCGGTGTCAATGCTGCATCTGAAGAGTTTAACACAAAAAATAATATCGAGCGTTGTCCTTTATGCGGAATTTCACTAGATGAAAACCACTCTTGTCCTAAGTGTGGATATAAAAAATAAAAAACTGGGTGTCTAAAACACTAAAATTATATTATAAATACTTAATAAGGAGCTAGTTTCACTCACTAGCTCTTTTTTACATACGATATTTTTAAGTTAATTTTGTTCCAATAAGGATGCAGAATTCTCAAAAATATGTTATACTTTTTCAATGCAATATTAAGAAAATTCTATTATTTTGGGAGGACAATATGTCAATTTTCATATATATTTTTTTAATAGTATGTGTATACTATAATAAAAAAGGAAATCCATGGTTTTTATACCACCATATCGGTGACTCTGGAGTCCCCACTGATTGGTTTGAAGAACATCTTAAAAATATATGGTTTTTAAACATGAAAACTTTAACAAATATGGAGATACTTGAATCTTTAGAAAAATCTGGAAAGATACCTAAAAATAGTGTAGCTCTAACCTTTGACGACGGTTACTATGACAATTATAAAAATGCTTTTCCACTCCTAAAAAAATATAAAATGAAAGCGACATTATATCTAAATACTGCCTATGTGGAAAGTGAAGAGAATAGAAAATTTAGATATTTAAGTTGGAAAGAGATTGAAGAGATGAGTAGTTCTGGAGTTTTTGATATTCAACTACATTCTCACAGACATATGCCAATTTTTGTAAATACTTCCTTTGAGAGAGTTGTTACTGAAGTTGATCTTTTAGATAGAGACATTCAATATCTTTATAGGGGAGCACCAAAAATTGGATATCCCATCTTTAGAAAAAGAGGTGAATTTTCTAGCACTGGAGTTATCGTTCCCATAGACGCTGCTGAAAAGTTTAAATCTTACTACGAAAACCTATCAAGTGAAGAAAGAGAAAATAAAGAACTCATTCAAAACTTTATCAACAATGAACTTCATGGAAACTTAATTTTTGAAACTTTTGAAGAAGCTAAAACTAGAGTATTGGAGGACTTAAATAAAAATATATCTCTTATTGAAGAACATACGGGATATAGACCAACTTTCTTCTGTTGGCCTTGGGGACATAAATCTCCCGAATTCATAGCTATTTTAAAAATGGCTGGAGTCAAAGGATTTGTAACTACTCGTAAAGGAACCAATGGTTTAAAACTGGATTTAGAAAACATTAGAAGAGTTGAACTGAGAGTATTTTCACCTCTAAAGTTCAAGATAAACTTATTGCTTTGTAGAAATTACCTATTAGGAAAAATATATCAAGTACTTTCATAAGTACAAGGGTTGGGAGGATTTTTAGATGTTATCAGTAGGAATAATAACGTTTAACGAAGAACTTAGATTAGAGAGAACTTTAAGAGCAGTTCAGGGGTTAGCTGACGAAATCATTATTGTAGATAGCTTTAGTACGGATAGAAGCGTTGAGATAGCCAAATCTTTTGGAGCTAAAGTGGAGCAGATAGTGTGGCCTGGATATGGGATGCAAAAAAATAACGTTATTGAAAGATGTACCAAGGATTGGATACTGCTAATAGATGCAGATGAAGTTATCACACCTGAACTAGCAAAAGAAATCAAAAAAGTTATAAGAGATGGTGAGTATGCTGTCTATGAAATTCCGTTTAACTCTGTATGCTTTGGAAAACGTATACGTTTTGGTGGATGGAGTGGAAGTTCTAGAGTGAGACTATTTAAAGGGAACAGTGGATGTTACTCCCTTGATGAAGTACACGAACAATTTTTAACTAATGATAGTATTGGAAAACTTCACCATAGAATAGATCACTATACATACGAGGATTACTATGACTATCTTCAAAAGTTCAACAGATACACCAGTGAAGGAGCTATTGTAGCCTTCAATAAAAATAAAAGTGCTGGACTTTTTAATATAGTTTTCAATCCTATGTTCAAGTTTCTTAGAATGTATATATTTAGACTTGGATTTTTAGATGGTGTTGAAGGACTTGTTCTTTCAACTTTTAGTGCTCTTTATACAAGTGTAAAATATTTAAAACTTCGGGAGATGAAAAGAAAAAATGATATTGATAGTTGAAGATACAGAAAGTTTACGAAAACTCACAAGAAAAATTTTAGAAAAAGAGGGGTTCTTCGTAGATGAAGCGGAAGACGGAGAGATTGCCTTTGAAAAAATTAGTGGAGAAACTAAATATTCTCTTATACTTCTAGACATAATGATGCCTAAAATGGATGGTATGGAATTTATAAAAACTTTAAGAAATTTTTCTGAAGTTCCCGTAGTTTTCATAACAGCTCTTTCGGATGAAAGAAGTCAAGTTCTTGCATATGAAAATGGTGCTGATGGATATTTAATTAAGCCTTTTTCAAAAGCGCTTCTTCTATCCGTAGTAAGAAGATTTGAAAAAAAATCCTCAAAACCTATTAACTATGATGATTTAACTCTTTTTAAATCCAGTAGAGGGATTTTTATTAAAGGTGAAGAAGTACACCTCCCAACTAAAGAACGTGAACTACTATTTTATTTGGAGGAACATAGAGGAACTATTAAAACCAGAGAGCAAATTTTAGATGCTATATGGGGCTACGATTTCTACGGTAACGATAGAGTTGTCGACAAACATATAGCCAAACTCCGAGATCGTTTAGGTGAATATAGTCGATTTATAAAAACAGTTAAAGCTCTTGGTTATAAATTTGAGGTTTAATTATGAAATTGAGAAATAAACTGATTCTAATTCTATCTCTAGTTCTACTAGCATTTCTATTTTTAGAAGGATTTTTTGGAAACCTCTATTTTGAAAAATACTTTAGATACACTAAAGTACTACAACTTGAAAAAATAGATTTCATAAATAACGGTAAAATTGATTATGATAAACTTAAGACCTATGAAAAAAATCAAAACGCCCTAGTCATGATACATCGAGATAATAAAATTGTAAATCTTAAAAACTTTTACTACATAAAGGTTAAAACTAAAAACGGAGATGCTTTTGTACTTCTTGATGCCTTTTTAGATAATCTTTATTCCAGTACTCCACTTAAAATTGAAAATAAGGATTTGGTTGAAATTACCGCCATCAAAATTTTAGACAACTATTATCTCCCTACTACCTTGATTAAAAATAACGATATTTTCAAAGATTATAAATTTAGCTACCGATTGGAAGATATCTACAATATCGACGGCAGAGTCGAAACTGTGAACGCCCCATACACTCAGTCTAGATTAGGAGATGATTTTTTAGAATCTCTTCTTACCATTGATGTCCTAAAACCACAGAAAAAAAAGTATAGAGATATGGACGGAGATGACGAGTTTCAACTCATAACTCTAAACTATGAGGGATACACCGTTGTCATTTTCTATTCCTTTGAAAATATAAAAGATATATTCCCAACCTTGAAACTTTACTTCTATGTAAAAGGTATTTTTATATTTCTTTTAACAATACTTATCGGGATAGTTCTAGAAAAAATTATGGTTAAACCTATTGTCAATCTTTCTAAAATTAGTGAAAAAATAGCTAATCTTAACTTTATAAAAGAAATTGATTATAAAAGTAAAGATGAAATTGGAACTCTCTATAAGGATATTTTTAAAATGAGTGAAAAACTTGAAAATATAATTGAACTTTATAAGGGAAAAGTTACTCGAAATAAAGAAGCTCAAATAAAACTTGAAGAGAGTATAAAACTTTTTATGCACGAAGTTAAAACCCCCCTTTCGGCCATTATTGGATTTAGTGATCTACTCTTAGAAGACGAATCTAATGAGGAAATTAAAATTATAAACACCGAAAGTAAAAGAATTTTAAAAATGGCTAATACACTTCTAGAGGAAAATCGTTACTCCCAGGATAAAATAATATTGAATAAAAAAAATTTTAGGCTTAGTTCCTTGATTGAACTGTCTCTTAAAATTTTTGAAGGACAGTATAAAAGCATTGATATAGATACCTCTCACTCAGGGGATACCTCTATCTACGGAGACAGAGAGAAGCTTGAACAAGTTATTTTAAACATCCTAAAAAATGCTTTAGAGCACGCTAAAGAAAAGATAAAAATCTATACCGAAGAAAAAGAAACTGAAATTTTTTTATTTTTGGAAAATGATGGTCCACATATAGATAAGAGATATTTAAATAAAATTTGGAACAAATTTTTCTCATCTAACAATGAAGGAAGAGGCTTAGGATTATATATATCATCTAAGATTTTAAATGCTCATGGATTCAAATACGGAGTAGAGAATCTACCTGTCGGTGTAAGATTTTTTATTATTTTAAAAAAAGGGATATAAAAGAGATATTCCTAAGTTAATATAAAACAGACAATAAAGTACAAAAGGAGATTAACTATGAAAAAACTATTATTTTTAATGACAATTATTTCAGCACTATCTTTTGCAAAAAGTTCACCTACTGATATTTTAGAGGATCGTATTGAAAATCATTTAAAAGTTAGAATGGCACCTATTATTAAAAAAGCTGATTATGATGTTACAATTGTTAATAATAGCATGAATATCGAAGTCGAAATCGAAGGACTTACAGTTCCAAAATTAAACTTTGATCAAGTTGCTCAAGAAATTCTGAAAAATCTTGGAACAGATAACTCAATTGATGATATATATATTGTTATAAAGCACGATAGCACGATTGGAGAAGATAAAATTCTTTTCTCACAATACTTTAAAAAATAATAGAATTTAAATAAATGACATAACAAATTCATGTAAATAATAAAGCTAAAAAACTTCTAGATTGATGGTATAACCTCATTAATCTAGAAGTTTTTTTATACTAAAACTATCATCATTCCACTAGTGGAGTGACAGCATTTGAAGTATTTGATACACTAAAAATATGATACAAAGATTTGTTTGAAGTCTAGTCTAATTTAAAAGGACTCTCAAAACTAAACTATTTCTCTATTCTATTCCCAGCAAGTTATTCTGGTCACAATTCCATAAAGTCCAATTTTAAATATTCAATCTTCATATAAATAATGAACACATAACTTTTAAGCTATAATTTTTTATAGCTTTTTTTTACCTTGTTATGTTTGCTTAGACTAGGAGCTAAAATAACTCCTAATACAACAATTCCATTAAGTAATATACAGATTAAGGATTTGAAGACAGAGTCTAACAACATAAATAGTTTTAGAATCTCAGGTGAAGCTAAAACAACATCAAAAACGGAGATAGGTCAATACAAGGGAGAGCTGGATGTTATAGTTACAGTAATTCCCTAGATTTACTATAAATGGGAGGTGAGAATAATAGTACGTAGAACCATATATTTGATGTCATTATTATCCACATTATCTTTTGCATTTAAAATAGACGAATTAGAATTTGGAAAAGTAGTGGAACAAAATAATAAAGTGGAGAAGGTTTTTAATTTAACAAATAATGATACAGAAGATAAAATTTATAAAATATCAATAGAAGGGGATAAAAATATAAAAATAACGCCAGCGTTACTAAATCTATCTCCTCAACAAAATAAAGAGTTTAGAGTGGAGGTAACCGCAAAGAATTCCAAGGGTGATCATGACTACTTCTTAGTGATAAAAGAAGTAAGAAAAAAACACTTAAAAAAAGGAGTTGCATTGAATAAAGTGGTGAAAATAAAACAATCCTATAAGATTAAGTAAAAGTAGCCTCCTTAAATAAATCCATCAATCCGGAGAATCTGCAATCACCATTTGATAATTGCGGATTCTTTAAACTGATGATTCAATAGAAATATAATAACATAATTTAAAATCGTATTAGGTGATGTATTTTTATACAAAACCATTAAAAAGGGAGGAAAAATTGTGAAAAGTCAAAAATTTAAAATTTATTCTTTAATTGCGCTAGGAAGTATCTTTATTGGTAATGTTGCCTATTCAGAAGGGGAAAACAATCTTTATTTAAAAACGGGAATCGGAATAATTTCAGGATATCATAAATTTGAACCCAAAATAAATGGACAAGAGCAAAAATTATCAAATGGAAGTCCAGATTCTTCTGAGTATGAACTAGGATTAGAATTTACTAAAGATTTTAACGAAAATGTAGAATTTGGAGTTGGACTAGCCTACCAGTTTAACTCTAAAGTAAAAAAATATAATTCTTCTAAAATGGGAAAATATAATTCACTTCCTTTGTATGTTCTTGGAAAATATAAATTCGATTCTTCTGATAGCGGTGTTACTCCCTATTTAAAGGCAAATCTGGGATATTCTTTTAACATTAATGAAAAAGACGGATATGGAAATTTTAATGGAATAAATAAGAAATATAAAGTAAACGCTGAAAATGGTGTATATATTGGTCTTGGTGCTGGTATTGAATATAATAATTTTATTGTCGATTTAATGTACCAAGTATCATCATCTAAAACATCTATCAGTGGTGACGGAATAAAATCTGATAAGGATTTTTTCAATAGTGGTAAAGTGACTCTTGGAGTTGGATACAAGTTTTCATACTAAAGAAAAAAAGTCCTCAAATATTCGTGTAATCTTTGATAATTTTTAAATTCAATACTTTTTACTTTAGATGATTAATTTTTTAAAGGTTTTAAGGAGGATTTTATGAGAAAAAGTAAGGTGCTGATTTATATTGTCATTTGAATGGAAATTTTAATATTCATCATACTTAGGGCAAAATAAAAAGAGAAAGGTCACAATTTCCTTTCTCTTTTTCTATTTATTGTATACCCACTTTATATAAAATGTAAAATTCCACCTATCAATAGCGAATATAGAAAAAAATCCTCTGATATTGGCATATTTATATCTAAATCTATATCTAGTAGATGTCTCTCCTCATTTTTTAACTTTCTTCCTATAAAAATTGTATTCAAACCATTAATTTTATAAGTCTCTAAAAGATTTCTATTATTTTTAGACACTGTCTCCCCCAATATCAATACCACATCATCTTTTTTAAAATTTTCCAATATTTTAAAATTTTTTTCATAATCTAAACTCAACAAAACATTCTTTCCTTTAAGTAAAAGTTTAGAATATACAAAATCTTTTAAATTTAAGAAATCATTTTCACATATCAATAAAATTTTATCACTATTTTTTATATATTTGGCAATCACTAGGATATTTTCTAAAGTCACTGTTGGAGGTAGAGAGAATATCTTTTCTTTACAAAGTTCTAAAAGTTTTTCTAAAAAAGAGTTATCTTCAGCCAAATAATCTTTACTTTTGTTAAGATCTATCTTCATATCCAAAAAACCACTATACCCAAGTTTTTTAGCTAATCTTATTATAGACGGAGCACTGACACCAGATTTATCTGCTAAATCCATAACATTATATTTTTTTACTAGCACAAGATTCTCTTTTATATACTCCACTAGCTTTTTTTCACTTTTAGTTAACTCATCCTCTATTCCTTCAACTTTTAAAAAAAACATATTACCAACCTTTTAAATATTTTTTATTCTGATCTATCACCATATCTAAAGCTGTCTTTGCCTTAGTTCCACCTTCTACCAATGGATTTATAGATAGAGCTTGTAGTGCCTTTCCATAGTCGCAATTTATAGCAGCGTCTATAACTAGTTTTTCAAAAGTTTTAAGTAGTGCAACCTCTCCTTGAGCTGACAATGGAAGTTGTGAACTTGATAGTGGTATAGCTCCTGAACTTGTTATATAGGCTGTTGTTTCAATGACACTGTCGTCTGATAGTGATTTTATTATACCATTATTTGGAACGTTTACAACCATTAAACTTTTTTTATTGTTATATATTGAAGATATTAATTCACACGCAGCTTCTGAGTAATAAGCTCCACCTCTATTTTCTAACTCTTTTGGTTTCTCTTTTAGCTCCTCATTTTTATAAAGTTCAAAAAGTTTATCCTCCACACCTTTAACAAACTCTGCCCTAGTTTTATGCCCTTCATAATCCTTTAGCTGTTTTTTTAGCATATCCCCTCTCATATAGTAGTACTTATGATATGGACAAGGCATCATTCCAATCTCCTCTATCTGTTCAGGTATCCATGGAGTTACATCTATGTTTTTAGGATTGAATTTTTCTGAAAGCATAAGTTTAGGCAAAATCTCCTTTACCACATCACGGCCTTTAAAATATATATGTTTTCCCCATACATAGTGATTTAATCCCACAGCGTGGAATATAAAATCGTCACTTCCTAAAACTTCCTCTACAGCTTTCATCATTCCCACAGGAACATTACAAAGACCTATACACTTTACCTTTGTGTTATTTAAAACTGCTTCTGTTACCATTCCACTTGGATTTGTAAAGTTTATAAGCCAAGCTTCTGGACATAGTTCCTCTATATCCTTACATATATCCAAAATAACTGGTATTGTTCTAAGAGCTTTTGCCATTCCTCCAACACCATTTGTTTCCTGTCCCATCATTCCCAAAGATAATGGTATTCTTTCATCTTTTATTCTAGCATCTAAAAGTCCCACACGCAACTGTATTGTCACAAAATCTGCATCTTTTAAAGCCTCTTTCCTATCTAAAGTTAAAGTTATCTTCCAGTCTAAACCTGCAGCTGCTACCATTCTTCTAGCCAAATTTCCCACAATCTCTAGCTTCTCTTTTCCATCCTCTATATCCACAAGAACTATCTCTTCAATTGGAAGTTCATCAGCTCTTTTAATAAATCCCTCTATAATCTCTGGAGTATAAGATGACCCACCACCAATTGTAACTATTTTTAATTTTTTATTCATGCTAAAACCTCCACTTAGTCTGGTCTTTATTAATCTTCTAAAAGTAGTGTTGCTCCGTATTCATTGGTATATTTTCTCTCTACAAACTTTATTCCAAGTGCTTTTAACTCTAACAACAAATTTTTTCGAATAATAGTCTCGTTCTCTATAATCCCCCCAACAAAACCGACAGAATTTAAATTTGTAACTCTTTTTAAATCAAGTATTAAATTTGTCAAAGCAGTTACCGTTTCAACTATAATCTCTTGGCATATTTTATATCCACTATTTTTTAAAACTATTGAAGAAAGCTTAGCAACCTCTCCCTTATCGCTTCTATAGACCCATTTTAAAAACTCCCCACTGTTTTTACTATTTGTAGCTTCTAAAATTTCATCTAATATCTTTTCAGGAAAAATCTCATCCTTATCTAAAGAGTGAAATAATTTTTTTCCAAGAGATAGACCCATAAAATATCCACTTCCTTCATCTCCTAAAATATGTCCCCATCCACCTTTTCTATATAAAATAGAATCTTTAAGAGCAAACCCTATGCTCCCAGTTCCACTTATTATCATCATTCCATTATTTTTTCCATGAATAGCTAAAAGCCCTATATGTGCGTCATTACTCACAGCATATTTTTCAAATCCCACTTCCTTTAAAATACCTTTTAATTTCTCTATATCCTCTGGTCTTCCTGCTCCAGCAGCACCAACTCCAATTTTTATATCTTTACTCTCTAAATTAAAATGTTTTAACATCTCTTCAAAAACTTTTTTTACTTCATCCCCACTAACAACTTGGAGGTTCATGGGACCCCCTAAAAAGTGTCCCAGAACCTTCATTTCGTTGCTATATAAAGTAGCTGTTGTCTTTGTTCCTCCGCCATCAACACCTAATATATACATCATTATTTTACCTCTTTTAATATAAATTTCTCCCAAGGTTTTATATTGTCAAGAAGATATATCTCATCCTCTTTAACTCTTCCCACAACATTTGTTTTCCCTGTATTTTTCATATCAGTTTTTGCTATTTGCAGTTCCCCCGCATAGTGCCCATACAAAGAGCTCTCTATTATAATATCCCCTCTTTTTATATCCACAGGATTGAATACCTCAAAGCTATGCCCCTTATATTTTACTCTTGACTGAGTTGATCTAATTAGATTTTCATTTACATCTCCCCTATTAAAATGTAAGAAATCTAATACAATATTTTTTTCAACTTCAGGTATATTATCCACTAAAGTTACAGATAAATCTAGTATAGTTCTTTTCAGTTTCCCTAATTTTTTTAATTCCTCTTCACTAGCATAGCAATTTGAAATTATAACTGTATCAATCCCCTCTTTAAATAAATCCTTTGCTGCCACTTCTATAGGTAGATATCTATGTTCTTCTAAAGTACACAGTCCCTCATCCACTGGCCACGGTCCAAAAGTAGCATTTTGTGAATTTACAAAAGCCGCTGTCACCAGTCCGTACTTCATAAAGTTTTTATTACACTTTCTAAAATGCTTTCTTGTCAGCCCTGTATGACCATGAGGATAGAAGTTATGACATCCTAAAAGATTATCTCTATTAGGTTTATAGTCCATTATTGTATCCACATATTTTGTATCATTACTCATATTGATTTCAATTTTTAAATCATGCTCATTGAAAGTCATAAGTGATTCCTCATTTCCAGTGTAGCCAACATCTAAACGGATTCCATAGGCATCTAAATTTTTAAAAAAACTTAAATCGCTATAAGATATGTTTAAATCAGTGAAAATTCTTGGACTTACATCAGCTATAACTTTAAATCCTAGAGAGTTAGCATATGCAATTGTTTCTTTAAAATTTTGAACAATCTTTTCCTTATCTCCCTCAATAGATAATAAACACGTAAATATTCTAGTAAATCCATATTTAGAAGCTAACTTTATATACTCTTTATCCTTTTCAACATCTGAATGTCCTGGATATATTGAAATTCCTAACTCTCTCATGACATCTCCTATCTATTCTCTAATTTTTCTAATCTTTCATTCATTTTAAACATAGTTTCATACATTTTTATCATTTTTTTAATTAACTCTTTTTCAGAAATTGCAGTCATCAAATGATCTTGAGCATGAACAAATACCATAGATATTGGTGTTGGCTCTCCTGCAGCTTCTTTTTGAATAAGGTCTGTTTGAACATAATGTGCTTTATGAATAGCTGCTTCAGCTTCTTTTAACTTAATTCCTGCCTCTTCAAAGTTTCCTTTTTCAGCTTCAGCTAAAGCTTCATAAGCTAATCCTCTACACTCTCCAGCTTGTCCCACTATAGTAAATATTATCTCCTCTAACTCTTCACTCATCTCTATTACTGACATCTTTTACTCCTCCCCTGTTCCTTCTTCTAGTTCTTGTGCAGACATTTTCTTATCATAAGCTTTCATGAACGGATAATAAACTGCTGCCATTAAAACTATATTAAAAATACACAGTGCAACGGCTCTTAAATCTCCACCTGTTGCTAAGTATGCTCCAATTGGTGCTGGGAATGTCCAAGGAGCTAATATAGCTGGTCTTGAAACTAAATTTAATGCCATAACTGTATAAGTTACTATTGTTGCCAATACTGGTCCCAATACAAATGGTATTGTGAAAAATGGGTTTAACATAATTGGTAATCCAAATATAATAGGTTCATTTATGTTAAATATAGCCGGTAAAATTGTAGCTCTTCCTAAATCCTTTAGATACTTAGATCTTGCAAATATAAGTAGGAATACCAACCCTAATGTTCCTCCTGATCCCCCTATCCAAATAAACCACTGGAAAAATGGCTCTGGAGTAATATATGGTAAAACTTTATCTCCAGCTTGCATAGCATCAGCATTGGCTGTTAACATCTCAAGCCAAATTGGTCTAGCCATAGCTCCAATTACTGAAACTCCATGTATTCCAGCTGTCCACAATAGTGTTATTAACATAACCATTACCACTGCTCCAACAGGAGTATCAACAATCCCTTTTAAAGGATTAAATATATTTGCAAAAAGATTATGAATATCTAACTTTAATATTACAAATAGTATCCACGCAATTAAGACCACTGCAACTGTAGGGAAAAGAGCCTCAAATGATCTAGCAACTGACTCTGGTACACCTTCAGGCATATTTATTGTAATTCCTTTTACTTTAAAGAATCTTAAAATTTCCACAGCAATTATGGATACCACTATTCCTACAAAAAGACCTGCTCCACCAAGTTTGCTCATAGGTAAAACAAATCCTAATCCCTCTCCAGTATTTGAAGTGGCAATAGATGGAATTATAGTCATAAAGTATGCAACTAAAGACAGTGTTCCTCCCGAAACTCCATCTAACTTATAACTTTTAGATAAACTATAACCAATATTATAAGTGGCATAAACCGCTACTAATCCCATTGTAATTCTAAAAGGTATTAGAATATCTCCAATATTCTTTTGAATCCACATAAACATTCCCACGCTTTCTTTCCATGCTGCTGGCACTGGCGGAGAAGCTATTATTAAAAAGAAACTGCCTACAATTGTCAGTGGAATAGTTGAAACCATACCGTCTCTCACTGCTTTTAAGTGTCTTTGTTCAGCTAATTTCGTCATCGGCTTCATAAAAACATTTTCAATTGCCGTATAAAATTTATCCATTTATTTTATCTCCCCTGTTTTATTTTATTTCAACATCTCTTTAACTTGAGCAAGTAAAAACTTTCCACCCAATGGACTATATCCTTTAGTTTCAATAACTTCTACTGGAACATCATTCTCCTTTCCAAGTCCCTTAAACTCATCTATTTTATGTCTGATTTGTGGTGCCACTAAAGCCCCATCCCATCCATTTTTTAATTCCGCTTCAAACTCTCCAGTTCCAACAGCTTTAGATACAATCTCTAATCCTTCTTTTTTTCCTTCATTTACTAAAGCTTTTACAACCATTGCACTTGACATTCCACCTGAACAAACTAATAATATTTTCATTTTTTATCCTCCAATTTTATGAAAAAATTTTACATTTTTTATTTTTCATCTATATTACTTTTACTATTTTTTTAAAAATTTGTCAATATTTTTATTTAATTAAACATATTTTGTGCTATAAAAGAATAAAATAAAAATAAAACAAACATTATAGTTGATTTTTTGTAAAAGTTATAGTATAAATATCTAGCGAATTAAAATGAAAAAAATTTTCATTCGTTTAGGATTTTAAGGAGGGATTTATTTTGACAAAATTAAAGTTTTTTTTATTTTTAGTAGCATCTCTTTTAATTTCAACTGGAAGTTATGCTAATGTTGCGGGGGAAGACGCCAATACCGAATCTTTTGTTTTGGATATTTTTGATGACTTAGAAGCTGAAGAAAAAGAAGCTGAAACAAATCCAAAAGTTTTGGAGTTAAAAAAGGAAATTTCTTATTTAGAAAGTGCATTAGAAAAATATATGAACACTCCGATGAACAGTAGCTCTGGGTCAGCCTACAGAACAACCTTATCATTCGGTGCTGAAGACGAGCTCACATCAACTCAACATTATAGATATAATGACAATAGTCATACTATATCTCCTAGAATTGGATTCACAACTCAAAAAAAAGGTAGTCATTTTTTATTTGATGGATATTACAGCCAAACAATCTGGTCTGGAGAATCTAAAAAAGAAATACAGAAGTTTGATATTGGTGTTACTTATATGAAGCCTACTACACTTCTAAGTATGCCATTTAGATATGGGGGAAGAATAGGGTTTAGAAACCATACTGAATCTACTCCACTTAGACTAGTTGATATTAATAGCTCGTATGTTAATTATCACAGAGGACATCAAAGAAGATACGAATATTGGTTTGCTCCAGCCGTTTCTTTTGATCCTATTCCAAAGTTAAATGTAGCTCTATCTACAACTCTAAGAATTATAGATCATAGATTAACTTGGGATATTTTTGATAAAAACCCCAATGGACCTGCTGGCTATAATTGGAACGTTGAAACAACTGAAACAAGTAAAATTTTACAATACTACTTCAGAACTAGATATCAATTAACAGAAAATCAAACTTTTGGAGTTGAATATCTTTATGTGGAAGAAGATTTAAAAAGAATTATTCTCAACAAAGAACATTTTATATTATTTAGATATTCATATAAACTTCCTAATAAAAAACAACTTTATCGCCGTATGTGCGATTACCAATTAAGGATAGAGATTGGATAACTATGTTACCTACAACAGGAGATATGAGTGAAATTAGAAGAGGAGAAAGACCTAGATATGGATTTGTTCTTGGACATTCTTTTGGTGGTGGACTGTCGTTTAGAATAGATGCTCATATGAGAGCTGACTCCGAAAAATATCTTTCTACTGGCGATCCTGGTGTAACTATCGGAAAAACAAGAAAAGAAAATCTTTATAATATTGATTGGAGTTTTAATTATACATTTTAATTAACAAATCATATAAAAATGGAGGGATTAATTTATGAAAAATACATTATTTATCTTGTCATTAATTTTATCAATAGTCACTTATGCAAATACAGCTAGTACAACAACTACTCCTACTAAATCAACAACTTCTAAATCAAGTTCTGTTAATTTTGATATCTCAAAAGAAGAATTAACAAAAATAGGAGATCAAATATTCTTTAATGAAGCTAGTTCAAAACCAGAAAAACTAGTTTGGTGGAATGATGGAGAAGACTTCCCATCACTGGGAATAGGTCATTTTATTTTGTATCCTGCTGGATACAATGGACCTTTCGATGAAAGTTTACCAAAATTGAAACAGTACTATATCCAAAGAGGTATTAAATTACCTAAAATTTTAGCTGATAACGCTCACGCCCCTTGGAAAAATAAAGCTGAGATGGAATCCAAACGAAACACACCTGAATTTAAGGAGCTTATAGACTTTTTCAATAATACAAAAGACACTCAGGTTACGTATATTTTTAGAGTCCGTTTAACCGCAGCTTTAGCTAAAATGTTAGAAAAAACAGAGAATAAAAAACATGTTCAGGAACAATTTAAAAGAATGGCTATGTCTACAAATGGACTATATCCTTTAATTGACTACGTTAATTTTAAAGGTGAAGGTGTTATGATTACTGAAAGATACAAAGGTCAAGGCTGGGGATTATTACAAGTTTTAGAAGAAATGAAGGGAACTCAAACTGGGCAAGCTGCATTGGATGATTTTTCAAGAACTTCAATTGTTGTTTTAACTAACAGAGTCAAAAACTCTCCACAAGAAAGAGGGGAAAATAGGTGGCTTCCTGGTTGGACTAATAGATGTAATACTTATAAAACTTTTAAATAGAATACAATGCTAAATTTTGGGGAGGATTAAATGCTTAATAAATACGAAAGTTTATTAAAAAGATTTTTAAAAAATAAAATAGAGCTATCCACAGCTACTATTGTAGCCATATGCATAGGTAACAATATCGCTTATGGTGCTACAGCTGCTATAACTCCATCTGGAAATACTAATAGTGAGAATGTAGTAATCACTGGCGCTACACTAAATCCAACAACTACGGAGGGACAAGGGTATATCCACTTTTCAAGTACATCTAATATTTTAAATACTGGAAACATCACTGCTGAATTTATAGGCGGGCAATATAGTAGAAAGATATATGGTTTAACGACTGAAAGTACATACAATCCTAGTAACACTCTTTCTAATTCTGGAAATATAACTATAATAGCAAACAGTAATCAAGCCGCTAAACCTGATGGCAGTGGTTGGGGAGGATTGGATATAAGAGGTATTTCAACTAAAGGTAGTGTTGAAAATTCTGGAAATATTAATTTAACTTTGAATAACTTTGCCTCTAGAACATCCATTGCTGCATATGGAATACTTGGAAGTGATTCTCAAACAACTGGAAATACTATTAATAATGGAGAGATTACTCTTACTATCAGTAACACTGGTGACATTTTATCCTCTACACCTACAAGTAGTTCGGCAGTTTCTACAATTGCTGGAATAAAAGGTAAATTTGTTGAAAATAATAAATCTGTTACAGTCAATGTAAATAATTCTGGTTCCATCAGAAATGATCCAAGTGGTACAGCAAACTTCTTAGTTTCTGGTCTACAAGCTAGTGGTACTACAACTAATAATGGTGTTGTTACAGTTAATTACAATAATTCTGGCTCTATTAGTGGAACTATTCCTGAAAAAGTATCTGGAATATACCTTACAGGTAATGCTAGTGCTATAAATAACGGAATTTTAGATGTCAGTTATTCCTCTAATGTAGTTGGTGGAGAAGCTTATGCTATAAGAATTGAAGACTGGAATGGAAATATTAGTACAGATGAATCTAAAGCTACCAATAATGGTATCGTTGTTATTTCTGGAAACGTTAATATCGATAATATCGCAAATGATGACGGCATGATTTATAACAAGGATACAGGAATAGTGATTTCTGCTGGAGGTGTTATTGCCGAAGGTACTGATAGAAATATGAGTGCTGATGATCTAAACGGGGCACAGACTATCAATAAATTTAGTTTAAACTTAACTACAGGAGTTTCTAATAATGCTCAAATAAATGCTATTGCTGGAGAAAATGCTCTTTTAAATGTTTTAGCTGACCAAGATGTTACTTTAAATGGAACTAGAATATTGTCTTACTCTCCTAGTTCACTACTAAAAACTTCTGATTTAAGTGCTCTTATTACTACACAATCTGGCAGTGTTTTGACTGTAAATGATGTAGATTTTACAACTTCTGCTCTAAATGCGATTTACGCTTTTGGGAATACTATAAATATTGGACAAAATTCTATAGTAAATGCCACTTATGCAGTTAAATTATCCGACGATATCTTTGATAACACTGAGTATAGAAAAGTTTCTATCGATTCAAGCTCCCAAATCAATGGTAAGCTATCCGGAGGTCTTAACTCTATGGATGCTTTGATTCTAAAAGATACTACTGAAACCGATGGAACAATCTCAAATGAAGTCAGTGGATTCGAAGCTCTTGTTGCCGAAAGCGGGAACTGGAACATTTCGAATGTTATTAATTTAAACGCACACAATACATCAGTTATCACAGATTTGTTCAATGCTGATGGAAATATCACAATTTCTGAAGGTGGAGTTTTAAATTTAGCAATTGATGCTGACAATAGATATTCTTCATCTGTTTATGCCAATGATTTACAGATTTCTGAAGGTGGAAAATTAAATATTAATATAAAAGGATCTACTTTGATATCAAAAGAAACGACTATAAATCTATCTATTTTAAATCTAAATCAAGACTTCTCAACTTCAGACTCTATTCAAGAAGCTATGGATAATTCTATTGCAGCTGGATTGATATCTACTAATATAGTTGGTTCACCGTCTTGGCAAGATTCACTTTATAATTTAAGTTATAATTGGAGTTTTGAAGATGGACAACTGAAATTAAATTTAATTCAAGCTAATGGACCTACTTTGGTAGGAGGATACAACCAAAGTATTAACAATTATCCTCAATCTAACCTTAACGAATTAGCTATGGATTTAATTGATTCAGCTGGTTCTAAGATACTTCGAAATTCAAAAATTCAAGCTATGAGAAATGGGAAAACGCAACAACCTATATTTGCTGAATTTTTAGGAATGATTGGAGACTACACGGGAAATAACCAAGATTATAAATATAGTTCTGTTGGATTTTTAGTTGGAGGAGCTAAAGAATTAACTTCTAATCTAACTCTTGGAGCTACTTTTGGACAACTTTCATCTGACGTTGATTATAAGGATGGCGCAAATGCAGGAACTTCTCAAAAACCAAATATTAGAGATAGCAATGAAGATGTTAAAACGTATGCTTTCAATACCTATTTAAACTATAATTATAAAAATTGGTTAGGAAATGTTAGTGCTGGAATATCTAATAATGAACATGACTTAAGTAGAAAAGTTATTGATACAGATAACAATACTTTTAGAGAATTAACTTCTAACTTCGATTCTAACATAACAAAATTTGGTGTTGAATTCGGATATGTCAAATCTTTTGGGGAATCATCGTTTCTTTATCCATATGCTTCATATCAACACTTAACTATTACTAGAGATGCCTATCAAGAAAAAAAGACAGAGGATACATATTTAGATTTAGCTGTTAAAAAGAATAAATTTTCTACAGGTAGAGGCATCCTTGGGTTAAATCTTCAAACTAAATATAATTCTTGGAAATGGTCTGCTGATTTAGCTTATATCTCTAATTTCTCAGAAAGAAAAGCAGCCGATGCCAGTTTCATAGATATTGGTAATGATGTTAGCTTCTCTATTCCTGAATTAGAAATTGGTAAAAATACTCTAAAAGCTTCACTAGGATTTGATTGTGAATGGACTGAAGCTTTTAGTATAAACGGAGCTTATGAGTTTTCTGACAATTCATCCTATAGTAACAACACTCTTTCTTTTGGAGCTAAATATACGTTTTAAATATAATCAAGGAGAGTAATATGAGTTTAAAAAATAAAATTTTAATTTCAACTTTTTTAGCTAGTATTTCTGTTTTGGGAAATACTACAGAAACAATTAAATATAAAGATATTTCTATTCCAAAAACGGCTCCATCTGCTAAAAGAGAACTTAGAGCTGCTTGGATTGCTTCTGTTTTTAATATTGACTGGCCCTCTACTCAAGGGCTTTCTGTACAAGACCAAAAAAATGAATTAATAAAACTTCTTGACGAAATAAAATCCATGAATATGAATGCCGTTATTGTCCAAATTAGACCCACAGCTGATAGATTTTATAGTACTCCTACAGATGAACCTTGGTCTAAATATTTAACAGGAATTGAGAATCAAGATCCTGGATATGATCCTTTAGCTTTTATGATTGAAGAAGCCCACAAAAGAAATTTAGAATTTCATGCTTGGTTCAATCCATATAGAATAACAGCCACAAAAGGAGCTACTCTATCAGAAAACCATATTGCTAAAAAAAATCCTGATTGGGTTATTGAATATGACGGTAAATTATATTATGATCCTGGTAATCCGGAAGCTAAAAAATTTACACAAAAAATTATTTTGGACGTTGTAAAAAATTATGATTTAGATGCAGTTCATATGGATGACTATTTCTATCCATATCCAACTATCGTTAATGGAAATCCTCTTCCTTTTCTTGACGATAAATCTTTTAGAGCCTCAGGAACTTCTTTTTCTAAAGAAAAATGGAGAAGAGAAAACGTAAATACATTTGTAAAAGAAACTTCAGTACTTATAAAAAAAGTAAAACCTTATGTTAAATATGGAATTAGTCCTTTTGGAGTCTGGAGAAATGCTTCCGTCGATAGAACTGGCTCTAATACATCTGCTGGGCATAGTAACTACGATTCTCTCTATGCTGATACTAGAAAATGGATTAAAATGGGGTGGGTTGATTATATAACTCCTCAAATCTATTGGGAATTTGATTTAAAAGTTGCTCCATACGCTGGACTAATCGATTGGTGGTCTAAAGAAGTTACTGAAAACGACAATGTTCACCTGTATATTGGGCAAGGAGCATATAAAATTGGAAGCAATGAAAAATGGGGAGCTGAGGAAGTTCCAAACCAAATTAAATATAATCGAACTTCCGAAAGAGTTTCCGGAAGTATGCATTATGGTTTAAAAAATCTTGTTAATAACAACCAAAATATAAAGACATCTTTAATTACTGATATATATACTAAAAAATCTTTGATTCCTACTATGCCTTGGATTGATAATATCGCCCCTGAAGCCCCTATCGATATAAAACTAAAAAATGGGATTCTTACTTGGAAAGATGATAGTAAAAATGATTCTACGTACTATGTTATATACAACGGTGACGAAATTATTGATACTGTCCCACGTTTGAGAAACAATAATTTTAGTTATAACTTAGGCAATAATCTTACAAATATCAGAATAAGCTCTGTTGATCGACTACACAACGAATCCGATATAATCGAAGTTAATCAATAGGAGACCAACTATGAAATTAATAAAAAGTTTAACTTTTATTTCATTAGTTTCTCTAACATCCTCTTTAGTTGCTGGAGAACAACAGCAGCTAAAAGTTTTTAAAGAGATTGATAACAATGGAAAAATTATTTATTCGACAGAAAATGTTTTAATTGATACAAAATCTTTAGACAAATCAGTTACAATTCCAAAAAGTTACGAAATACCTAAAGAGATGATGAGAACAACTTGGGTTGCAACAGTTGACAATCTTCACTATCCAAAAGTTGTAAATGGTAAAATTCGTAACTCTGTTGAAGAGTTGAAAGAGGATTGGATTGAAATTTTAAATAATCACGAACAGATGAATTTTAATACTGTTATATTTCAAGTAAGTCCTACTTTAGACGCTGTATATGAATCTGAATACAGACCATGGTCTCATGTGTTAACTGGAGTTCAAGGACAAAAACCAGAGTGGGCTAATAATTTTGATTTAGTAAATTGGATGATAGAAGAAACTCACAAAAGAGGTATGGAATTTCATGCTTGGTTCAATCCATATAGAGTAAGTCACAAGTATATTCCTGATACAACTTATGACAAAGAGATTGAAAAATTGAGTTCTAATAACTTTGCAAGACAAAACCAAGATTTAACATATATGTTTGACCAAAAACTATATTTAGATCCTGGAAATCCTAAAACTATTGAACATATAACAGGTACTGTCAATGAATTTATCAACAAATATGATGTTGATGCTATTCATTTTGATGACTATTTCTATCCGTACAAAGTTACTAGAAATGAGGTTACCTCATATTTTGGTGATAATTTAGAAGATGAAAAAACTTTTAAGGAAAATTCTAGAGGTTTTAACGATATAAAAAAATGGAGACAATCTAATAATGACCTAATGGTTATAGCTGTTAAAGATACTATTGACAACTATAATAAGCAAAATAATAAATCTATTCAATGGGGTATTAGTCCCTTTGGTATTTGGGAGCATAAAGAGGAAAACAGTTTAGGTACAAATACTCCTATCGCTTCTACAGCTGCCAATAGAGATATCTATGCAGATACTAGAAAATGGGTTGTTGAAGAAAATATTGACTATATCATCCCTCAAGTTTATTGGGAATTTACGCAACCAGCTGCACCATATGGAGAAATCACTTCTTGGTGGAACAATGTAGCAGAAAATTCTAGAACTCATCTTTATATTGGCCATGCTAATTATAAACATATGAATGCTGGCTGGGCTAAACATTGGCAAAATCCTGAAGAGATTGCTAATCAATTAAAATTCAATAACAATTATAAAAATATTAAAGGAAGCGCTTTTTTTGGTTATACTAGTTTACTAGAGATGGAAAATCCTGAAAATAAACCCGGGATTACAGCTCAAAATGCGCATATAAAACTATTAAAAAGTAATTACTTTAACAAAAAAGTTTTAGTTCCAGCTAAACCATGGCTGGATAAGCAAAGTACATTACCTATTGAAAATATAAAAATGCAAAATTCAAAGGATTCTGTTACCCTGACATTTACAGATAAAATTTCTAATGATTCAAGATTCTATGTAATCTATTCAGGAGATGAAATCTTAAAAGTTGTTGGAAGAGATAAAAAATCTGATAGACAAGAAATCAACATACCTTTAAAAGAATTAGCAGGTAAAAAAATAACAGGCTTATCTATTAAAGATAGAGCTGGAGTAGAAACACCTATAACTAAAATTAATCAATAAAATAAAATTTCACACTATCAAATCTATTTTTGGGTTATAACCTATAAAACTTTATAATTCAATATAATTTTTAGGGTTATAACCCTAAAAATTATATTGATTTTATATCTATTTAAGGTTATAATATACCAGAGGTGGTCGATTATGATTAAAAGAGAAATGTATTTAAAAAAAATAAGACCTTATGTAGATAAACCCTTTGTAAAAGTAATAACAGGAATGAGAAGATCTGGAAAATCGGCTATTTTACAAATATTAAGAAATGAATTTATTGAAGGTGGCGTTTCAGAAAAAAATATTATTTTTATAAGTTTTGAATCAATGAAATATGATTATATTGAGAATGCCTCTACTTTATACGAAGAGATTTCTTCACTTATAAAAAATAAAAAAAAGTATTATCTTTTCTTAGATGAAATTCAAGAAGTTAAGGATTGGGAAAAAGCTATAAATTCGTTTCTGGTAGATTTTAATATTGATATCTACATAACAGGTTCAAATTCTAAATTATTATCTTCTGAGCTTGCAACATATATAGCTGGGCGTTATATAGAAATTTCAATATATCCACTTTCTTTTAAAGAACATCTTTTATTTAAAAAAGAAGTTGGTGAAGAAGACATTCTCCCCTTAGAAAAAGAATTAGAACACTACATTAGATTAGGTGGATTTCCAGTTGTACATACTTCTAAATATTCACCAGATGATGCATATAAAATTATTTATGATATCTATTCGTCTATAGTTTTAAGAGACATTATTCAAAGAAATAATATTAGAAATATAGAACTCTTAGATCGAATAGTAAAATTTGTATTTGATAACATAGGGAATACTTTTTCTGCTAAAAAAATTGCTGATTATTTTAAAAGTCAACAAAGAAAAGTGGATTTAAATACTGTTTATAATTATTTAATAATGCTTGAGGCTGCATTTATAATCCAAAAAGTATCAAGATATGACCTTAAAGGAAAGAAAATTCTTCAAACTAATGAAAAATTTTTCTTAGGGGATCCCTCTTTAAAATATGCTGTAATGGGATTTAAAGATAGAGATATTTCAGGTATTTTAGAGAATATAATCTATTTAGAACTAAAAAGAAGAGGATACAATGTATACATTGGAAAACTTAATGATAAAGAGATTGACTTTATTGCTGAAAGGAAAGAGGAAAAAATCTATATTCAAGTTGCGTATAAAATGTCTTCTGAAGAAACGATCCAACGAGAGTTCTCTCCTCTTTTAGAAATTAAAGATCATTACCCAAAATTTGTTATAACCATGGATGAATTTTTTCAAGACAATATTCAAGGCGTTAAACATTTAAAACTTTTAGATTTTTTATTGGAAACTTTTTAATCATTATTAGTTAAAACACCTATAACTAAAATTAATCAATAAAAATAAAGCTGGTTTGAATAAATGAAGATTCACTCTGTTATTCTCACCAGCTTTTTACTTAAATATTAAATCTAGATAATTTTTTATAAACTTACCTAGCTAAATTGGAAAATTTGAACTTTCACCAATTATCTTTTTCAGAAATTAGTTGAACTTTTTCTTTATTTAAAAATTTTTCCATCCTCTCAAGTTCTATTTTAGATAAAGATATAGCCCACTTTGTGAAATCTTTTACATTTTCTGTGGTTAAGTAATTTATATACTTTCCCTTTTCTTCTTTTGTAATTATGAACGGGGGAATATTTTCTTTTATACAACTATCTATCATCAAAATTCTCCCAGTTCTTCCATTCCCATCACTAAAAGGATAAATTTTTTCAAATTTAATGTGCTGGTCAATTATTATCTCAATTTTTTCTTCAATTGTTTTAGAATTTTTCATTCTGAAATTGTAGTTATCGCACCATTCTTGTAGTAAGTATGGGACTTGATAAGGTTTTGAAGTTTCAAAATCTACTCCTAATATTATATTGGATATTTTTTTAAATTCTCCATTATCGTCTGCTAAATTTTGCATAATCTCCTTGTGATAGGATTTTATCAATTTGGGAGACATCTCCTCTTCGTTACTCAATAAAAAATCAACAGTTTTTTTATAATTTTTAACTTCATGGTACTCTCGTTCTGTCATATCACGAGGAATATAATTATATATTAAAATTGATAAAGTATCAGCTTGTGTTAGTGTATTCCCTTCAATTGCTGTTGAATGATGTGCCATTCTAACTAATAAATCATCTAAATATTCATTGGACATCTTTTTTATTATTGGCATTTTTCTCTCCATTTTTTATTTTATTATATCCTATTTTATATAGAAAATCAAACTCTTCACACTTATAAGTTCTTCAACGTGAATTCTCGTAAATTTATAGATTTTTTAAAAGAAATTTTTACTTTTTGACGAATATAAATCATAATAAAAATATATTTGCAGGAGGTTTGTTCTATGGGATTATTTTCATGGATTATCTTAGGACTCTTATCTGGAGCATTAGCTAGGCTTATGGTACCAGAAGTATATACAGCTGGAATTGTTGCTACTACAATTCTTGGAATTGTTGGAGCATTGGTCGGTGGTTTTATAGGTAGCGTTTTTGGGATAGGATCAATTACTGGTCTTAATCTTGGAAGTCTTTTTCTATCTGTAATTGGCGCTTTTATTGTTCTGTTCCTATTTATAAAGTTTAAACCCAAATAAACTTAAGGAGGATTTTAATGGTTAATATAACTATTGATGGAAAAAATTACTCAGTTGATGAAAAATTACCTGTTCTAGATATTTTACAATCATTGGATTTAAATATTCCAACTTTTTGTAACGATGAAAGATTCGAAAGAAAACTTGGAATTTGTGGAATGTGCTCTGTTTTAATTGATGGAACTATCACAAAGAGTTGCAAGACTCTTCCTATTGAAGGAATGATTATAGATACCCAAACCTCTGAAGTTATTGAAAACAGAAGAAAAATACTCCAAAACTATATCGATAATCACTATGTTAACTGTCTTGTTTGCCAAAAAGCAGGACAATGTGAACTTCAAAAATACTGCTATGAATATGGAATAGATAAAACCATTCCAAATAACCCAAATCTTTTTGAAATTGATGATTCCAATCCATTTTTTCAAATAGATCCCAATAAATGTATTGGTTGTGGAAAATGTGCTGAGATTTGTAGAAACCTTCAATGTAATCATGCTTTAAAATTAAAAACTACCAATGGAAAAATACATACTTGGGTAAATAAAGCTGATAATATCAATAATTCTACTTGTGCTTCATGTGGTAACTGCGTGAGTTTTTGTCCAACTGCTGGACTTCTTCAAAAATATAAAAATGAGTTTAGGCACTGGGAAACAAAAATGGTAAAAACAACTTGTGGATACTGTGGAGTTGGCTGCCAAATTGACTTTGAAGTTAAAGACAATACTGTTGTTGCCGCTCACCCTGTTTTGGTTAAACCTAACGCTGGACTTCTTTGTGTTAAAGGAAAATTTGGATACTCATTTATAAATCATCCCGATCGTTTAACTCATCCCCTTATAAAAGAGAATGGTGTTTTTAGAAAAGCTAGTTGGGATGAAGCTTTAACTTTAATCACTAAAAAATTAAGTTCTACCATGAAAGAATATAATAACGAGGGAATTGCGGCTTTTTCATCCGCCAAATGTACAAACGAAGAAAACTACCTATATCAAAAATTTTTTAGAGGTGTTATAAAAACAAATAATGTAGATCACTGCTCTCGTCTATGTCATAGTTCATCATCTGCAGCTTTGGGAAAAACTTTAGGATATGGAGCTATGTCAAATAGTGTTAGTGAAGGTTTTGAATCAAAGGTTGTTCTAATTAGTGGTGAAAATATAAGAGAATCTCATCCAGTTTTAGGAACTAAGATTAAACATTCCGTACAAAATGGAGCTAAACTTATAATCATAGATATTAGAGATATTGATATTTCTGAAATTGCTGATGTATTCCTTAAAATAAATCCCGGAACTGATATAGCTCTAATCAACGCTATGATTAATGTTATTATTTCAGAGAATCTTCATAATAAAGAGTACCTGGCTAATAATACTATTGGCTTTGAAGCGGTAAAAGAGTGTGTTAAAAACTATACTCCTGAATACGCCGCAAAAGTTTGTGGAGTTTCAGCGGATGATATTATCAAAGCGGCAAGAATATATGCCAGTGATGTTGCTTCAATATATTTAGGAATGGGAAATACTCAACATATAAACGGAACAGATAACGTTATCTCTCTTTCAAATCTAGCTCTAATTTGTGGAAACGTTGGTAAGGAAAAAGGAGGGGTAAATCCATTAAGAGGACAAAACAACGCTCAAGGGGCTTGTGATATGGGTGCATTTCCAGAAATCTATTCGGGATATCAAAAAGTTGATGATCCTAAGGTTAGAGAAAAAATGGAAAAATACTGGAATGTCGAGAATCTCTCTCCATTCGCTGGAATAACAATCGTAGAGATAATAGATAAAATCGCTGAAGGAGAAATAAAGTTTTTATATGTTATGGGAGAAAATCCACTTATGACTGACCCTAATGTTAACCATGTTAGAAAAGCTCTTAAAAAATTGGATTTCTTTGTTGTTCAAGATATATTTCTAACTGAAACTGCCCAAATGGCTGATGTTGTTCTGCCAGCTACATGTTTTGCTGAAAAAGTTGGAACTTTTACCAATACTGGTAGAAGAGTTCAAAGAGTTAGACAAGTTGTAACACCACCTGGTGAAGCTAAGACGGATTTAGATATAATAATAGAACTTATGGATAGAATGGGGTATAAACAAACTAATCGAACTCCCGAGGCTATCTTTAATGAACTTTGTGAAGTCACTCCACTTTATAATGGATATAACTATGCTATGCTAGAAAAAGAGGGACTTCAATGGCCAGTTATTGATGGAAAAGGAACTGAATTTTTATATGAAGACCTTTCTGATTTAAAAAGAAAATTCGAACTGATTCCCGTGGAGTTAGTTAACTCTGTAGAAGTCATCCACGAAGAATACCCTTACTATCCTTCAACTGGAAGAGTGCTTTATCAGTTCCACACTAGAACTATGACTGGTAAAGTTGAGGGACTAAATGAAAAATGTCCTGAACCTTATGTTGAGATGAATCCAATTCAAATGGCTGCACTTTCTAAGAAGAATGGAGATATGGTAAAAATTCAATCGCGTCGTGGTGAGATTAATGTTAAGATAAAACAGCGTGACGGAATTAAAGATGGAGTAGTTTTTGTACCATTCCATTTCTCTAGTGCTTTGGTTAATGAACTTATTGAAAGTGACTTCTTAGGACCTCTTTCCAAAACACCTGAGTATAAAATTTGTCCTGTTAAGATAGTTTAAAATAAAGGAAAAGAGATTAAGGTTTCTAACTAAACTTTAATCTCTTTTCTATTTTATATTTTTTATATCTATCGTATCTACAATTTTTTTCAATGCTTTCTCTTTTTTTTTAGCTTCAACTTCATAGTTTTCATCCTTTGTAACCCTTGCATGATGTACATCTAAAACCATTCCTACTCCTAGTCTTTCACATAGTTCTAACACTTCATTAACTTTATAATAATGACAATTTTCCAAAACTAATATTTTTTTGTATCCTTATCTAAACGATTATATGTTTCAATAAATTTATATACTCTCTCCTTTTTCCCAATGTGAAGAACTAAATCGCTTATTCCTGCTAATTTTGCAAAATCTACTTGATTTTTAAGTATTTTCAAGGAGTTTTCAATGACCTCCGAATTATCACTATTTAATACCACAAACTGATCTGGATGAATTATAAGTCTTATTTTAAAACTATGTTCTTTTATAATTTTTAGTTTTTCTAAAATATCTTTATCCTCTTTCCAATTCCAAAGATTAGGATATGGAATCACAGAGGACGAAACCCTATAGATATATCCATTTTTCAAGCAAAACTTTATACATTCTAAAGTGTAATCTAAATTAAATAGTGCTGCTTCTTTAACTTTTTCCAAGTTAAAATTTTTAAGTGCATTAACACCCTTTTTCATGCCTTTTCCATCTAACATACAAACAAGCCCTAGCATTTTATCACCATCCTTTGACAGTTTATACTGGAACTTGCTATTAAATCTTTTTTCTATTAAAATCTATATCCTAAATCTATGGCTAAAGTTTTTCTATCTCCAAATGAATATTCTAATAAAACTGTGAAATTATTTTTTATAACTGTAAAAACTCCAGCTGATGGAGTTACCTCTTCTAAATCCATTTGAAACTTATAATTTAAAGTTGTGCTTGGAATAACTCCTGAAATCTCACTATCTGTTTTTTGATATGATGCACCTAAATATGGTGTTATTGAGTAGTTGCTATCTCTATATACAACATATCCAAGTCTTGCTGCTGCTACCTCTGCACTTTTTGCTGCAACATCTCCATCCATCTCTATCTTAATATAAGTATATTGTAATGAAGTAAAAACTTTTTTATACTCTCCAGCTATTAAGGCTCCTCCACCAAAAAGTTTCCCCTCTGATTTTTGTTTTATATGAAAATTTTTAGGCATAACTCCAGATATTTTATCTGCAAAGTTTCCTAGTATCGTATCATGAAATTTATTTCCAGTACTATCAAAGTTAAAGCTTCCTCTACCTAAATCAAACTTAGCTTCAGCTTCTAACTTTCCAGCTATTCCATAGATATTTAAAAATGGTAATATAAAATAATCTACTTTCACTAGCTGAACTTTAGCGTCAACTTCCATATCGTGAGGATTTAAAAAGTCTACATTGGCATTTGGTATCTTTCCACCTATTTCAATACCATTTACACTAGCACTTTTTAAATCTCCTTTTTCCTTTTGATCTACTCCCATAACTGATACACCCCAACGATTCATTGGATATGGAATTCTATTCCAATACTCCTGTGCTAAAACCAGTTGTGATAGTAAAAATAATAATCCCGTTGTTCTTTTCATGCATTCTCCCTTAATTTCTACTTTTCATTTTAAACCCATTTAAACCCTTTTCATTGTATCATAATTCCCCTTTCTCAATGGTTATTTATTTTTAAGTATCTCAGAATAAATGATTAGAAAATAGAACTATTTTAGAAGGAGGTTTGTAAAATGGGAATTTTAACATGGGTCATCCTTGGTATTTTAGCTGGTGCTTTAGCTAAGTTCATCATGCCTGGTATTCAAGGTGGAGGTATAATTGCCACTATGATACTTGGTATTATTGGAGCCTTCGTTGGAGGATTTTTAGGTAGTATTATCGGTATTGGTTCTGTTCATGGATTAAATATTGGTAGTATCTTTACTGCAGCTTTTGGAGCCATTGTAGTTTTATGGCTTTTCAATAAATTCAGATAAACAAAAGAAGAGAGATTTCGGCCCCTTCCCCGAAATCTCTCTTTTTTTAATTTAAAAATTTTTTTATAACTTCTTTATAATTATCTTGCATAGCTAAACAAGTCTCTTCTAGAAATCCTTTCTCCTCTTCATAGTTTGAAAGCCCTCTATAGTAAAAAGCTTTAAAACTATCCTCTATAATAAAAGGAACAATATTATTCTTTAAACACTCTTTAAACATTAAAGCTCTTCCAACTCTTCCATTTCCATCTTGAAAAGGGTGAATTTTCTCAAATCTATAGTGAAATTCCACTATATCTTTAAATGTTACAGTTTCTAAAGAACTATACCATAATAAAAGTTTTTTTATCTCTTTTTCAACATCTTTTGGTTTCGCAGTTTCCTTTCCACCAACCTCATTTGGTAAAGATTTATACTCTCCTACTTTAAACCAACCTTTTCTAGAATCCTCAGTTCCACTCTTCAGTATTTTATGATACTCTTTTATTAAATCTTGACTCAAACCAACATCTACTTTATCAAGCATATAATCAAAAAGATAAAAGTGATTTGCGGTCTCTACAATGTCATCCACATTCTGTGTCTCATCTTTTGAAATAAGGGTATTTGTTTCAAAAATAAATCTAGTTTCATCTTCACTTAGTTTACTTCCCTCAATTCTATTGGTATTATATGCAAACTTTATTTGAGTATAGTGATATATATTTCCTTTTAGTTTCATATTCTTTTGCTCTTTTAATATATCTGCTAAAGTCTTTTCCTCTTTATCATTTAAAATTTTAAAAACTTCATCTAAAGTTTTATCTAGATATTGTGATATTTTATAGAGATTTTCAACTCTCATACTCTCTGGCTTTTCAATTCCACTAACTAAAGTAGAGTATGGAATCCTTGTATCTTTGGATAATTTCAATAAAGAAATTCCTTTTTCTTTTAAATAATCTTTAAAATTCATAAAAATCACCTCATATATATATTATCAGTTTTTCGTGAATTTTTCAAATGTTAACTATATTTAGTGAATTTTACCTCAATTTTTACATAGTCCCAATTATATTTAAAAACCATCCCGTAGTTTTATAGTCCTGTTCTCCCAAAGAGTCCTTGAACCCAGAGAAGTTATATCCCCCTCCTAGCTTCATGTTTCTATCTATATTTTTATAAACTCCAAAGATAGCTCCACTTAAAACATCCTCATTAGCACGATCCACTAACCACTGATACTGTCCAAAAACTTCCCAACTATTCATTACACTATAGTTAGCCTTAAACCCTAACATATAAAGATCATTTAAATAGTTGTTTTTCTCACGTCTATACCCATTTTTCATAGATATATCAAGAGTCCTTGTAAAGGAGTAGATTGTTTCAAACTCCCCTATATGAGCACTAAAATCCTTATTAGTTTTACTATCCTTATCTAATATCACTGTATATCTCGATAGATAGTTTAACCTATCATTGTCTATAGGTCTATAAGCAAGTCCCATACTACTCTCTAAATAACTAGTTTTAAAACTATCATCTGTAAATGAATAATTGACTTTTCCTGCAAAAGTATACTCTTTGTTATATCTATACGTAAAAGAGTTCGTTGTTAAATACTGCTCTATATCCTCTGAACCTTTGTCTTCTCTATATTCAACTCTGTTTCTTAAAGTTAAACTCTCTAATTCAGCTCTTAAATATAGGGAACCTCCTCTTCTACGACTTCTCTCATCATTTGGTAAAATTAACTCACCATGTTGAATCGCTCCACCTAAAGTTACTCCTCTTCTCAAATCGTAATCTATACCATACCCTTGAAGAGTAGCATTTTTTCCTCTCTCTTTTACAAACTGATTCTCTTGGTATATACTAGTTCTCTCTCCAATTCTAGCTCTTTGACCAACAGTGTATCTATCTCTAGATATCTCTCCATCTGAACTATACCCTGAATAGATATTGTAGTTATCGAAAAGTTGATAATCTCCTCCAAGCTCAAAATAGTTTCCTGAATCTCCAAAAGAGGTTCTACCATTAACTTTTAATCTATCGTTTATTCTTTTTTCAGCTCCTAAAGACAATGCGTTACTAAGTCCAGCTTTTATCTCGCTATATAGTTTTGTGCTCTCATTTAAAATATACTCTAACTTAGCACTAGTTACTGTTCCTGTTTCTCTTTTCTCTCCCCACTTCATCTGATCTACATATTGAAATTTTAAATAGCTTTTTAGATTTTCAGAGTGACTATATTTTAATTCACTTCCAAAAGTTTCTAAAAATCTATCATCTAAATCTGAAGCAAAAGAGTATCCACGCTCTTTTCTTTCATACCAGGTTTTTAGTTCCGCCTCTTCTAAAAGTTTTAAAGCTCCTGTAATTCTATAGGCATTTCCTGATATTTTACTATCATCTCTATCTACCTCTTGGAAAGTTAATCCTCCATCAAAAGACAAATAGTTACTTATATTTGAAACTCCAGAGCTAGTACTAAACTCACCCTTTATATAGTTTCCCTTTTCATCTTTTAACTTAACCTCTACACCCTTTAAATCGTAGTCTGTTTTCCCACGACTTTCATGGACAACAGTTACTCCTACACTTAGATTTTCATTTATATCTTTTACAGTTTTTACACCGTAATTAGATGAATCTACAACCTCTCCATCTTTAGGAAGATAACTATAATCAACTACTAAATATGCATAGTAATCTGTAGAGCTTCCACCACTTAAAGGTGTTGTAAGTATAACTCTTCCTATAAAAGGGTCAATCTCATAGTCTCTTCCCTCTTGTAAGTAGATTACTTTTTCAACAACATAGGTATCTGCATCAACAATTTTTATCCAAACTTTTTGGCTACCTTTTAGTACTTCACCATTTTTTAGAAAGTATAAACTTCCACCAGTTCCTAAAAATTCATCATGACCATACATAGTATCTGGAGTACTCATAAAGACTTTTACATTTATATCATCCTCTTTGTACTCACCTTTAAATCCATCCAACTCTTTGTTATAATCCATAAACTTTGTTCCTACAAAACCAGTTTCATAATTACCCCACATTAGGTATGATTTTTTATGCTCTAACTTTAGATAAAGTTTTCCATTTGTATTTACCTCTTTTCTAATTTTAGAGTCGTCTCCATACGTTGGATAATAAATATAGTCATCATCTGTGACTCTTTCCAAAAGTGTCTGATTTTTTTTATCCTTAGTATCAAAATGCAGTGTTAGCTTATAGTCACCATAGCTACCCTTACCAAAATATGTAGCTCTTGGTTTATCGCTATCTTTTCCTATATATGCATCCACTAATCCTGTTCCCATATACGTATATTTTTTCTCGGATTCTTTTTCCTCTGTCTTCTCCTCTTCCTCTACACCTTTTTGAACTATAAAGTTAAACTTTGTTAAAGAGTATGGAGTTATTCTTTTTACAAGAGGGTTTTCACTTTTAATTACACTTCCCTTTGGCAAACTACTTTCATCAAGTTTTACTGTAAAATTTTCACCAAAAGCTTTATCCACCCACTGATCTGGAAGATGGAATCTACCAAACTCGTCAGCTTGAACTACAACTCCACTTGGAGTATAAACAACTGCATAAGGTATTCCCTTATCCGTTGCCTCATCTATTACTTTACCTATTATAGTAGCTGTATTTAAAAGAGAATCTCCCTTTACATCAACACTTGTTTCACCTATATTTGATATCTTACTATTTCTATTGGCTACATAACTTTGGAAAATATTTTTTCCCATATTAGCTCCAACAGTTGCTTTCATATAGAAAGTTTTACTATATTTTTCCCCTGGTTTTAAACTAAATTTTTGAAACTCCTCATCTAAATATCTAAAACCTTTTGGAGTGGTATTTTTTAAACTTAGATTTTCGTAACTCTCTTTATCTAAATTTTCCACATTAACAGTAAATCCTACAACCTCTCCAAGTTTTATCTCACTCTTTGTAGAACTTAAACGAACTCTAACTCCCTGCTCAACCTTCTCATCTTCTGAATACTCAGATAGTGGTTTTAAATAGATTGTTTGATTATCATTTGTTCCACCAGCTATTTTAGCTTTACTTTCAATAACTCCAATAGCACTACTATCTATATCAGCTTCAACTAAAAACTCTATAGTTACTCCAGGACCTATATCTACCTTTGTATTTAAATCCTCTCTTCCTGATATCTCATTTTTTAAATATGTATGCTTTTTAAATCTACTCGATTCATCCTTAGCTCCTAAATACGTTACCTTCCAATTGGAGAAAGCTCTTCCATAACGCTTCCCCTCTTTCTCAGTTGTAACTTCAGAAAGTATGTCCTCTATAGGAATAGAACGACCATATCCATCACCTTTATTTTTGATAGTAAGCATGTACTTAAGTTTATCTCCTGGTTTATATATACCATTTTCAGGTTCTAAAAGAGTCTTTTCTCCACTTATAGAACCTCCAACACTCCCTAGTTCATCGGTAGTTTTACACATTCCATTGACAACAAAATTCATCCCACTTAAGGTTCCAATAGCTTTGTCTGAAACTATCCCTGTTATCTCAAAAGTTATACTACTTTTAGGAGCAAAATCTACACTCTTTTTTATATAACTTCCTGTATCTCCCATCTTAGATGTTATTACTGTTCTTGGGTCACTGCTTTTTACGCTTATATTTATTCCCTCTAAAACTTTCTCTTTAACATCTGATCCAGCTACTAAAGCTTTTATCTCATCAAGATTACTTTCAACACTTAGATTATCTAAAAATCCATCTCCTATGTTTTTTAAAGTAGCCTCATAAGTTACCATATCACCTGGTTTATACTTCACTCCACTAGTTACTATTTTTCCATTTACACTCTTTAAACTACTTGTAAACTCTAGCTTTCCAGGTAGTGACTTAACTTCACTCTCTTTTACATCTTCACCATAAATAGACTTCATATGTATACTATCAAAAATACTATTTTTAGTGATTCCTTTAAAGCTATATTTTATCTCCTGTCCTGGATATATAACTGGAGTCTTCTCAATTGGTGAGTCATTCTTAAAGGCATTTACTTTTTTGTTTTTAACACCAGAAGCTGAAACTAATGCTCCATCTACATTTAATTTGTATTTTTGTTCATATGCAGTTCCATAACCTTTATTTTTCAATGTGATAGTATAACTAATCTCTTCACCAGCTTTATAACTCTCTTTTGAAACTTTTAAACTATGAACTACATCACTTTTTTCCATCTTTGCAATAGTACTATGCTTAATAATATTTCCCACTGCTTCTTTAGATATTTTTCCTCTTACTTCGTACTCTATAAAACCTCCTGGTAAGATATTTAAAACATCCTCTCCTTCTGAAGTTTCATCCACTATTAAACCCTTTTCTCGAGATATTTTTTTATCACTAGATGAAAAAGCTAAAATCTCTTTTCCATTTATAGATTTTGTTTTTAAATAATCTATATTACTATTAAATCTATAGTTATTTAAAATTCCAAGACCTGTATTTTCAACTTTAAATAGATATTCTACATAACCTTCTGATGTATATCTCTTTAGTTTTTTATTTCCACTTTTATCCAAATAGCTCTCTAATTGGTAAGTTATCTTAGGCTCTGAACTATGTGATGAAATTTTATTATTGACCGTATGACTACCAATCAATAATTTTGATTCTATATCACTAACACTAAAATCATCTACATATACACTATATTTTTTTATAATCTTTTTACCTTTTCCCAAAGCAATTATATCTTTTAAACTAGTCTCATTTTTAGGAAAAGCTTTAACAACCTCTCCCTTCCAGTTTACTACTTCACTTTTATCCACTAAAAACTCTAAAGGAATATTACTACCATTTCCTTTTCCGCTATTTTTTATCTCTATCTCATATGTATACTCTTTTCCAGGAGTGTACTTTTCACTATTTAAAAACTTTACATCTAATTTATATGGCTCACTTTTAGTAACTAAACCTTTATATTCAATATCACCTAAAATATTCTCATTTATTTTACCTTTAATCTCATAGATTAAGCTTTCTCCAAAGGGGATATCCATCTCATTTTGAACATTTTCTCTATTACTTTTAACCTCTATATTTGAAAGTAGTAGCTCTTTTTTTCCATTTAAAGTAGGTACTAAAATTTTATCTATACTCTCATCTAACTTGAAGTTATTCAAATATCCTGGCCCATCAGGTTCAACTACTACTTTATACTTTATGTAGTCTCCAGGAGAGTAAGTTTTTAAATCTACCTCTCTTTTTACTTTAGGTTTTGAACCTAAAACTTCCCCTTTATATGTTCTTTTTTCTAAAAGCTGATTATCCTCATAAATTGTAACTATGTTTTTTATCTCTTGAGATAAAAGTCTTGGATTTGGTGTAGCTACAATCTCATATTTTATACTTTCCTCTGGCAATAACTCCACTATCCAATCATCCAATAAATCTCTATCTCCTACACTAATTTTTTCTCCATTTTTATATATCTGCCAAGATGTAAAAGCCTCTCCTTCAATATCTGAGAAATTTTTACCATTATTTGCTAACTGCCCCTTTATTTTCGTTAAATCATTCACAATTCTAAGGTTTCTCTGGGAACTACTTTCATAGTTGGAAATTATAATATCATATGTGAAGGTCTTCAATGGATTGATCTCCCTACCATAGAGAGTCTCTAACAGAACTATTAAAATTATTGAAATTTTTAATAAAAATAGTAACTTTTTCATTCTCTCCTCCTTCACAATTTTGTATCTTTATTATAACATTTTTGGAGGCTAACAATGAAATAAAAAACTAGGAGAATTTACACTCCTAGTTTTTCTGATATATTTATTTATTTATTTTTTGTTTTTACAGTTGCCAAATGTGCATTTACAGGAATATTTGAGCTATCAAGTCCAGGAGTTTGATTATGTAAATTAAACTCTAACTCAACCTGAGGTCCAAAAAATAGACAATGAGTTGATCCACCAAAATGGAACATTCCTAACTCTTGACCTTTTTTAACATGTTGTCCTTCAAAAACACGTATATCACATGTTGAACATTCAGCCATTCCAACCGCCATAAAACAGAATAAACCTATATCTGGATTGTCCGCTTCGATAAAAATTAAGGCACGTGTTGCAATTTCACAGATATAACCTTGTGATTCATTTGGACCTGCTGGATCAGCTCCTACACTAAGTGCTTGAGAAAAATATGTTCCATCAATAATTTTTGTTTTTACAATTTTTCCAGAAATTGGTGCATGCCAACGATGGTAACTAAGAGCACTTAGGAATGCTTGATAAACAGTTCCACCAACAAAATTTTCAGTCAATGGATCATTATCTAACATAAATTGTAATGCATAAGGCTGTGCCTTTATCCAAAATTTTTCATATGGTTGAACATTCTGAACTAATCTATATGGAGCGGATTCACAAGCATTTATAACAATAGTATCATCTTCAGGCATAGCAATAGGTCTAACTCCATCTTTAAAATGACGTGTGAAAAAATTATCCCATGAAGTAAAACCATAGTGAGGTAAACTTGGATCGCAAATAAAATCATCAACAAATGTTGGCATTGCTTTTTTAGCATCCTCTCCAAACCAACCTGTTTTAGGATCATCATTCAAAACATAAGCACTTTCTGGTGAAGAAAGATATACAGCCCATTCATCTAAAATAGTTTTAAGATATGAATTAATTTTCTCATCTAAAAATCCTGCCCAACCACCAGTTGTAGCCATAGACCAATCTAAGATAGCATTAAAAGGAAAACCTACAAGTCCAGTTTCATCAAAATCTGGAGAATGAGTCATAATTACATTGAAAAGAGCTAACATATGCTGATAGTCACGAACTTGAGGTAAATTAGAAGGCGATTTTGTTTTATTTTTTGCAACTTCATCAAACATTTGAGTAAAAAACATATAAGCTTTTGGGTCCGTTTCAATGAAGTTTTTTAAATTTTCAACAGCTGGCAATAATGGTCCAGTTTGCTTATCTGCCTTTGCCATAATTTTTTTCATCCAACTAACTAATGTTTCTTGATCTGAAGGCATCCATTTTCCTGCCATAAATGTTTTATCAATTGGTTTAATACTTCTTTCCATTTTAACACTCTCCTTGATTTGAATTATAAAAAAAAATTTTTTATATAACCTGTTTACAATTTTCTTTTTTATTTTCCTTGTAATTTATAAAAAATAAAAAGCACAGACTTTAATCTATGCTTTCAAAACAATTATCAATTAAGTTGTTTTTACTCTTTTTCTATTTCCTAATATATCAAAGAAAATTTGAAGCATAAATACAGTCGCTAATGAAAAACTCAAAGTACTGCTCTGAACTCCAAGTGCTTGAAGCAAAATCAATGCTAGAAGTTGAATACCTAAATATTTAACTCCAATCATCCACAGTGAAAAAAATGGGAATCCTACTTCTCCGTCATTTGTAATCTCTTTTTTAATCTCCTCTTTGTCCCAAATAAATCCAAGAAATATACAAAGTAATAATCCACCTAATGGCAACAAAATATTATCTGTTAAGTATCCTAAGAAATCAAAGAAATTCAATCCGAAGAACACTTCTAACTTTGCTAATGGTCCAAAAGAGTGTGAATTTGGAATTGCAAATACTGCAATTAAAGCACTCACTAAAATTGTTGCTTTCTTTCTATCTAACTTTATTTGATCTACAACATACGATACAACCACTTCTAATAAAGAAATCGTTGATGTCAGAGCTGCAAATAACACAAGTACGAAAAATATAATTCCAAACATATTTCCCATAGGCATTGAAGCAAATACTTTTGGTAAAGTTATAAAAATTAGTCCCGGTCCAGCTGTTGGCTCAAGGCCAAATGAGAACACCGCTGGTAGAATAGCAAGGCCTGCAAGTAAAGCAATTAATGTATCCAGTACAGGTATATAAAAAGCACTTTTAACTAAATTGGTATCCTTTGAAAGATAACTACCGTAAGTTATCATCGCACCCATTCCTAAACTTAATGAGAAAAAAACTTGTCCTAAAGCTGCAATTACAACTGAAGGAGTAATCTGTGAAAAATCAGGCTTTAAAAAGTATTTAATACCTTCCATCGCATTTGGAAGAGTTACTGATCTCACAACTATGATTAACATGAATATAAATAGAACTGGCATCATTATTTTACTCGCTTTTTCAATTCCACCAGACACACCTTTTAAGACAATCAATGCTGTTACGATAATAACAATGAAACTATATACAATTGGCGAAGTTCCTGAAGAGATAAAGTTTCCAAATGTTGCCACTGGATCCTCTGTAAGACCACCTCTAACAAACACCCCTATGTACTTCACAATCCATCCAGCAATTACAACATAGTATGAATAGATGATAAAACAACATAAAATCCCAAATATTCCGATAAATCCCCAACCTTTTTTTATATTATTGTATGACCCAAAAGCATCTGATTTTCCTCTTCTACCAATTACCATCTCTCCTAACATAAGGGAAAAACCTAGTATTACTATCAAAGATAAATAAACAATTACAAATGCCCCTCCTCCATTTTTTCCAGCCAAGTAAGGAAACTTCCATAAATTTCCAAGTCCTATAGCTGATCCAGCTGCTGCTAAAACAAATCCAACGCTTGATCCCCAATTACCTCTTTCACTACTCATAGTTCTTCACCGTCCATTTTGAAATTTTATTTTCATTTTCAAGAATAATAACATATCTAAAATTAAATTACAATAGTTTTTTACATTTTTTTAGTACTATTGTCTGTTATACGAGAACTTTAATAAAACATCAGATTTTAATACTATTTTTTAATACAAAGCATCCTCTAAAATATTTTTTCAAAATAGTTTGACATTTTTTATTAAAATGTTGTATACTCACTCTTAACAAAAACAAATAGAGGTTAGTTCACTTCCATATACGGAGCCTAAGGCCGACGGCGATGATGTTATGACCCTGTGAATTAAGTATTGTGACGCTGCCATAACAATACGCTTATTAACTTTAATTAAGTTCTCTAGGGCATACCATTCTTTGGCATGCCTTTTCTTTTGGGGTAGTAATTTTTTACTAATTTAGGGAGGATTTAAATGGTTTCATATGGGGTATTATCTATAATTCCAATTTTAATTGCAGTTTTTTTATCTATCAAAACTAAAAATGTAGTTTTGTCACTTTTTTCCAGTGTATTTTGTGGTATTTTCATTTTAAACGGTTACAATCTTCTAGAGACTACAAAGGTTCTAGTGGGAAAATATTTTATCAATCAACTTACAGATAGTTATAACGCTGGAGTTATTGTACTTATGATCTTTATTGGTGGATTTATTGAGCTTATGATGATGTCTGGTGGAGCTTACGCTTTTGCTGAGAGTTTTAAAAACTCTATAAATTCTAAAACTAAGGCCCAACTTTTAGCTTATTTTACAGGGATTATGATATTTTTCTCTGACTTAGGAACACCGTTAATTGTTGGACCAATCTTTAGTCCATTTTTTAAAAGATTAAAGCTTTCTAAGGAGAAACTAGCTTTTATACTAGATTCTACATCATCACCTGTGGCTGTTTTAGTCCCTTTTATTGGATGGGGAGTTTTTATCATAGGACTTTTACAAAAGGAGTTTGAGCTTTTAAATCTGTCTCTTTCAGACTATGAAAGCTTCATAAAATCTATTCCTTTTAACGTTTATCCAATATTAGCACTGACTATTATTCCAGCTTTAACACTACTAAAGCTAGATTTTGGAGCTATGAGAACTTTTGAAAATAACCCAATTGATGAAAGTTCTTTTGAAATAGATAACTCAAAATATCATGTAGAAAATGCTAAAGGATCTTTTGTTTGGATGCCAATACTAGTTCTTTTAGGAACTCTATTTTCAATGCTTGGTGTTTCTTTTATAACTTCTAGAGTTTCAGGAAGTGCTTTTAGAACAGCTCTAACAAGTGGTTATTTATATGCAGCCCTTGTTTTAATGGGACTTATGCTTTTTTATAAAAGTAAAACATTTAAAGAGATATTTTCTATCTATCTGAATGGTATGAAAAAAATGAGTGAGATTGTTATAATTCTAATTTTAGCTTGGTCATTAGGTGTTATTAATAAAGACCTTGGAGCTGATCAATTCTTAATTGGATTTTTAAAAACTTTAGATATTAATTCTGGATTTATTCCAGCTATTGCTTTTATATTTGGTGCTGTTATCTCCTTTTCAACTGGTAGTTCTTGGGGAACATACAGTATTATGGTACCACTAGTTATACCTATGGCTGTAACTTTCAACGCTCCACTTTATGTAACAATTGGAGCTATACTTTCAGGTGGACTTTTTGGAGACCATGTTTCACCAATTTCAGATACAACTATACTTTCATCAGCAGGAGCTGGATGTGATCATATAAATCACGTAAAAACTCAAACTCCATATGCTATAGTAAATGCTATTTTGGCTATATCAGTATTTTTAATCGGTGGATTTACACAAAATAGTTCGTTAATCCTTTTTGCAATAATTTCACAAATTGCAATTTTAATAGGAATAAAAATCTTTACTAAAAACAGATTCTATAAAGGAGATGACAAATGCAGTACTTTTCAGGAAGATTTAAAGAAGCAGCAAGTGAACTAATCCTAGATTTTCACTCCTCTATTCACTTTGATCAAAGGTTATATAGATACGACATTATGGGTAGTATCGCCCATGTGAGAGGTCTTTCTAAAATGGGGATTATTTCAAAAGAGGATGGGGACCTTATTGAAAAAACTCTTTTAGAAATTCTAGAGGATATTGAAAATGGAAAGATTACTTTCTCTACAACTTATGAAGATATTCATATGAATATTGAAAAAATTCTTATTGATAGAATTGGTGATGTGGGAAAAAAACTTCACACTGGACGTAGTAGAAATGACCAGGTAGCTGTGGATATGAGGCTTTTTACAAAAGATGAGGTAAAAAAAATCCAGTCCTATTTAATTGAACTCATTGAAGTTTGTACTAACTTAGGAAGTGAACATTTAGAAACATATATGCCTGGGTTTACTCATCTTCAAAAGGCTCAACCAATATCATTTGGACACTATATGTTTGCATATTCTGAGATGTTTAAAAGAGACTTTATACGTTTAAATAACGCTTTTGAACTACTTGATTACTCACCTCTTGGATGTGCAGCTCTAGCTGGTACAACTTATCCTATTGATAGGGAGTTTACTGCTCATACTTTAGGATTTAAAGGTCCAACTTTAAACTCTTTAGATGGAGTTAGTGATAGAGACTACTTAATTGAGATTATGTCTGCTCTTTCAATTGTTATGATGCATCTTTCAAGGTTCTCTGAAGAGATTATTATCTATACTTCAAATGACTTTGGATATATTGAATTAAGCGATGCTTTTTCAACTGGAAGTAGCATAATGCCGCAAAAGAAAAATCCTGATGCAGCTGAACTAGTTAGGGGAAAAACTGGTAGAGTTTATGGGGATTTAATGGCACTTTTAACAACTATGAAGGGGATTCCTTTAGCATACAACAAAGATATGCAAGAGGATAAAGAAGTTTTCTTTGATGCTATAGACACTGTGAAGGGATGTTTACAAGTATTTGTTGGGATGGTTAAGACGTTAAAGGTAAAGGATGAGGTTTTACTTTTAGCTTGTAACGATGGATTTATCAATGCCACTGATGTTGCAGACTACCTAACTGTTAAAGGAATGAGTTTTAGAGAAGCTTATAAAATAACTGGGGAGATTGTTAGTTACTGTATTGATAATGGGTTAAATTTAGAAACTTTACCACTTGAAAAATACAGAGAGTTTTCATATATTTTTAACGGGGATATATATGAAACAATAGCTATTAAAAATTGTGTTGAAAAAAGAAAGTCCTTAGGTGGACCAAGTAAAGAGAGTTTACTCTCTCACTTAGAAAGATTAAATGAATTTTTGGATGGGGCCAAGATAGATCTTATTAACTATAGATTAAACGAAATAATGTAATAAGAAAAAAGGTATACTGGGGAGTATACCTTTTTATTTTATAATAAAAATATTTTTATTGTTGATTCCTCATTTTGTTTCCAGTTTATAAATAAAGACATTTCAGAGTTTCTAAAACTTAAAACCTTATCCTCTTTTAATAAAATAAAGTCTTGTAAGAATTTTTCACAGAAAAATGATGTATCTAAAATTACACCTGGTTTTACTTTTTCCAACTCATTCATAAACTGTTTTCTTAACTCTTTTGGTGAAGAGAAATGTTTTTTTATAATAACTATAGGTTCTACGTCTTTTAAGTCTAATTTCTTAAAACTAATTTTTAAAACTTCATCAAAACTCATATTTATACTTTTATATCTTTGCTTTACTTTAAAACAAGTACGATAAGTTGTTTCATAACCATGATCTTTTATTCCATTTTTTAATATTGTATAAACTTCAGATATATCATCAATATCCCCTTTTATCATAAATAGAATACTTTTTAACTTCATATCGTCATCATCTTCCCATACAGGATCTTTAAACTTAAAATCTATAGCTATTACCTTATTATTTAAATTTGTTCCTACTTTTACCTTATCAAATTCTATTTTATAAGGTATTTCTAAATCTTTTATTAAAGGTTTTAGTATATTCTTCTCAAAATCAAAGAATCTTTCATACCTATTATCTATTTTTAATATATCTTTAAAATCTTCAATTTTCACTCGAAAATTTTTCTTCAATATAAAATTTTTAATAAAGTATCCATAAAATTTATATGTTATCCTATTTTGAAAGCTATAAATCACCTTTATATATTTTGAATATTTTATATCTCTGGGCATATTTATAATAAAGCTCTTCTGAGTTATCATATATGAATTTATAAAGTTAAAAGATCCATTTATTTCATCTAATGAATCTATAAAAGAATACCCTATATTTTTTTTAGATAATTTTTCTAAAAATGAATTTAATTCTTCTGAATCTATTTTAAAATTTTCAAAAAACTCATCTTTAGATATTTCAATTTTTAAATCTTCCATTTCTATATATTTTTTTAAAAGATAATTTAAAAAATATCTCTCATTTTTATTTAAACTTGAATATATATCTAAATAAAAAGTAGAGTTTCCTATTCTTTTTTTTAAATTTTCTATGTCGTAAAACACTTAACTCCCCCTATTTTCTAAAAAAATATCTTTTTTTAAAATTTTTTTAACTTTTTTTTCTAATATTTTCATTAAATCAAACGAAAATAATATATTTTTTTTGAAACCATATGATTATTATAAATTAAAACAGACGAAAATAATAGCTATTTTTTGTAAAATTGACTTATTTTGTTAAAAAATGGTATCTTAGAACTAAGAATAGAACAAAATTTAAAAAAATATATATCGGAGGTATTTATTATGATTAAAATTTTATTAGCATGTAATGCAGGTATGTCTACAAGTCTATTGGTTAACAAAATGAAAAAAATTGCAGCGGAACATAAGTTAGAAGCAGATATAAAAGCAGTTCCTGAGATTCAAGCTCCAAGTCATTTTAATGATATACACATATTATTGTTAGGACCACAAATTAAATTTTTAGAAAGTAAAATGATTGAACTTGCTGATGGGCGATTCCCAGTTGTTACTATAAATACACAAAAATACGGTATGATGGATGGTTTAGGAGTTCTAAAAGATGCTATTTTAGCAATAAAAGAGTTTAGAAAAGCAAATACACAATAAATTAGGAGGTTATCTATGAAAAAATTTAATTACTTTAATGTATTTTTAAATAAACACTTTATACCCATAGCCAATAAAATAGCTGCTCAACGACACGTTGTTGCTATTAAAGATGGAGTAGTTGCTACAATGCCTCTTACTATAGTAGGATCGCTTTTTCTAATTTTAAGTTTCTTACCTATTCCTGGATACTCTGATTTTATAGTTAATAGTGGAATTGGAAAATACTTTTCTTTTATATCTGATGCTTGTTTTGGGATTGTTGGAATGATAGCTTGTTTAGCGGTTGCTTATCGATTAACTGTTGGCTATGGAATGCATGATCTTGCTCTATCAAATGCTATCATAGCTGTTTCTAGTTTCTTTGTTACTATGATTCCTTCAGCTGTGAACGGAACTATAAGTATGGGATATCTAGGAGCTAAAAGTTTATTTACAGGGGTTATTATAGCTCTTATAACAGTAGAATTTATCAATAAAATTTTAAAAAGAGGACTCGTTATAACTCTTCCTGAAAGTGTACCTCCAGCTATATCAAAAACTTTTATGTCATTAATTCCTGGAGTTATCGTTATCAGTTTTTGGGGAGTAGTTACAGCTCTTTTGGCTAATACAAGTTTCGCTAATTTCCATGATGTTGTAAATATAATTGTTGGTACTCCATTAAGATTTGCCAGTACATCACTAGTTGGACAACTTATAGCGGTACTTTTAACAACTATTCTTTGGTGTGCCGGAATACACGGTGCTACAATTGTCGGCGGAATTATGGATCCTATTTGGCTTGATAATACGCTTCATAATGCAGCTTTAGCAGCTCAGGGAATTGAAAATATATATTCTAATGGTTTTATTATTTCAAGTGCTGTGTTCACAGATATGACAATTAAGATTGGTGGAAGCGGATCTACTATTGGATTTGTTTTACTGATGCTTTTTAGAGCTCGTTCTAAACAACTAAAAGAGGTTGGAAAACTAGCTATAACACCATCATTATTCAACATTAATGAACCTGTTATTTTTGGAACTCCTATAGTTATGAACCCTATACTTATAGTTCCGTTTATATTAAATCCAGTTTTAATCACAATTATCAGTTGGTTTTTAATGAAATGGGATCTAGTTAAAATACCATTTGTTATGGTTCCTTGGACTACTCCACCTATTATAGCTGGTTTTTTAGCTTCTGGCTTCTCAATTTCTGTAGTTTTGCTTAATATTTTTAGTATTATTTTATCGATAGTTATTTTCTATCCTTTCTTTAAAATTTATGATGCTCAGTTGGCGGTTGAGGAGAGCAATGTAAAAAAAGAGGAAAGTTTAGAATCACTATTAGATGAGATTTAATTCAAGGAGGATACATATTATGAAAAAACCTATTAAAATCGTTACAATTGGTGGTGGATCTTCTTATACACCTGAGATAGTTGAAGGATTTATTAAAAGATACAATGAACTACCTATTAAAGAGTTGTGGTTAGTTGATATTGAAGATGGAAAAGATAAGTTAGAGATTGTTGGAAACTTAGCTAAAAGAATGGTTAAAGAAGCTGGTTTAGAGGATAAAATGAAAATTCATTTAACTTTAGATAGAAGAGAGGCTCTTAAAGATGCTGATTTTGTAACTACTCAATTCAGAGTTGGTCTACTAGCAGCTAGAATAAGAGACGAAAAAATACCTCTAAGATATGGAATGATTGGACAAGAAACAAATGGTGCTGGGGGATTTGCAAAAGCTCTTAGAACTATCCCTGTTATTTTAGATATCTGTAAAGATATGACTGAGCTTTGTCCTAATGCTTGGCTTGTAAACTTTACTAATCCAAGTGGTATGGTAACTGAGTCAGTTTTAAAGTACTACCCTAACATTAAAGTTGCTGGTCTTTGTAATGTTCCTATTGGTGTTAGAAAATCTGTTACAGATGCTTTACAAGTTCCAGATGAAGAGATTGAACTTATTTGTGGAGGATTAAATCACTTTTTCTGGGGAAGACAAGTTCTTCATAATGGTGTAGATAGAACAGAAGAGGCCCTTTCTAAAATTCTAACAGATATTGAAAACCTTCCTGCGAACTTGAGACATGGAAAGCCTTGGATAAGAGAACAGATTATGGATTTAAATATGATTCCTTGTGCATATCATAAATATTACTATTTAACTGACGAGATGTTAGCTGATCAATTAGAAGAGATTAGAAGTGGAAAAGGGACTCGTGGAGAACAAGTTAAAAAAGTAGAAAATGAACTATTTGAACTTTATAAAGATCCAGATTTAAAGGTAAAACCTAAACAGCTTGAGCAAAGAGGTGGACAATACTACTCTGATGCTGCTTGTGAGCTTATAAATTCAATATATAATGATAAAGGAACTACTATTGTTGTTTCAACAAAAAACGAAAATGGTCTTATTGATTGTTTACCTGAAGGATGTGCTGTTGAAGTATCAGCTAAGGTTTTTAAAGATGGTGTTAAACCATATCCACAAAAACCTATGCCTCTTGAAGCTAGAGGTATATTACAACTTATGAAAAACTTTGAACAACTTACAATTGAAGCTGCTGTTACTGGAAATTATGGAAAGGCACTACAAGCTTTAACTATAAATCCATTAGTTACAAGTGGAGCTGTTGCTAAAACTATATTAGATGAGATTATTAGAGAAAACTGGGACTATTTACCACAATTTCACAACTCAATTGAAAGATATAAATATTAATTGGAGGGAAAAAATGACTAATACTTTACCTAAAGATTTTTTATGGGGAGGAGCTATTGCTGCTAACCAGTGTGAAGGAGCATATCTAGAAGATGGAAAAGGTTTATCTCCTGTAGATATTTTACCTAGAGGACCAAAATTAAGAAATGAAGCTTTAGAGGATGTAAAAAAAGCTATGAATACAGATTACGGATACTATCCATCGCATATTTCTATTGATTTTTTCCATAAATTTAAAGAGGATATAAAGTTATTTAAGGAGATGGGATTTAAATGTTTAAGAACTTCTATTTGTTGGGCTAGAATTTTCCCAAATGGTGATGATTTAGAACCTAATGAAGAGGGATTAAAATTCTATGATGCTTTAATTGATGAACTTATAAAAAATAATATCGAACCTGTTATAACTATAAACCATTTTGATACTCCTTTAGAACTTACTAAGAAATATGGTGGTTGGAAAGATAAACGATTAGTTGATTTCTATACTAGATATTGTGAAGTACTTTTTAAAAGATATAAAGGTAAAGTTAAGTATTGGATGACTTTTAATGAAATTAATATCATTTTACACATTCCATCTTTTGGTGGTGGTCTTGTTTTTGAAGAGGGGGAAAATAAAAAACAAGTTATGTATCAAAGTGCTCACTATCAACTTGTTGCAAGTGCTTTAGCTACAAAAATTGGTCATGAGATTGATCCTGAAAATATGATTGGTTGTATGTTAGCTGCAGGAACTGTTTACCCAAACACTTGTAATCCAAATGATATCTTGGCTGCACAAGCTGCTAATAGAGAAAACTATTTCTTTATAGATGTGCAATCTAAAGGTGAATATCCATCTTACTCAAAAAGAATGCTTGAGGAACTTGGAGTTACCCTTGAAATCAGTGAAGATGAGAAAAAAATATTAAAAGAACATACTGTTGATTATATTGGATTTAGTTATTACTCTAGCAGACTTAGAAGTGCTGATCCTGAAGTTATGAAAAATATCAAAGATGGAAATGCTTTTGCCTCTTTAACAAATCCATACTTAAAAGAGTCTGAATGGGGTTGGACTATTGATCCTACAGGTCTTAGAATAACTATGAATGAGTTGTACGATCGATATAATAAACCACTTTTCATAGTTGAAAACGGGCTTGGGGCCATTGATAAAATTGAAACTGATGGATCTATAAATGATGACTATCGTATTGATTATTTGAAACAACATATTGAACAAATGAAAGAGGGAGTTAAAGATGGTGTTAATCTTTTAGGGTATACACCTTGGGGATGTATTGACTTAGTTAGTGCTGGAACTGGACAAATGAGTAAAAGATATGGGTTTATCTATGTTGATAAAGATGATAATGGAAATGGAACTCTGAAAAGATCTAAAAAGAAATCATTTAACTGGTATAAAAATGTTATCTCTTCAAATGGAGATGAACTATAAATGAGAATTATAGGTATAATAGCAGCTACTCTAACTACTATTGCCTTCTTTCCTCAAGTTATACAGGTTATAAAAAGTAAGGATACAAAAAGTATCTCATTAACTATGTATATCTTATTTGTAACTGGAGTTTTACTTTGGGTTTTATATGGATTTTATCTAAATGATTTACCTATTATAATTGCTAACTCAATTGTTGCTGTGGCTTCAACTATTATTCTTTGTTATAAAATAAGAGAGATTCGAAGTAACTTAAAAACAGATAAGGAATCACTTAAATTTTAGTTAATAATTTTTTAGCTATTGTATTTATAATAAAAATATGGTTAAATTAGAAAAATGTTTTTTAGGGGGAATGTCATGAAAATAGATCACATAGCAATTTACACAAATGATTTAGATAGATTAAAAGATTTTTATGAGAAATACTTTTCTGCAATTTCAAATAGTAAATATCATAATCCTAAAACAGGATTAGAAACATATTTTTTAAGTTTTGAAAATGGAGCAAGACTAGAGATAATGACAAGACCTAATTTAAATATTAATGAAGCTATCTCTCCGTTCTGTGGTTTTATACATTTAGCTTTTTCCTTAGGAAGTAAGGAAATCGTGGATACTCTTACAAATAAACTTGTAGAAGATGGGTATACTCTTTTAAGCGGGCCAAGAACAACAGGAGATGGATATTATGAAAGTTGTATTCTTGATCCAGATGGAAATCAGATAGAACTAGTTGCATAATCTAAAATTTTTAACTTATATAATAAAAATAAAAGTCCAATCTTAAATTGATTGGACTTTTATTTTACGTAACTTCTCTACTGTTGGAATATCTGTTGGAACCCAATTTAAAGTCATTAAAGACTCTTTTTTCATCCACTTAAACTCTTGATGTTCCATTAATTTAAAATCTGAGAAATCTAAAACTGTACAGTTATATGTAGATAATTTTATAACAAACTCTTCATACTCTTTTTGAACTTCATCAAAAAGTTTATCTGCTCTTATATCTATATTTAACTCCTCTTTAATCTCTCTTTCCAAAGCTCTTTTAGGTTCCTCTCCATCTTCAATCTTACCACCTGGAAACTCCCACATCCCTGGGAAAGTTTTATCCTTTGGCCTCATAGCACAAAATATATCACCATTTGGATTTTCTAAAATAGCTCCTACTACTTCAATAATTTTTTTCATTAATTTCTCCTACCCAATACTCTCTATTCTTTTAACAATATATATAAATTCATCTAAATTTTTTTCTATTATTTCTTGTAAAATATCCATATTTAAATTTTGATTATCACTAACAGCTATATTTTTTACTTCTATAATTTTTCCCATATTTATTAATATCTTTTTATCAATAACTCCATTTTTTTCTAAAACCTCAAATATCTGTTTGCTTGTTTGAGGAATTTCTAATTTCTTTATTTTTATGTAATGAAGCCCTAAATCTAATGTTACTTCACACATTCTTTGTAAATTTAAAATTATAGAATCTTGTTTTGTATAATTTTCTAGATTACTAGGTGTATTTGCATACTCCTCTTCTATTCTCTTTATACATTTTTTTATAGTTTCAATTTTATTAATAATTACATCATCTTTCAACTTAATTCCTCCTTAGATCAACTCTCTTTTTTCCTCTCCTACTTCTGCTACTTGTAGCTCTTTTTCTACTCTTTCAGTAAGTTCAATATATATATCTTTAGAAAGTGGATTCTCTAGCTTTAAAGTTGTAGTTATAGGTTTTTCGTTCTTATAATCTACGCAATCCCCTTTTCCTATATAGATATATGGTTGAACTATACCGTCACTCTCTTTACATTTTCTCACAAAAATATGAATTTTTATATCTTTCTCTCTATTTTTAACTATTCTCTGTCCTATTTCACTATCTACTCTAGTGGCATTTGGAGTTTCCCATTGAAAATGATATCTATCTAATATTTTATCTTTATACTTTATACTCTCTTTTATATTCTCATCTTTATGTAAATCTATAAATACAAAATAATCCTTATCTTTTTTTAAAAGTCCACTCCCTCTAAAAGCACTATGTTTTTTATCATAATTACATAATAGTGCAACATCTTTCATAAAATAGTTTTCATATAACTTTAAAAATGGAAAACCATAATCCTCTGTTCCAAAACTTTCTTTATATTTTAAAAGTCCATAATCTAAAACCTCTAAAATATAATCTTTTATATCTTTATTTTTTAAAACTTCATTTAATAACTCTGTTTTCTCTATAGTTTCACCAAAAACTTGAAAAAGCTTTCCACATCTTTTCAAATCTTGTGAATCATAATAATCTCCATTTAAATATCTCATAGCATGGTCTATATTATCGACAGTGTGATTAACATCAGATATCTCAATATATTTTCCAACTACTCCTAAAATATTACTTTTTGATAATTTTTTATCCTTTGCTATTAACTCACGAATTATTGCAAACTCATACACTCTTTTTATAGGTAAAAATCTCTCTATCTCACGAATAACCACTCTTTCTTTTTCATTTAATGAAAATAGATTATCCTTTACTTTATCTAGAAAATCTAAATATGATTTTTGAAGTCTTACATATTTATAAAAATTAGGAGCATCCTCATACTCAATAAAATCTAATGGTCTTGGAATTTTTCCCTTTAGATAATCTTTAAACTCATCATACTCAGCTTTTAAATACTTTAAACTATTAAAATTTTCATTATCTAGTTGTTTCAATATCTCTTGTTTACAAATCTCTTCCATCTTTACATGAATAGATTTAGAAAGATTATCAAAATCTCTTTTTACAGCTATTTTTATACTCTCTTTATCATAACCTTTTCTTCCCATTAGTGCCAATGCAATTAAAAAAGCTCTAGAATGGTTTCCTATAAAATCTATAACTGTTAAAAACTCCTTGTTTTCATAATGTCTTAGCCCTCTTCCCAACTGCTGTGTAAATATAATTGGTGAAGCTGTTGGTCTTAGCATTAAAATACTATTTATACACGGAATATCTATTCCTTCATTAAAAATATTAACTGTAAATATAACTTCTAAATCCTGTGTATCTTTGAATTTTTTTATTATATCTTCTCTTAAATCTTTTCCATGATTTCCTGTTATAGTTGCTGCTTTTATCCCTTTTTTTAAAAACTCTTTAGTCATGTATTCACAGTGCTCAATAGAAACGCAGAACCCTATAGTTTTTCTTCTCTCTCCACTATATCCATAAAAATTCATCTTCTCTATAATAAAATCCACTCTTTTTTCCAAATTTAAAGCCTTAGTCACTGCAGCAATATCATTTAAATCTATTCCTTCTAAATTTACATCTGATATATCCTTTACTCCATAATAATGAAATGGTGTTACAAGCTCTCTATCTAAAGCCTCTTGCAAACGAATTTCCACAGGTACATTCATATGGAAAATCTCATATATATTTCCACCATCACATCTTTCAGGAGTAGCTGTTAGTCCTAGTAAAAACTTTGGTTTAAAGTAATTTATAACCTTTTCATAACTTTTAGCAGTTATATGATGGGCTTCATCAACTATTATATAATCAAACTCATACTCATTAAACTCTTGGTATCTATTATTTAAGCTTTGTATTGTGGCAAAAATATAATCTCTATCCACATTTTTTATACTTCCTGTAAAAAAACCCATAGTTTTTTCTGGCAAAATATTTTTAAAAGTTTCCATAGCAGATTTTAAGATATCTTCATTGTGAACTATAAAAAGCATTTTCTTAGCTTTAAATGCCTTTACATCAAAAGCTCCTAAATATGTTTTTCCTGTTCCTGTTGCTGCAATACAAAGAGCTCTTTTCTCCCCATACATTCTAGTTGTTTCTAAATTTTTTAAAGCTATCTCTTGCATATAATTTGGTTTTATATCCGACTCTTTATAGATCCCAAACTCATGGTCCTCTGCTGCTAAAAAATATTCATCTCTAACTTTTTTTCTTACAACTATCTCCTCTTTTTTTACATATGAAACTATATATGGATTTACATTTTCAACACCTTTTTCCCAAAGGTAATTAAACTCATTTAAAACCCCTTTTATGAAGTCACTATTTTTTTCTGTAGTAACTGCTGTATTCCATTCAATATTGCTTTTAAGCCCACTTTTAGTAAGATTAGAAGAACCTATTATAGCTTTATAGCAATCATCATACTCAAAGATATATCCTTTAGTATGAAATCCTTCCATCTTGTCACTATCAAAAAATTTAACCTCTATATTTTTAAATCTTTTTAAAAACTCTATAGATTTCAGTTCTGTAAAATGAAGATAGTTTGTTGTTAAAATTTTACCTTTTATATTATGTTTTTCACTTTTTTTCAAAATATCTAAAATTATTTGTACTCCTGCAAAGTTAATAAATGCCACAGAGAAACAGAAACTTTTAGCTTTTTTAAATCCATTTTCTATATATCTATATAAATTTCCATTATTTTCTAAGTTAGTATTACTTATAAATTCATATTTCATATATCCCCCATAAAAACTTATATTTTAACTTTATACTATAAAGTATACCATATTTCTAATGTAAGATTAATTGAGATTACAAAAATGGAGAAACTAAAAGTAGTTTCTCCATTTTTTATCTATTATTTCACTATATAGTTCTCAATATTGTTATAACATATATTTTGAACCATTTTCCCCAATTTATCTACATCATTTGGAATCTCTCCATTTTCTACCCACTCCCCAAGTAGGTTACAAAGTATTCTTCTGAAATACTCATGTCTTGTATAAGATAGGAAACTTCTAGAATCTGTTAGCATTCCAACAAATCTTGAAAGTAATCCTAAATTAGCTAAAGCTGTCATCTGCTTTATCATTCCATCCTTTTGATCTAGGAACCACCATCCAGATCCTAATTGAATCTTTCCTGGAATTCCCCCTCCTTGGAAACATCCTATTAATGTTCCTAAAGTCTCATTTTCTCTAGGGTTTAAATTATACAGTATTGTTTTTGGTAACTCATTTGTATCATCTAAAGCATCTAAAAACTTTGATAGTGAATGCACAAAGATATCGTCTGCAATACAATCAAATCCAGTATCTGGTCCTAGTTTTTTAAACATTCTAGTTGAGTTATTTCTAATAGTTCCCATATGAAGTTGCATTACCCAACCTCTTTTATTGTACTCTTTTCCTAAGAACATCATAATATTTGTTTTAAACATCTTAGCCTCTTCTGAAGTTAAAGTTTCACCAGCTACTCTTTTCTTAAGTATAGCGTCCACTTCATTCTCACTTCGCATTACAAAAACAACAGGATCTAAAGCATGATCTGATATTCTACATCCTACTTCGTGGAAAAAGTCTATTCTCTCTCCTAAAGCTAATTTAAACTCAGCTAATGAATCAATCTTTTTTCCATGTAACCCTTCTAATTTCTCTAACCAAGGTAAGAAATCATCTTTTTCGATATTAAACCCTTTATCTGGTCTAAATGCTGGGTTTACAACAACTTCAAAATCATTATCCTTTTTTAAAGCTATATGGTACTCTAGTGAATCTAATGGATCATCAGTTGTACAAAGTGCTTTTACATTGGCTCTTTTTATTAACTCTCTAGCTGTAAACTCATCTTTTTGTAGCATCTCATTTGTCTTTTCCCAAATCTCTTCAGCTGTTTCTTTAGAAAGAATTGTATCTATTCCAAAGAATTTTTTTAACTCTAAGTGAGTCCAGTGAAACAGTGGATTTCCGTAACACTCATCCATTGTTTCAGCCCATTTCATAAACTTCTCTTTATCCTCTTTATCTCCAGTAATGTAGTCCTCAGAAACTCCATTACTTCTCATTACTCTCCATTTATAGTGATCTCCACCTAACCAAATCTCAGTTATAGATCTATATTTTTTGTTCTCATATATCTCTTTTGGATTTAAATGACAGTGGTAATCATAAATTGGCATATCTTTTGCATAATCATGATACAGTGTCTTTGCTATATCACTATTCAATAGAAAATTTTCACACATAAACTTTTTCATCTTTAACTCCTCCATTTTAGTTTTATATCAATCCAAATACTTTAGGTAAGAATAAGCTTATTGCTGGTATGTAAGTAACTAGAAGAAGTCCTATTAACATTACAATAAAGTATGGTAAAATCGTTTTTATTATCTCCTCTATTTTCAAATCTGCAATGGCACAACCTAAGAATAGTGCGTTTCCAACAGGTGGTGTACAAAGTCCTATACAAAGGTTGTAAACCATTAAGATTCCAAAATGTACTGGATGCATTCCTAAAGATGTTACCACAGGTAGGAATATTGGTGTGAATATAAGCACAGCTGGTGTCATATCCATAAATGTTCCAACAACTAGTAGTAACATATTTATGATAAGTAAAATAACATATTTATTATCTGAAATTCCAAGCAGTAGATTTGTTATATACTGAGGAATTTGAGAGTACGCCAAAGCCCAAGACATAATGCTTGAAGCTGCCATTAAAAACATGATAATCCCTGTCATCTTAATTGTTTCATCCAAAATCTTTTTTATAACTTTTGCATTTAAGTTTTTATAGATTAAAGATAAAGCTAGTGTGTATATTACTGAAATTCCTGATCCCTCAGTAGCTGTAAATACGCCTTTTATAATTCCCCCAATAATAACTATAATTAAAAATAAACTTGGTAACGCCTCTAAAGTTGTTTTTATGACAAAGGACATCTCTGGTTTTGGTTCTACAGGATAGTTATTCTTTTTAGCAAATATATATGCTAAAACCATAATCCCTAATCCCATAACTATTCCTGGCAAATATCCAGCTATAAATAGAGCTCCAATAGAAGTTCCACCACTAACTAATGCAAATACTATAAGTACATTACTAGGTGGAATAAGTAGTCCTGTTGGACAAGATGTTATATTTACTGCTGCACAGTACTTTGGATCATACCCCTCTTTTTTCTGTAGTGGATATATTGTTCCTCCAATAGCTGCTTCTGCTGCAACTGCTGAACCAGATATAGCTCCGAATAACATATTTCCTAAAATATTTACCTGAGCTAACGATCCTGGCAATCTTCCCCCAATCAGTTTAGCAAAGTTAACTAATTTTATTGCTATACCACCATTGTTCATTATATTTCCTGAAAGTATGAAAAATGGTATTGCCAATAACGCAAAATTATCTAGTCCAGTTATCATCTTTTGAGCTGATGCTATTATCGTCATATCAAGTGGTAACGATAAAAGTATTGCTATAAATGATGCTAAGCCTATTCCTACTGATACTTGAAGCCCTAAAATTAAAAATACAAAAAAACTCGCAAATAGTGCAATTGCTACTATTCCTATATTAACTCCCACTATCTATCACTCCCCTTCACTACTAACTCATCTGTTATACAAGTTACGAAATAGAGTATGTTTATCACTCCAGTTATTGGAAGTATTGAATACACAGCCCCCATAGGAACATATAAAACTGGTGATAGTTGCTTCATTGTATTTAAAGTTAGTAGCGTTCCACCCCAAACCATAACAAATCCCATAAAAACGATACTTAATATTGGAAGTATTATCTTTATAATTTTTACTGTATCTGCCTTTAAAAAAGTATGCAGATAATCCATTGAAAGGTGAGCTTTAGAACCAAAAGCATAAGTAGTTCCAAGCATTCCTATCCACATTAATAAAAATCTAGCAAGTTCATCTGTAAAAATACTTGGCGAATTAAATACATATCTCGATGTAACCTGCCAAGCTACAGTTGCTACCATAACTGTTAAAAGTAGCGAACTCACTATAAATATAACTCTATTTACATATTCTCTTAATCTATCCATATTTTCTCCTGCTATTCAAAATTTCTTATTCTTTCAATATAATCTTTAATCAGTGGCTCTTTTGTAACTTCATCATAAAGAGGTTGAACTTTCTCTACGAACTCTATCTTGTCCACTTGGAAAAACTCTACGCCTTTATCTTTTAAAGAATCCATTAACTTATCCTCTGTTTCAGACCATATCTCATTTTGATAGTCAAAAGAGTTTAAAGCTGCTGTTTTTACTATAGCTTTTTCATCATTTGATAATTTGTTCCAAGTTTTTGTATTCATAACCAATACATCTGGTGATATTGAGTGCTCATCAAATGTAAAATATGGTGCTGTTTCATAGTGTTTTGACTCAGCATAAGAGATTAAATTATTCTCTGCTCCATCAACTACACCTTGTTGTAATGCTGTATAAATCTCTCCAAAACTTAATGGTGTTGGACTTCCTCCTAAAAGATTAGTCATTCTTACCATAGTTTTACTTGTTTGTACTCTAATTTTCATTCCCTTTAAATCATTTGTATTTCTAACAGGCTTCTTTGTGTAAAAGTTTCTTGTTCCTGAGTTATAAAATGTTAATCCTATAAATCCTCTATCCTCTGTTGCTGCTAGAATCTCCTCACCGATTGGTGATTTTAATACTCTTAAATTGTGATCCATATCTTTAAATAAATATGGTAGTGGTAAAACTGAATACTCTTTTGCAAAACTCTCTAATGGTCCTGCATTAGTTTTTATAATATCAATAGCTCCTGCTTGCATTAGCTCGGTGATCTCTCTTTCTCCACCTAGCTGTCCATTTGGAAATATTAAAACCTCAATCTTTCCATCTGTTTTTTCATTTACTTCCTCTGCAAATTTAACCATTGCTAAATGCACAGGATGACTCTCTGTCAAAGCATGTGCTAATTTGATTTTTTTTGTTGATGTTTCCTCACTCTTACCACATCCTGTTAAAAACACTAGGATTAGAGTTAGAAAACCGATAATTCTTTTCATTGGTGCCCCCTGTTGATTATAACGTAACTCCAGATTTAAAAATCGCAATCTCTTGGAATCTGTTTAGTTCGTTGTTTACTTTTTTTCCATTTATTACTTCAATTATATATTCCACAAACTCTTCTAGTAGCTCATCCATTGTAATATCTTCTGATACTAATCTACCTGCATCAAAATCTATCCATCTTCTTTTCTTATTGTACAGCTCACTATTTGTAGATATTTTTACAGTTGGAACATATCCTCCATATGGATTTCCTCTTCCAGTTGTAAATAAAACCATATGACATTTTGCTGCTGCAAGAGCTGTAGTAGCAACTGAATCATTTCCAGGAGCACTTAAAAGATTTAAACCTTTCTCTTTTAAAATCTCTCCATACTTTAATACATCTATAACCTTAGAAACTCCAGATTTTTGAGTACATCCTAAAGATTTATCCTCTAAAGTTGTGATTCCACCAGCCTTATTTCCTGGAGATGGATTTTCATATATCTCTTGGTCATTTTTTATAAAATACTCTTTGAAGTCATTTATTAGTGATACACACTTTTCAAAAACCTCTTCATTTTTACATCTTTTCATAAGAAGAGTCTCTGCTCCAAACATCTCTGGAACCTCAGTTAAAACTGTTGTTCCACCTTGAGCAACAATATAATCTGAAAACTCTCCTAACATTGGATTTGCAGTTATTCCAGAAAGTCCATCTGATCCACCACACTCTAATCCAAAGTTTATCTCACTTAAACTAGCACTTTCTCTTTTATCTTGAAGCATCTTCTCATATAACTTTAAAAGTATATTTTTTCCAGCTTCAACCTCATCTTCAACATCTTGAGTTACTAAAAACTCAACTCTATCTTTATCGTACTCTCCTAAAGTTTTTTCAAATTCACCAATTTGGTTATTTTCACACCCTAGTCCTAAAACAAGTACTCCTCCAGCATTTGGATGTTTAACTGTATTTTGTAGTATTACTCTTGTATTTACATGGTCCTCCCCAAGTTGTGAGCATCCATAGTTATGAGTTAAAACATTGATATTGTCTATTTGAATATCTCCAATCTCATTTAAAAACTCATCTTTTATCAATTGAGCAATTCCATTTACACATCCAACTGTTGGAACAATCCATAACTCATTTCTTATTCCCACGTCTCCATTTTTTCTTTTATAAACTTCTACACTTCTTTTTTCTAAGTCTAGAACTCTCTCTTGAAACTCTGGAGTATAAACGTAGTTATTAAGATCTTTTAAGTTTGTTTTTGTATTATGAGTATGTATCCATTCACCCTTTTTTATAGGTGTTGTTGCATGACCAATAGGCATTCCATATTTTATTACATCTTCATCTTTTCCAATGTTTCCAAGGGCAATTTTATGCCCTTTAGAAACATCCTCTAACAATGTTAAACTATCTCCATCTAAAGCTATAGTTTCACCTTTTTTATAGTTTTTTAAGGCGATAATTACATTATCCCTTGTATTTATCTTTATAAACTCTTTCATTACTTAACCTCTTCTAAAGCTTTCTTCACTCCATTTTTATCTATATTTTCTAAGTATTTTGCCACTAACTCAGTCATTCCCTCCACTGAATTTAAATCCATATCCCAGTGATTTTCTAATCCTAATACAGATTTAACTATGTTTTCATAGTTATTCTCTTGCCATAAATCTGCATACATATCTAAGTGATGTCTATCATCTCTTAACTGGATAGCATCTCCATTTTCTCTAACACCTTTATAGAATCTTATTAAAGCTGCTAAAGAGAATAGAAGTCTCTTAGGTAGTTTTCCTGTTCTTTTGTATGTCTCTAAAATTTGTGGAAGTATTCTAGATTTATACTTAGCCATTGAGTTTAATGAGATATCCATTAACATATGTTTTACATATGGATTTTTAAATCTATTGATTACAGCATCTTTAAACTCTTTTAACTCCTTCTCATCCATATCTAAAGCTGGAATAATCTCCTCATCTATTGCTAATTCAATGAAGTTTCTAATATCATCATTTTCCATAGCTTCTCTAACTGTATCTATTCCATATAGGTATGAAACTGGAACCATAGCTGTATGAGCTCCATTTAATATTCCTACTTTTCTCATTTTATATGGTTTTAAATCGTCAACTATTAAGATATTTAGATTTAATCCCTCTAACTTTAACTCTCTTGTTAATATATCTTTTGGTCCTTGAATTACAAATAGGTAGAAGTATTCTCCAGTTGTTATAAAATTATCCTCATAACCTAACTCTTTTGTTAATTCCTCTTTCTCACCTCTTGGGTATCCTGTAACAATTCTATCAACTAATGTTGAACACCAGATATTTCCATTTATTAACCAGTTTTTAAAGTCCTCTCCTAAGTTCCAAAGATCAGCATATTTTAGAACCATCTTTCTTAACTCTTCACCGTTATAATCGATTAGTTCACATGGCATTAAAATAAATCCTTTAGTCATATCTCCATTGAAAGTTACAAATCTTTCATGCATCAATCTTGTTAACTTTCCTGGGAATGTACTTTGAGGAGCATCCTCATATTTATCCTCTGCACTAAAAGCTATTCCAGCTTCAGTTGTATTAGATACAATAAATCTCATCTCTGGGTTATGAGCTAGTTGTAAATACTCTTGGAAGTTTTTATAAATAGGTATCTCTCTATTTATAGATGAGATTACAGTGTAATCTTTAACAACTTCTCCACTTTCATTTATTCCTCTAATTATTGCTGTATATAATCCATCTTGAGTATCTAATAGTGGAACTGCATCAAAATCAATTGGTCTTACTACCGCTACTCCAGCGTTTAAATCTGTATTTTTATTTATTATGTCTAATTGCCAATCAAAGAAACATCTTAAAAAATTTCCCTCTCCAAATTGAATTACTTTCTCTCCATATTTTGGTAAATTTAACTCTTCTCTAGTTAACATTTTTTTCTCCTTATTCTGTGATATATCAGTATTATATTACAAATATATTATAAATAAAAATAAAAATCAAGCTTTTTAGAAAAATTTAATCAATAATTATAGTTTACGTTCTTTTTAAGAACGATTTTTTATTTTGTGTTGGTTTTTTAAAAAAAATATTATATACTATTAATATAAAAAAATAGGGAGTTATATATGAAAAGTTTAAAAGACAAAGCTTATGATGAGTTAAAGGAGTTAATTATTTCTGGAAAATTAGAAGCAAATGAAAGAATTGATGAAGATTTCTTATCAAAATCACTTAATGTCAGTCGTACTCCTGTTAGAGAAGCTATCAATCGACTTGAACAAGAGGGCTGGATTAATATAGTTCCAAGAAAAGGGATGTTTGTTAACAATATCTCACTTAAAGAGATTAATGATATTTTCCAAGTTAGAAGTAATCTAGAGCCTATCATTCTTGAAATGGCTTTCTATAAAATTAATAGAGAAGATTTAATCAGTTTAAAAGAAAAATTTTTAGATTTTTCAAATAAAAATTCTTTAACACCTGAAGAGAAAAAGGAGTTAGATACTTTAGACAATGAGTTGCATCTATTAATTTTAAGAAACTGCAACAACAATTTTATTATTAAAATGATGGAAAATGTTTATGAGCATAATATGAGAATTAGAAATATAAGTTCTCAGCCACCAATTAGAAGATTTGATGCTATTAAAGAGCATATCAACATCATTGAATCAATTTTAAATGACAATCTTCTAAATGCAATAGAGGAACTAAAAAATCATAATTTAAAAGCTAAAGAGGGATTCTTCCATAGTTTAATTGAACAATAAAAAAAGAGATTTGATAGCCCAAATCTCTTTTTTATTTTAATAATTATCTAACTAACCATCCACCATCGATAGCTAAAATATGTCCATTTATATAATCTGCTGCCTTTGATGATAAGAATATTGCTCCTCCAACGAGATCTGATGTTTGTCCCCATCTTTCTGCTGGTATTCTTCCTAATATCTCTGCATTTCTTTTCTCGTCAGCTCTAATTGGTGCTGTATTTGCTGTTTCTATATATCCTGGTGCTATTGCATTTACTTGGATATTATCTACTGCTAACTCATTTGCAAAAGCTTTTGTAAGTCCAGCTACTCCGTGCTTACTTGCTGTGTATGATGGAACGAATTTTCCACCTTGGAATGATAACATTGAAGCTATGTTTATTATCTTTCCTCCACCTTGCTTTTTCATCTCTATTGCTGCAGTTTTACTTAAATAATAAATTGATGATAAGTTTAAATCAATAACTTGCTGCCAGTCACTATTTGGTCCCTCTAAAATTGGTGATCTTTTTATTGTTCCAGCATTATTTACTAGGATATCAACTCTTCCAAAAGCTTCCATACATTTACTAACTGCTTCCATAGCTACATCTTCTTTTGATAGATCTCCAGTTGCATAAGCAACTTTTCTTCCTAGTCCTTCAACCTCTTTTATAACATTTTCCATATTATCATCATTATATGTGAATATGAATAGATCTGCTCCTGCTTTTGCAAGTCCCATTGCTAGTGCATTTCCTATTCCTACATTTCCTCCAGTCACCATTGCAACTTTTCCCTCTAAATTAAACATATTTAACATTTATTTCTCCCTCCTTAATTAAAACCTTGTAACCTATTATTCTATTTTAACTGATCCATTGGAACATGATCCATATCAGTAAATGTTTGATTTTCTCCAGCCATTCCCCAGATAAATGTATAGTTTTTAGTTCCTACACCTGAGTGAATTGACCAAGATGGCGATATTACCGCTTGCTCATTAGCCATTACAATATGACGAGTTTCTTGAGGTTGTCCCATTAAATGAAATACTCTTGAATTCTCATCCATATCAAAATAGAAATAAACTTCCATTCTTCTCTCATGTGTATGTGTAGGCATAGTGTTCCACATGTTGTTTGGATCTAACTCTGTCATTCCCATTACAAGTTGACACGATTTACAAACTGCAGGGTGAACATATTGGAATATAGTTCTCTTATTTGAATTTTCTAAATCCCCTAACTGAACTTTATTAGCTGTTGTTCTATCGATTTTTACAGTTGGATATCCTACGTGTGCTGGCGATGAGTTTATATAAAATTTAGCTGGCTTATCTCCAGAGTTTGATATAAATGTTAACTCTTTATTTCCCATTCCAACATACAATCCATCTTTAGCTTCCATGTTGTACTCTGTTCCATCAATGATTACTTTTCCAGCTCCACCAACGTTTATAATTCCAAGCTCTCTTCTTTCTAAGAAAAACTCAGATCCTAACTCTTTACACCCTTCTAATTTTACTTCAGTTTCAACTGGCATAATTCCTCCAGCTATAACTCTATCCACATGAGAATACATTAAGTTAACTTCATCAGCAACGAAAACTGTTTCCATTAAATAATGCTTTCTTAACTCCTCTGTTGTATAGTGTTTTGAATCCTCTGGATGATTTGCATATCTTATATCTAATCTCATTTTACACTCCCTATCTAAATTTTTATTTTTTAAAATATTGTGAAAATTCCCCCTGAATTAACTCTTGTAATCTTTTTATTCCACTATATAGATGTTCTGTTATTATCTCCTCAACTTTTTCTACGTTTTTATCTTTTATAGCATCTACTAACTTTTTATGATCTTCGTAGATAGCTTTAAAATTCTTTACCTCAAGTATATCTAACATCTTAAATCTTTTATAATGTATTTGAGCCTTCTCTAACTGTTCCCAGATAAATATATTTTTAGTTAGTTCATACCAAAGTTTATGGAGCTGGCAATCTAAATCGTAAAACTCCTTTGTTTCAAACTCTCTCTTTAAAAGAAGCTCTTGCAGTTTTAAGTTATACTCCATTTCTGCAATAAATTTATCGTTCATCATCTCTATAGCATCTTTTATAATTTGTTTTTCCAAGACAACTCTCATGTAGATACTTTGCCTTATAATATCCATATCTAATAGACTCACATAGCTCGATTTAAACGGCTCACTTTCAACCAACCCTATCGAATTTAATTTTCTTAGTATGTCTCTACTTGGAGTTCTTGAAACTCCATATGTTTTACTTATCTCTTGCTCTGTAATTATTTGACCTGGTTTATATTCTAAATTCATTATTTTTTCTTTTAAATCTTCATAGATATTTTCTGTACTATTTCTTACTGACATTTTTAACTCCTCACATTCATATACTATTTTTAAAATTGTATACTATATTTAATTTAGTATACGTTTTTGTTTCTGTTTTGTCAATTCTTTATTTCTATATTGCATCTTATTAGCGAGTACACAAAAATAGAGAAAATCTTTATCAGATTTTCTCTATTTTGAACCATTTAAAACTTTTCAATCAGCCTCTTTTTACATTACCATTTAGTTGCTGTATACTTCCCCGTTTTAGAGTTTTTTACAACATTGATATATACAACTTTTCCAGAACTTCGATCTATATAATCAGATATTCCAGATATTAAATATGGATAATCTTGATTCAAATCGGGAGTTTCCGCTTGTACATGACTTTTTACTCTCCATAGAGGAACAGTATCTTCATAAGCCGACAAACTTAAAGCTTTGACAAAATAGTTCACATACTGAGTATTATCACTATACCACGCTTCTTCAAACATTCCATTGTGAACTCCAGCATACGTCTGCTCCACTCCCCACCATTCGTTCACAGGAGCCGAAAAACTCTCCTCTGCTGTAAATGGTCCTGCCACACTATAATCATACACTATATTATAACTAGCTCCTTTATTAACAAAAGTTCTTGTATAACCTTTTGCTGCTAACATATTCTGTAATGAATTTTCAAAGCTCTGTTTTTGTAATCCAGCTACTGCACTCTTTGATGAAAGATAATATGTTCCCGCTGTAACTGATTTTGGAGCATATGAATCCACAGCCACTAAATGTCCATCCATTAAGGAAGTACATCCTTGAAATAATAGTAAAGTTAATGGAAATAGATAGGTTAATTTTTTTAACATAATAAAAGCCTCCTTGAACTTATCTTCTTTAGAATAACTTTACTATAAGCTCTTTACTCTTCCTTTATTTCTTTTTTACAAATTAAAATACATATCCTATATGTACTTGAAATAACATTTCATTGTTTAAAACATTGTTTGAAATTGAAAAGTCCATCGGTCCTAAGAATGTATCCCAACCAATTCCAACTCCATACCCTTGCTTTTTCATATCCCAAATCTCTTTTTCACTTTCAAAACCTGAATAATAGTTGTATGTTCCCACATTGTAGTTAAAACTTAAATACAAATTTTGTGCAACCGTATATTGAAGTCCCAAACTTCCCATGAAAAAGTTATCTGTGTACACTGATGATATCGGCAAACCTACAAAAGCATAGTTTCTTCTCATTGGGTCACTTTTTAATCCTCCTAAATTGAAAAGTTCAGATAGAGGTGTATTCCTAGCATTATACATCTGTCCCCCGTTTATTCCAGTGTTTAGGGACCATTTACTACTCAGTTGAATATATTTCATCACCATCATTGAATATCCTTCAAAAGAGTTCCCCTCTTTTGCGTTTGTTTCAGAGAACACTTGTAATAGACCTTGCCCTCCTTTTGTCGCATATTCTGACTGATTCATTGTATCATAGTAAAAACTAAATGTGTTTGTAAAGTATGAGCCATCCTTTTTAAAATAGGAAAAATTTTTAATTTTTTCTCCAGAGGAATAATTTGTTTGCATATTTTTATAGCTCAGTGTATATCCCGCAATTATATTATTAAGTATAGTTGTCCCGATCGATAAGTTAGTTTCGAAGGTATTATTTTCATAGGTTGAAACATTGTCTCCACCTTTATATAAAAATATAGGATTTAAACCGTATCCCAATTCTACTGAAACCAGCAACTTATAATCCCAAATATTATACTGAGTCATATCTGTCAACGATATTTTAGGGTATCTCGAAAATTCAGCTTTCAGAGTATAATTTTTTTGAGAAAGATTAAACTTATTAAATACTGGTATCTCTGCCACAGCCCCCAATCCAGCACCATAGTTTGAAACATAGGACATTCCAACCTTTAATTTTGTATCCAATTTTTCTCTCACAGTAAAGTTGACTGTATCACCATCAACTGTATAGAAGACTCTATCTACAAAGTTTTTAGCAAATATCTTCTCTGTCCATAAGTTTAAATCACTTACAGTCATTTCACCTTTTTCTGGTCTTAACTTTTCTACCTCTTTCATTGTCAATAGGTCATTTCCATGAATATTTATATTTTTTATATCAAATTTTCTACTTTTCATCCTCTCTTTCTTTAAGTTTATCTCTGCATATCTCTCTTTATCAGTCAATTTAGTAAGAGCATAATCCAATTTTTCTGTTGCAATCTCCCCCTCTTTTACCAATTTTAATAGATTATCAAAATCTAAAGTGCTATGTTTTTTTACATCAGGAGTAATTAAAATATCTGGATAGTGTGTTTGAATCTCAGTATTTTTATCACCATTATATGTCGATAATTTATCCAGTATTTGAATTATATTTGAGTTGTCGGTTATAACAATTGGTTCCGCAGCTATATCTACCCCTATAACTATATCCGCCCCCATATTTATAGCTTGTAAAACTGGAAAATTATCTGCAACACCTCCGTCCACATAGTAGTTATCATCCTCTCTTATAGGATCCAGAAATGTTGGAATAGCCATACTTTTCAAAGTTGCTAAAGCTAAATCCCCACTATTTAGTTCCACTGATTCACCAGTTTGTAAGTTTGTTGTCATGGCTCTAAAAGGTATTGGGAAATCTTTAAATTCATTTATATTCTCCGCTCTAGCAAAAATCTTTTTTAATTCCAAGTATATATACTCCCCATTTAATACTCCCATTGGCAATGAAAGATTGTACTCTTTTGTCAATGAAACGTACAGAGGATATTTATTTGATTGCGTCTTTTGAACGATTCCCTCCAAATCTCTATTTGAAGAATTTCTAAACAAATCATAAAACTGTAAATCTGTCACTATTTTTTCAATCTCATCTGGTGTATACCCAACAGAGTACATAGCAGCTATTATACTTCCTGCACTGGTTCCAACTATATAATCTATTGGTATTTGATATTTTTCCAATGTTTTTAAAACACCAATATGTGCAGCACCCTTAGCTCCACCGCCACTCAGTACCAGCCCTATTTTAGGTCTTGCCACATTCTGATTTTTTATGAAAGTTTGCCTTAAAGCCTCCAAATTTTTTCTCTTTAATTCCAACTCCTGTATCTGTTTATCAATTTCTTTTATCTTCTCCGCCGTTGTATTGACTCTATTTTCTGGACCCTCAACTGCAAAAATAGACAAAGAAATTGCTAAAAACAACACTATTTTTTTTAGATTTCCCATCTAGTTTTTAATCCTCCCATATTATTTTAATCTTTTGATGATAATATTCCTGATCCAATTATAAGTCCTAATATTACATTAGTAAGTAAAATTCCAGTTATTACCTCTATAACAACCAAGAATTGTGCTAGCATCGTCAGCGGATACACATCTCCGTATCCTACTGTTGTTATCGTTATAAAGCTAAAATAGATATGTTTAAAATAAAACTCAATCTGTGGTAAATCTTGAGTTATACCATTAAAAACCTGCTTTGAACTAAATAAACTAAGTATAGTATATAGTAGTCCAAAACTTATAGCAATAGTTATATAAGTGGTTATTACGACAACTACATCTTTTGGAACCACTTTTCTCCTCCGCCTTAGGAAATCCGCAAAAACATACTTCAATATTATTATATGACAAGCTATTAAAAGAAGTATATTTATGAAAGATAAAAAATAAAAAAAATATTTTAAACTGCTCTCATTCTCATTTATATTCAAAGAATAGTTTACAATCGGTACCAGTATTAAGTAATAAAAAATTAAAGCTGTAGCTTTTAACGGTCCATCTCTAAATAAAAAATTTTTTTGTTTTAAAAATACTATCGGCAGTATACTAAAAAATATTTTTACTGCACTCAGTCCTATTTCCAAAAAATCTATCCTCAATTTATTTTTATCCACTAATATATGTGCCACTATTGATATTAAAACTGCTACCACTCCAGATAAAGTAGCACTTTTTAAAAAATTGTGTATCTGTTCTTTTTTGTATAATTTCATCTATCCTCCTAGGAACTTACATAGTTCTACAGTTTTTGGATTTTCAAATACTGTTCCCGGCGGTCCCATTTCGACTATTTTTCCTCCGCTTACAAATATTATGTAGTCGGCTACTCCCTTAGCAAACCCCATCTCATGAGTCACTAAAATCATATCTTTTTTTTCTTTCCGCAGTTCTTTAATAACTTCTAGAATCTCTTTTGTTAACGCTGGATCTAGAGCTGAAGTTGGCTCATCTAAAAGTAGAAATCTTGGTTTTAATGCCATTGCTCTTACTATTGCTACTCGTTGCTGTTGTCCTCCCGATAATTGATGTGGATATTTCTCTTTATGCTCATAAAGTTCAAATCTTTTAAGCAGTATCTCCGCTCTTTTATTTGCACCTTTAATAGACATTTTATGGACTTTTTCCAAAGGTAAAGTTATATTTTTCAAAGCTGTTAAATGTGGAAATAGATTAAATGCTTGAAACACTACTCCTATACCTTTCCTGTATTCATGAAGTTCTTTTTCCTCTTTTGGAATTTTCTCCCCATTTATCTCAATTTCACCACTATCACTCACTTCCAACCCAGCTAAAATTTTTAAGAGTGTCGATTTTCCTCCGCCAGATGGTCCTATTATAACAAGAGAATTTATATTTTTTATAGCTAAATTTAATTTGTTTAACACAATTTGTTCTCCAAAACTTTTATATAAATTTTCAATTTTAATTTCCATAACTAAATCTCCTCTCTAAATACTTAGAAAGATGTGAAATTGGATATGTCATTATTAGATATCCCACCGCTAAAATACAATAGTTTTCTATTGGTGAAAAAGTTAGAGAGTCAACTTCTTGAACATTTTTTGTAAACTCATTCACTGCTATTACTGACAATAGTGAAGAATCTTTAATTAAGCTGGCAAATTGTCCTGCAAGCGGTGGCATAACTCTTTTTATAACCTGTGGCAGTATTATATACCTATATGTTTGAACTCTTGTGAAAGCTAAGGATTTTGCAGTTTCAATTTGAATTTTATTTACACTTTCAATTCCAGCACGAATAATTTCCGAAACGTAAGCTCCCGAAAAAATTCCCATTATCAAGACCCCCATTATATAGCGATTTTCTATTCCAAACGCAGTTCCTATCACATAATAAAATAGATATATTTGAACTATCAGCGGAGTTCCACGAATAACTTCGGTGAATCCTTTAGCAAAATAATAGGTCGGCAAAAAACTTCCTCTCTGTCCTAAAACTAAAAGTCCACCAATTATCAAACTCGCTATTAAAGAAAATATTGATATTAATAGAGTCATTGTAAAACCAAATATGAACTTGTATCTATATTTTTCAATTATTTCTGTCCAGTTATATGGATAATCTAGTCTGCTAAAAGCAAAATGAAAAACTTGCAAAACTATTACAGTTACCAAAACTATATTTACCCACTTCACAGCTGTAGTTTCGCTTTCAGTTTTCGGTTTAAAAAATAAAGTTTTTAGTATGCTCATTTTATCTCCTAATCAAAAAAGAAAGGTACATTTTTTTCTTGAAAGAAAGCTCTCTCCTTGCCTAAATATTTATCAGCTAAGTTATTAAATCCCCCTTTTTCTTTATATTCAACTATAAATTCATCAATTTGAGCCCCCAATTTCTCCTCGCCCTTTCCATAAGCTATTGCCCAAGGTTGTGATTCTGTTTCAAACTGAGCTAACAATGGCGTTGTAGTTTCTGAATTTCTTGTCCAATTTCTATAAATCGTCAATGGATCGTATATAAAAGCGTCAACTTTACCCTGTGAAACCTCTAGTATACAAGCGCTCTCTTTATCAAAAACCATTATTTCTGCGTTTGGAAAATACTTCTCTGCCACAGTATGTCCACTCGTACCTTTTTTCACCGCAACCCTCCTACCTTTTTGATTTAAATCTTTAGCGGTTGTAATTCCAGATTTATTATTTACTAGCATTGCCAAATAACTTTTAGCATACGGTATTGAAAAATTCACTGATTTTTTTCTTTCATCTGTTACCGACATAGACGATATTATTATATCTACCTTTTTTGTTTTTAAAGCTGGTATTAACCCTCCATAAGCCATGTCCTCTATAATAACATCTCTTCCTAAGTACTCACCAAGTGCATAAGCCATATCGACACTTATCCCTGTTGGCTTTCCACTTTCATCTGACATTTCAAATGGAGGATATGCTAACTCCATCCCAACAATTAAAGGTTTTTCACTTGCAAAAACTAAGTTTCCTAAAATCAATGTAAAAAAAAGTATTATTTTTTTCATAAATATCCTCCATCTAAAAAATATTTCTATAATCTCTATTTTATTTTTCGAATAAATCAATTTTTTCCTCTTAAAATAATATTGTAATAGTAAAAAAACCTCCTCAAATTTTTTGAGGGGGTTTCCTTATATTCTGGACTACATATTTCTTTTAATTTAACTCTCTTCTCCACATCTCTTTAAAAGAATTTCCCATTTCTTATCTACCTCTCTTTGTAACTCCTCTATTAAGTGCTCATTCCCAGGTTTAAATAGATGTGCAAATCTACCTTGATTTTTTATAAACTCTGTAATAGGAAGCTTATTTTTAGGTCTATAAGATAACTTCCACTCCCCATTTATAACTTCAAACAATGGCCAATAGCAAGTTTCAACTGCTAATTTACACATCTCCATAAGTTTTTCCGTAGAATATCTCCAACCTCTTGGACACGGTGCTAAAATATTTAAAAATGCTGCTCCTTCTGTATAGATAGCCTTCTCTGATTTTTCATGTAAATCCTTTAAATTTCCTATAAATGTTGTCTGAGCAACATATGGAATATTATGATCAGCAATAATAGCAGTTAAATCCTTTCTGCTTTGAACTTTTCCGTTGCTATCCTTACCTATTGGTGATGTTGTTGTATCTGCAAACATAGGTGTCGCTGATGATCTTTGTATTCCCGTGTTCATATACGCTCCATTGTCGTAGCACACATATACCATATCGTGCCCTCTCTCCATTGCTCCAGATAGCGACTGAAATCCTATATCATAAGTTCCTCCATCTCCACCAAAAGCTATAAACTTATATGTATCATCTATCTTTCCACGTCTTTTTAAGGCATTATATGCTCCCTCTACTCCACTTAAACTTGCTCCTGCATTTTCAAAAGCACTATGAATAAATGAATCTTTCCAAGCTGTATAAGGATACATAAATGTTGAAACTTCTAAACATCCAGTAGCATTTGCGATAACTGCTCTATCCTCCACTTTTAGAGCTCTTAAAACTCCTCTTACCGCAACTCCTGCTCCACAGCCAGCGCAAAGCCTATGTCCTCCAGTCAATCTTTCTGGTTTATTCATTTCCTCTTTAAAATTATATGCCATCTTACTACCCCCTCACTCCTAAGTGTCTGTAAACCCTATTTACTTCAAAATCGTCTGTATGAGCTAAAAGTTGTTCTGGGTTGTAAGCTACTTCAAAATCATCTTCCATACGTTGCTTTGCATCCGCTTCATACAACAGATCACTAAATACCTTTTTTATATCCCCTACTGTCACATCTCTTCCACCCAATCCGTATACATAGTTAAACATCTTTGGTCTGTCATGTGAATCGTAAAGTGCCGATCTAACCTCAGCAAAAAGTGGTCCTCCAGCTCCAGAGAATCCCTCACATTTATCTAGTACTCCCACAACCTTCAAACCTGTCAAGGTATACTTTAACTCATCAAATGGAAATGGTCTAAAGACTCTAATTTTAATAAGTCCAACTCTTTTCCCCTGTGCTCTAAGTTCATCAACAGCTACTTTTGCTGTTCCAGCAGTTGAATTTATGACAACTATTACTGCAAGTGCATCTTGAGTTTTGTATTCTTCAAAAAATGAATATTTTCTTCCTGTCAAATCTTCAAATTTCTTTGCGACCTCTTTTATTACTACTCTTGCATTCACCATAGCTTTTGCTTGCTGAACTTTATGCTCCATATAAAAATTTGCTGTATCATATGGTCCATGAGCTATTTGTCTAGCAGAGTTTAGTAGATAGTCCTCCGGATTATATTCCCCTACAAAAGCCTTCACTTTTTCATCCTCTATCAGTTCTATATTTTCAACAGCATGAGATGTTATAAATCCATCTTGACAAACCATAGCAGGAAGCATAACTCTTGGGTCTTCAGCTATCTTTACAGCTTGAATATAGTTATCGTACGCCTCTTGATTTGTTTCGCTATATATTTGAATCCATCCAGTGTCTCTAGCTCCCATTGAATCACTGTGATCCGCATTTATATTGATTGGACCCGTTAAAGCCCTGTTTATTACTGCCATAGTTATAGGTAACCTCATTGAAGCTGCCACATATAACATTTCCCACATTAAAGCAAGTCCGCAAGATGAAGTGGCTGTCATAGTTCTAGCTCCTGCTGCTTCAGCACCAATAGCTGCAGACATAGCACTATGCTCTGACTCCACTGGAATAAACTCTGTATTCACATCTCCATCCGCCACATATTTAGAAAAATATTGTGGTATCTCAGTTGATGGGGTAATTGGAAATGCTGGCATTACATCTGGATCTATCTGTCTCATTGCTGTAGCTACGGCTTCGTTTCCTGACATTCTCTCTCTTATACTCATTTTTCCCTCTCCTCCTAAATCTTTGTAAACTCTATGGCTTTAAATGGACATACCACAAAACAAACTCCACATCCTTTGCAGTGATCCTGATCAAAATCTAATCTCTTTCCATCCTTAACTGGAATAGCCGAATCTGGGCAAACTGGAATGCAAAGTAAACATTGTTTGCAATTCTCCTCAACAAAGTCAACTTTCATTACTCTCCAGTCGCCAGTTTTAAAGTTTTCAGCACTTCCAGCCTCATACACTACGCCACCAGGTGTTATCTCCTGCCAAGTTATAGTTTCATCTATTATTCTACCATTTTTATTTTTCATTATTCTTCCACCTCATCCATTGAACGCTTTAATGCACACATATTTCCCTCTAAAACTTGAGGTTTAGTACTAAATTTATGCTTAAATGATTCCTCCATATTTTTTATAAACTCATCCTCTGGTACAAGTTTACTAACTTTTACAACTGCTCCTAGCATTGGAGTATTGGGAAAATACTTTCCTAAGCATTCCTCTGATATTTTTTTAGCATTGCACGTATAAAGTCTACCTGTATATCCCCTCAATTCAGCTCTTAATTCCTCTGGAGTTCTCTCACTATTTACGATTATAGCTCCTCCCTCCTTAAGCCCTTTTTCTACCTCAATCGCTTCTATTAAAGTTTCATCTACTACAACTACAAAGTTTGGTTCATAAATATTTGAATGAACTCTAATAGGTTCATCTCCAATACGATTATAAGCTGTTATTGGTGCTCCCATTCTCTCCGGTCCATACTCAGGGAATCCCTGAACATACATCCCACTACTAAACGCTACATCTGCCAATAGAAGTGAAGCTGTCTTTGCACCTTGTCCACCTCTACCATGCCATCTGATTTCTACCATTTTACCCATGATTTACCATCCTTTTTTAAATTTTACTTAAATAACGATATATTGTTGATTCAGAAACGTTTAAAGCTTCTGAAACCTCTAAAACTCCACCTCTCAAATCAAATATCCTCTTTTGCTGAAGTTTTTTTATAACACTGAGTTTCTCCTCCACCTCTATCTCTTTCCAAGATACTCTACCCTTCAAAATTTCAAGTAAAGCTTTACTTATCATCTCTTTTATAGAGTTTGGAAAATCCACTTCTGTTACCAACTCTTTTTCACTTTTTAAATTCAAACCAAAATTTGCCATACTTTCCATTTGATAAGCTATATTAAAATAGCTACTTACATCCACATTTACACATATCATTCCAATAATATTCTCTTCCATATTCTTTATAAAAAATGTTGAAGATCTAAGAATTTTTCCTCCTACAACACCCTTTGAGTTTGTTATAAACTCCCTATCATTATAGAGTTTCTCTTTTAAAATTTTCAGTCCAAACTCACTCATAGGAGAACCTATCTCTCTTCCACTCACGTGATTGTTAAATATCTCGATACTAGAACTACTTATATCCCTTAGGTCATGGAGAACCACTTCCACATTTTCACCATAACACTTTGACATAAATCTGGCTATTTTTCTATACTCCTCTAAGATTTCTAAATCCCCTTTCAAGTATATCCCCTCCTTTTCCAATATAGGTATATACCTTACGCCTTTCAAAAAGTCAAAAAAATATTCTCGCAATAAGAATTTTTTTCTTATTTTTTCTTTATCTACAAAATAAAAAAGCGTGAAATTCACGCTTTTTTACTCTAATCAATATCTAAACTGTCTCTAATCCATTTTTTAAATCCGTAATTATATCCTCCATATCCTCAAGTCCCACAGATATTCTAACTAATCCATCTGTTATTCCAGCAGTTAATCTCTCCTCTCTTGTATATGGTGAATGAGTCATTGAAGCCGGATGCTGAATAAGCGTCTCTGTATCTCCAAGTGATACTGCCAATGAACAAAGCTCCAGATTGTTTAATAATGTTCTTCCAGCATCCATTCCACCTTTTAATTCAAAGGCAAAAATTCCTCCAAAATCTTTCATCTGTTTACATGCTATCCCATGCCCTGGATGTGTTGTCAATCCCGGATAAAACACTGTTTCAACTTTTGGATGAACATTTAAGAACTCCGCCACTTTCCTAGCGTTAGAACAGTGTCTTTCCATTCTAATTTCTAGGGTTTTCATTCCTCTAATTATATAATAAGCGTCCATTGGACTTAAAACTGTTCCAGTCATATCTTTTACTCCTACAAGCCTAACTTGAGTTACTAAATCCATCTTACCTACAACAAAACCTGCTATTACATCTCCATGTCCATTCAAGTATTTTGTAGCTGAATGAACAACAATATCTGCGCCCAATGTTAGAGGCTTTTGACAGTACGGTGTTGCAAATGTGTTATCCACTACAACTAATAGTTTGTCATTGTATGCATGAGCTAGCTTTGAAACCGCTTCTATATCAACAATTTTTAAGTTTGGATTTGCTGGTGTTTCTAAATAAACAACTTTTGTATTTGACTTTATAGAACTCTTTACAGCTTCTAAATCTGATGTATCTATGAACTCTACGTCTATTCCAAACTTTGTCAATCCATGACTAAGTAGTGCAAATGTACATCCATAGAGTGTCTTATCTGCTAAAACGTGGTCTCCTGCTTTTAAAACTGTCCACATAACCGAAGCTATCGCACCCATTCCAGAAGCTGTAGCCAGTGCTGCTTCTCCCTCTTCCAAAAGAGATAACTTTTTCTCTACAACCGTCACCGTAGGATTTCCTAATCTTGAATAAATATATCCCTCTTCCTCCAAGGCAAACCTTTTTCCTCCCTGTTCTGCTGAATCAAATATAAATGTTGATGTTTGATAGATTGGTGTAGCCAATGTTCCAAAGACATTTTTTTCACTTCCCCCATGAATTGCTACTGTACCAAACCCCTTTTTCATATTTTTTTCCATAATAACTCCTCCCTCTGAAACCTATTTCTAATCCAATTATACCTCTTTTATTTCTTAAAGCAAGGTTTCAAAGAAAAAAATAAAAATCAGATCATAAGACCTGATTTTTATTTTTTAATACTATTTTAATATATCACTGTATAAAAACATTGCTAAATAAAAGTATATAACTAAAGCTAAAGCATCCACAATAGTTGTCACAAGTGGTCCCGCCATTATCGCTGGGTCTAGTTTCAATTTTTTAGCTCCGATTGGAAGCAATCCTCCAACCAATTTTGCTATTACCACCGTTACTCCCAAAGTGACCGAAACTAACATTGACATCTTAAAATCTTGTTTCAATATGTAGTTCATACGCAAAAAGTTCACAACCCCTAATCCTAATCCAACAATCAGACTTACTCTTAACTCTTTCCACACAACTTTTAAATAATCATTTATTTTGATCTCTCCCAAAGCCATTCCTCTTATTATAAGGGTTGACGATTGAGAACCGGCATTCCCTCCCGTATCCATAAGCATTGGAATTGCCGTAGCTAAAACAACCATCTGCTCTATTATCTCTTCATATTTGCTGATAATTGATCCTGTAAATGTGGCTGAAACCATCAAAATTAAAAGCCATGCTAAACGATTTTTAGCCAAATGTACTACCGAAGTTTCTAAATACTCCTCCTTACTCGGAGCCATAGCTGCCATCTTTTGGAAATCCTCTGTATTCTCCTCTTCAATGACATCTACCATATCATCTATAGTAATAATTCCTACTAAAATATTCTCCTTGTCAATCACTGGTAAAACTGTTAGATCATATTTTTTAAATAACTTTACAGCTTTTTCCTGATTTGTCGACGTTTTTACAGAAAGTATATTCTTATCCATAATATTTTCTATAACTTCATCATCAGAGGAGGCTAAAAGTTTTTTTAAAGTTATCTCTCCCTCAAGTTTCTTATCTTTATCTATAACATAAGCAACATCTATAGTTTCAAGTTCCTCCGCGTATTTTCTTATATGCTCAAGGCTTTCTTTTACGGTCTGATTACTTCTTAGAGAAAGGTACTCTATTGTCATTAAACTTCCTGCTGAATCCTCTTCATATGATAAAAACTGATTTATTAAAAATCTATTTTCATGTTTATAATTTTCAAGCACTCTTTTTACAACATTTGAGGGCATCTCTTCTAAAAAATCAATCATATCATCAAAATATAGCTCCTCCAATAAGGACTGTAACTTGTCATCATTTATTGATGTTACAATTTTTATCTGCTCATCAGTATCCAAATTTGCAAATACTTCCGCTGCTAACTCTTTATGTAAAAGTCTAAAAAGAATGATTATATCTTTCTCATTTTCACTATTTGCCTCAATAAATTCAGCTATATTCACAGGAGTTTCTAAATTTAGAACCTCTTTTAAACCTTTTAAGTCTTTTTTTAATAGAAGCTCTTTTACTTTTGTTTCAAACATTTTTCCTCCTTGAGTTTTGCAGAGGAAAATTGAAGAAAAATTTTCTAGATTTCTCCCCTACAAACTATGCATATTAAATTGTTTTTATTTTTAATTCGTTTGGGATAACTCTCCATTTCTTCTCCTTACAATTTATTTGTTTTCTAACCTTTAGATTATACCTTTTTTATGAAAGAAAGTAAATCATTTATATTTAAGCATAAAAAAAAGTCCTAGAAAAATTTCTAAGACTTTAAGTATCATTACTTTACAGTTACGATGTTAGATGCTTGAGGTCCTCTTTCACCTTGAACTACATCAAAAGTTACTTCTTCCCCTTCTACTAACTTTTTGAATCCATCTTTTTTAATTTGAGAGAAGTGTGCAAATACATCTTTCCCGTCCTCACCAGTGATAAATCCAAATCCTTTTTCTTCGTTAAACCATTTAACTGTACCTTTCATTTGATACCTCCATAAAATTATTTTTTATAACTCTACAAATCTTAATCTTTTAATCAGAGGTTAAACAAACTCAAGTTACCTATCGGTTTCTCTTCTAAAAATTTTAAAACTCATATTATTACTCTTTTTGTATTATACACCTTTTTTTTCAAAAAGTAAATCTTTTTTATTTTTTATTTAACTCTTCAATTGTCACAAACTCAAACCCTCTAGCCTTTAATTGAGGAAGAACTACTTTCAAAGCTTGGGCAGTTTTTCCGTAGTCGTGTAATAATACAATTCCTTTATCCTTAGCATTTTCTACTAAAAATTTAGCTATATAATCTTTATCAGATGGTTTTTCCCAATCTTTTGGACTGATATTCCACATAACTGATTCCATACCTAAATTCTTTTTTAACTCCTCTTTTTGAGCTTTTCCCAACGCACCGTACGGAGGTCTAAAGTATACAACCTTTTTATTGGTTACTCCTGTTATAATCTTATTTGTACTTTCTAACTCTTTTTTCACGTCGCTCATTGGTAATTTTTTCAAATTTGGATGATTATACGAATGATTCGCAATCTGGTGCCCCTCTTCATGTATTTTTTCTAAAATTTTAGGATATCTCTTTCCATTTACTCCCAAAATAAAAAATGTTGCTTTTGCATCATTTTCACGTAATACCTCCAATATCTCCTCTGTTATCTTAAACTTTGGACCATCATCAAAAGTAAAAGCTATTTTTTTAGTTGGCTGAGCAAACAGTGACATAGTTGTTATACATATTGCCAATAAATACTTTAATATTTTCATTTTTCACCTCTTTACAATTTTTTCCATTAAAATATAGCATAATATACCACTTTTGGTATAGATATTTTCTTTTCTTTTTTTATTTTTTCAGAAGGAAAAATATATCTTTTTTCAGAATAATATATTATAATAAGTGAAATTTTAGAAGAAAGGGGGGATTTCTATGAATTATACTCTTTATAAAACTTTTGGTTCCCATATAAAAAAAATTGATGGTACCACCGGAGTTATGTTTACTCTCTGGGCACCTAATGCTATAAAAGTCTCAGTTGTTGGAGATTTTAATAACTGGGATGGAAAAAGAAACTATATGAATAAAGATATTAAAACTGGTGTTTGGTCTCTTTTCATACCCAATTTAAAAGAGGGAACCCTCTATAAATATATGATTGCTGATAAAAATCAAAAAATATTTATGAAAAGTGATCCTTTTGCTTTTTACTCCGAAGTCCGTCCCAATACAGCCTCCATAGTTTACAATCCTTTTACACCTTTTCACTGGGAGGATAAAGACTGGTTAAAAAAAAGAGAAAAAGATAATCTCTATAAGAAACCTATCAGCATCTATGAACTCCACTTAGGTTCTTGGAAAAGAAATTACAATCGTGGAGAGGGTTCTGAAGATGGAAGTGAATTTCTGAATTACAGAGAAATCGCTAAAAAACTTGTCCCATACATCTTAGAAACTGGTTTTACTCATATTGAGATACTCCCTCTTACTGAACATCCTCTAGATACATCATGGGGATACCAAGGCGTTGGATACTTCTCTATCACAAGCCGATATGGAACACCTGAAGACTTTAAATACTTAGTCAATGAGTGCCATAAAGCCGGTATCGGTGTCATTCTAGACTGGGTTCCCGGACATTTCTGTAAAGATGCCCACGGTTTATATAGATTTGATGGAACACCTCTTTTTGAATACGAAAACGAAATTTTGGGGGAGAACCCAATTTGGGGAACTGCTAACTTCGATTTTACTAAACCCTTTGTCAGAAACTTTTTATTATCTAGTGCAACATTTTTATTTGAACATTTTCATATTGATGGAATTCGTGCTGATGCAGTTTCAAATCTTTTATACCTTGAGTATGGACGTGAAAAAACAGGTCTTAAAAATACTCTCGGTGGGGATGCTAAGCTAGAAGCTATCGATTTTCTTAGAACACTCAACGAAACAATTTTTAAACTTTACAAAAACCCACTTATGATTGCCGAAGAGGCTACATCTTGGCCTTTGGTTACCGCTCCTACATATAAAGGTGGTCTTGGATTCAACTACAAATGGAATATGGGATGGATGAATGATATGTTGAAATATATGTCCTATACTCCCTGCGAACGAGATAAAAACCACAATCTTTTAACATTTTCTATTATGTATGCTTTTAGTGAAAACTTTATATTAGCTCTTTCACATGACGAAGTTGTACATGGGAAAAAATCTCTTCTCGATAAAATGAGCGGAGACTATATTCAAAAGTTCGACTCGCTTAGAATGTTTTATGGATTTATGTTTGGTCATCCCGGAAAAAAACTTCTTTTTATGGGAGGAGAGTTCGGACAATTTATTGAATGGAGATACTATGAAGAACTCGAATGGAAACTTTTAAAGTATCCACAACATGATTCTTTAAAAACTTATGTAAGCAAACTTAATGAGTTTTATAAATCAGAACCTGCTCTTTGGGGTAAAGATTCAAGTTTTGATGGGTTTAAGTGGATTAACCATAAAAATTACACCCAAAAACTTATAACTTTTATTAGAAAAAGTGATAATCTGGAAGATTTTATTTTAGTTGTTTGTAATTTTACTAAAAATGAATATATAAATCATTCTATCGGTGTTCCAAGAATGTTTGAATATATAGAGGTTTTCAATAGTGATAAAGACATATTTGGAGGCAGTAACCAAGTAAATAATGGGGTTATCAAACCAATAAATAAAGAGTTAGATGATCAACCGTTCTCTATCTCTATAAATATAGCTCCACTTTGCACTCTATTTTTAAAACCTATATCAAAAAAAGGGGGGATTTAATTATGAAAAAGAAAATGATTGCTATGATTTTAGCAGGGGGACAAGGAAGTAGGCTTAAAAGACTCACAAGGGATGTTGCAAAACCTGCTGTTCCTTTTGGAGGTAAATATAGAATTATTGATTTTCCACTGAGCAACTGTGTCAATTCTGGAATTGATATCGTCGGTGTTTTAGTTCAATATAAACCATTTTTGTTAAATAGACACATTGGAGTTGGAAGTTCATGGGATTTGGATATTGAAGGTGCTGGAGTTAGTATTCTACCTCCTTACTCTACGGAGAGTGAAAATCGTTGGTACAAAGGAACTGCTGATGCTATATTTCAAAATGAAAACTACATCAATATGTATAATCCTGAATACGTCCTTATTTTATCTGGAGACCATATATATAAAATGGACTACGATAAAATGCTAGATTTTCACATTGAAACTGGTGCCCAAGCTACTGTTGCTGTTATTGATGTTCCCATTGAAGAGGCTTCTCGTTTTGGAATTATGAATACAACTGAGAATGGAGAAATCTATGAGTTTGAAGAGAAACCTAAAGAACCTAAAAGTACTTTAGCAAGTATGGGGATATATATATTCGATTGGGCTACTCTTAAAAAAGCATTAAAAGAGGATCAACAAGATAAATATTCTGACAAAGATTTTGGAAAGAATATTATTCCTAAATTTTTAAGAGAGGGAAAAAAACTAATGGCCTATCCTTTCTCTGGATATTGGAAAGATGTTGGAACTATTGAAAGTCTTTGGGCTGCAAATATGGATCTATTGGATAGCTCAAATTCTATTGATTTATTTGATAAAAATTGGAGAATCTATTCTCAAGCTACAAATAAGCCGGGTCATCTCCTTGAAGAGAGTGCAGTTGTTAAAAATTCTATTATTTCAGAAGGGTGTATCATCAAAGGTGAAGTTATTAACTCTGTCATATCAGCCGAGGTCTATGTGGGTGAAGGAGCCAAAGTACATAATAGTGTTATCTTAGCCGGAGCCGTTTTAAAAGAAGGAAGTTTTGTTAACAGAATAATTTTAGGTGAAGATGTTGTCGTTGAAAAAAATGAACATTTTGGTAGAAAAGATGAAATTTTATTTATTAGTGGGGGAGATGAATAATGTTAGCGAAATACACAGGAGTTATAACATCATTTGAGAGTAAGGAACTTTTAAAAACTTTAACAACACACAGAGGAATTGCTACTGTTCCCATTGCGGGAAAGTATCGAGCTATTGATTTTCCACTATCATATATGAAAAATGCTGGAATTAGAAATATACATGTTCTTGCTAGTAAAAACTGCTATTCTCTTAGAACACATTTAGACGTTGCTAAATCTTGGGGATTGAATAGAAAAAATGGTGGTCTTACAATACATAGTGGAAATGCTGAAACTGATACTGAACTTTTAATTGAAAACTTTGATGACCTCTTAGATGCAAAAAATGAGATGATTATCATTGCTCCTACCTATATGATTGCTAATATAGATTTAGATAAAGCTATTGAATTTCATGAGTTATCAGAAGCTGATATCACTGTTATATACAAGAATATTCCAAATCCATCAGAAAATTTTCTTGGTTGTGATATTTTAGAATTTAATGAAAAAAACTATCTTACAAGAGCCTACGCTAACTTTTTGCCAAAAAAAAATCAAAATATATCCTTAGAAATTTTTTTAATAAAGAAGTCTCTTTTAATGGCTTTAATTATGTCTAGACCAAATAAGGAACTATCTCTAAAAGATATTATTTACAGAAGTAAAAACAATTTAAAAATAATGGGATTTGAACACAAAGAATATCTTTCTTGTTTAAATTCATTGGCAAACTATTTCAGAACTAATATGGATTTACTGAACTCTAAAACTTTAAAAGAGATTTTCTTCAATGAAAATAGACCTATTTTTAGTAAGGTTAAAGACTCAATTCCTACTCACTATTTAAGTGACGCGATTGTAAAAAATTCTATTGTTTCCAATGAATGTTTTATCGAAGGAACTGTCATTAATAGCATACTTTCAAGATATGTGAATGTAGAAAAAGGTGCTCAAATAGAAAACTGTATCATTCTCCAAAATTGTACTATAAAAGCTGGTACACATTTAAAAAATATTATTGTCGATAAGAATGTAGTTTTAGAAGAAACAGAGTTGGAAGGAAATCCTTCGTATCCTCTTGTTATTCAAAGAAAATATAAATTTTAACTTTACCAAGGAGGACGAAAGAATGAAAAATATCAATCTGCTTTTTGCCACTTCAGAAGCTGATCCATTTTTGAAAGTTGGGGGGCTTGGAGACATATCTCACGCTCTGCCAAAAGCATTAAAAAAAGTTGGAGTTAATGTTAAAGTTATACTTCCTAAAAATGGAAATATTCCTAAAGAATTTGTTGAACAAATGGATTTTCTAGGAGCTTTTTCAGTTCCTGTTGGTTGGAGAAATCAATATGCTGGTCTTTTTCATTTAGAATATGATGGCATAGATTTCTATTTTTTAGATAATGAATATTATTTTAAAAGACATATTCCTTACGGTCACTATGATGATGGTGAGATTTTCTCCTTCTTTTGCAGAGGAATTTTAGAAGCTGTTAAACATATACCCAATTTTACTCCTGATATTATTCACTGTAATGACTGGCACACCGGAATGGTGCCTGTACTTTTAAAGGCTTTTTATAGAGAAGACCCTCTTTTAAAAAACACAAAAACAGTTTTTACTATACATAATTTGAAATACCAAGGCGTATTCTCGAAAGATATTTTAGGTGAACTTTTATGTCTCGACTCTTCATACTATTCAGAGGATAAACTAAAATTTTATGATGGTGTATCCTTTATGAAAGGTGGACTTATATACTCCGATTTAGTTACAACCGTCAGTGAAACTTATGCTAAAGAGATTACCTATCCCTTTTATGGTGAAAAACTAAATGGATTAATTATCGCGCTTGGTGATAAAGTTCACGGAATCGTCAACGGTATTGACTACACCTTGTACGATCCCAGAAAAGATGATAAATTATACGCTAATTTTGGCTTAACCAACCTAAAGAAAAAATCTATAAATAAGACTGATCTACAAAAAAGATTGGGATTACCTGTTGATGAAAATATCTTAATGGTCGGATTAGTTTCTCGCCTAGTTAATCAAAAAGGTCTTGATCTCATAAAATGGGTTATGGATGAAATTTTAAATATCAACCTGCAATTCGTAGTTCTTGGGACTGGCGAACTACAGTATCAAGATTTATTCAACTACTACTCATATATCAATCCTAAAAAACTTTCAGCTAATATAACATTTAGTGATGAATTAGCTAGAAAAATTTATGCTGCCTGTGATATATTCCTTATGCCATCATTATTTGAACCATGTGGTATCGGACAGCTTATCGCTATGAGATATGGTAGTGTTCCTCTAGTCAGAGAAACTGGTGGTTTAAAAGATACAGTTTCCAACTTCAATCCAGACACTCTTACTGGAACTGGATTTGTTTTTCAAAACTACAATGCTCACGATATGCTTTTCAAACTTGAATATGCTGCTAAAATTTTTTATGAAAACAAAAAAGCCTGGACTGCTCTTATGAAATCTTGTATGAAATATAATTCTGATTGGAAAGAATCGGCTAAAAAATATAAATCCTTATACGGAGGTCTTTTATGAATTTAACTAAAAATCAATTTAAAGATGATTATATAAAAAGACTTACGCTAACTTTTGCTCAGACTACTGGTGAAGCCTCTCTAGAGCACAAATATTTAGCTCTTGGAAAACTTATAAGAGATTATATATCTGAGTCTTGGGCAGAAACAAATAACTATTATACTAAGAAAAAATGTAAGCAGGTATACTATTTTTCCATGGAATTTTTACTTGGAAAACTCTTAAACTCATATCTTTTAAATTTAAATATTAGAGATGTTGTTAAAGATGGTCTTAAAGATTTGGGAATAGATTTAGATACTCTTTTGGAGTTAGAACCTGATCCCGCTCTTGGAAATGGTGGATTAGGTAGACTTGCTGCATGCTTTATGGACTCTCTTGCATCACTTGGATTCCCCGGTCATGGATGTGGAATTAGATTTAAACATGGACTTTTTAATCAAAAAATTGTAAATGGATATCAAAAAGAGCTTTTAAATAATTGGCTAAAAGAGGATTTTTTATGGGAAATTAAAAAGCCTGAAAAAACTGTAACTGTGAGATTTGGTGGAGTTGTCACCTTGATAAATACTCCTGATAATATCGAACCTATATACTCTGGCTGTGAAGAGATTGATGCGGTTCCTTACGACATCCCTATTTTAGGGTCCAACATGGAGACTGTTAATACTCTTAGATTATTCAGTGCTGAACTTCCTGAGGAAGATATCGATTTGAATAGTCTTCAAAGAGGAGAATATCAAAAATTTATCGATAAAAAATTCGCCGTTGAAGCTATTTCACAAATTTTATATCCAGATGATTCCAGTATGCGTGGAAAACTTCTACGTTTAAAACAGGAATATTTTTTTGTCAGTGCCGGTCTTCAAACCATTTTAAAAAGGTATAAAAAACTTAAGGAATCTATCCATAAATTCTCTGATTTTGTGGGAGTTCATATCAATGATACTCACCCTGCCATAGCTGTTGGTGAACTTATGAGACTTCTTTTAGATGAAGAAAAACTCGATTGGGATAGTGCTTGGGATATAACAGTTAAAACACTGGCTTACACTAATCACACTATTTTAGCTGAAGCTATGGAAAAGTGGCCCTACGATATGTTTAAAAAAACTGTACCTAGAGTTCTTATGATAATCGAAGAGATTGACAGAAGATTCTGTGAAGAAGTGAGTAAAAAATATGAAGAAGATTATAATAAAATTGATTCTATGAGAATAATTTATAATGGCGAAGTTAGAATGGCAAATCTAGCTATAATAGGTTCCCACTCAATTAATGGAGTTGCTAAAATTCACACTGAAATTCTAAAAAGTCGAGAACTTCATGATTTTTATCTTCTTTATCCAGAAAGATTTAATAATAAAACCAATGGAATCACTCACAGAAGGTGGCTAAAAAATACAAATCCGGAACTATATAAATTAGTCATAGAAAAGAGTGGTCCCGAATGTCTAAGTGATACACATAAATTTATTAACTTCTTAAAATATGTAAATGATGATTCTGTATTACAAGCACTCGATAAAATTAAATTTAAAAATAAGGAAAAAGTAGTAACTTTTGTCAAAAATAAATATGACATCAATATAAATCCCTTTTCTATCTTTGATGTTCAAATTAAAAGACTTCACGGATATAAAAGACAACTACTTAATGTTTTCAATATAATTTATCTATATAATCAATTGAAAGAAAATCCTGAACTAGATATTGTCCCTCGTACATTTTTCTTTGGAGCTAAGGCAGCACCATCTTATTATTTAGCAAAAAATATCATAAAACTTATCAACTCCGTAGCTAATGTTGTAAATAACGATCCAGATATTAGAAATAAAATAAAAGTCATATTTCTTGAAAACTATGGTGTTTCTATAGCTGAACTTATAATTCCTGCTGGAGATGTGAGTGAACAAATTTCGACAGCTTCCAAGGAGGCTTCTGGAACTGGAAATATGAAATTTATGATGAATGGAGCCGTTACTCTTGCTACTCTGGACGGAGCAAATGTAGAGATTTATGATGAAGTTGGAGATAACAATATCGTTATCTTTGGACTTACTTCCCAAGAGGTTATGGATTTAGAAAAAAATAGAACTTATAATTTTAGAGATATTTTAAACTCTAATCCTGACTTACAGAAGGTTCTTAATCAACTTAGTGATGGAACATTTTCTGAAAATAAAGAGGAATTTAAAGATATTTTAAATCATATTTACGGAGAAGGTGATCCTTACTTTGTTCTAAAGGACTTCTCTGCATATGTTGAAGCTCAAAATAAAATCAATACTCTTTACGAAAATAGAAGAGGATGGTTACAAATGTGCTTAGTTAACATTGCACACTCTGGAAAATTCTCTTCTGATAATAGTATTAGAAAATATGCTGAAGATATTTGGCATATTAAGGAGGTGAAAAGAGGTGAATAGTCTTTCTTATTCGTTACCAAAAGATTCAATTTTATTTGACTCTCAAGATGAAAGATTTAAGACACCTTTTGGAGCTACTCCTTGTGGAGAAAATATCACATTCAATATATTTGTTCAAAAAAATATCGACTGTTTGAATGTCAGCTTAATTGTAAAAAATGGCAGAGAATCGGAATTTAAAATGCTTCCTGGAATAGAAAAAAAAATAGGAGACTATGACTATATCGTCTGGTCTCTCACTTTTATAGTTCCTGCTCTAGCTAGAACGATTTTCTATCATTTTAAAATATCCATTGGAAATGAAAATACTATTTTCTATTATGGTAATAATTCTTTAGCTCTTGGTGGCATTGGTGAAATCTACGAAGACTATCCAATTGACTATCAAATCACTCTTTACTACAAAGATAATCCTACTCCGAACTGGTTTAAAGAGAGTATTGCCTATCAAATTTTTCCAGATAGGTTTAGAAATGGAAATAAGGACGGAAAAATAAATAATCCTAAAACCAATAGTTTTTTATATGGACAATGGTCCGATATACCTATGTACATAAAGAATAATAAAAATGAAATAGTTCGTTGGGATTTTTTTGGAGGCAACCTAAAAGGAATCACTGAAAAAGTAAACTATTTAAAGGGATTGAATGTTGGAACTTTATATCTCACTCCAATTTTTGAAGCTACTAGTAATCATAGATACGATACCAACAACTACCACGATATTGATCCCGTTCTAGGCTCTCATAAAGATTTTAAAGAGATGGTCAAAGAGTGCAAAAAAAGAGGTATATACACAATCCTAGATGGTGTTTTTAATCATACTGGTAAAGATAGTATTTATTTTAGAGATGCATCAATATCCAAATCCTCACCTTTTTATCCATGGTACAGATTTCAAAATTATCCGTATGATTATGATTGTTGGTGGGGAATAAAAGACCTTCCTTGTGTAAATGAATTGGAACCTAGCTTTTTTAAATATATTATAGAGGATGAGAATAGTGTCATTAACCATTGGATGAAAACTGGAATTAAAGGGTGGAGACTTGATGTAGCTGATGAACTTCCTAGCTTTTTTATAGAAAGTTTAAAATATCGGTGTAAAAGTATCGATTCCGAATCAATAATTATTGGTGAAGTTTGGGAAGATGCCAGCAATAAAATAAGTTATGGACAAAGAAGAGAATATTTTAATGGTAAGCAGCTCGATTCCGCTATGAACTATCCTCTCAGAACATACCTTTTAAACTTCTACAATGGATCTATTGACAGTGAAACTCTTTGTAAGTATATGAATTCATTAAAGGAAAATTATCCTAAAGAAAACTATTTTGCGTGTTTTAATCTTTTAAGTAGTCATGATGTAAAGCGAATAAAAACTTCAGTTAAAGAAATAGTAAAAGATTATAATCTTGATTCTCAGTACTTAGAGGCTGCTACAATTAGAGTTTTGAAATCCCTAAGTTTAATTCAATTTACTCTTCCAGGAGTTCCTGTCATATACTATGGGGATGAAGTTGGAGTGGAAGGTGGCAAAGACCCTGATAATAGAAGAACATATCCTTGGGGAAAAGAAAATCATGATCTTTTAAATTGGTACAAAAAAATCTCTTTTTTGAGATCTAGTTCTGAAGTATTAAAAAAAGGAGATATTAAATTTTTTTCACCACACCCTGATATCTTTGCCTATATCAGATTCTTTCCCAATGAAAAAGACTTTATAGGAGTTCTTACAAATAGAAATCCAAACAAATCAAAAATTTTTAAAATTAATTTGAAGGAATTCCTTGGGCAATTTAGTAATAATATAGCGACTGACATATATCGTTGGAATGACCCCCTAATCATTCCAATAGATTCATCTACTAATTTCCCAATAAAAATCCCCCCACTAAAGACACTTCTATTTAGTAGTAAAAGTGTCTAAAAAAAAGCTGAGCACTCCCCCCTGCTCAGCTTTTTTCCTTTCCCACTATTTTACTTATCTACATTATTTAAGTGAACATCCATCTGTGGGAATGGTATGCTTATATTTTCTCTATCTAAAGCACCTTTAATTCCATTTAATGTCTCCTTATAAACTGTCCAGTAATGTTCGTTGGTTGTCCAACCTTTTAATGCTATATTTATAGAACTATCCGCATACGCATCCACATGACTATATACAGGCGGATCGGCTAAAACTAGAGAATTATCTCTTAAAAGTTTTTCTAATGCTTCTCTAGCCACATCTAAATCTGCATCATAAGATACTCCTATTACAAATTTTAATCTTCTTATTGGAGTTTTAGTATAATTGATTACTTTATTTGAAACAATAGACCCATTTGGTACTATCACTAAATCATTGTTATGAGTCCTTACTGTGGTAGAAAAAATATCAATATCATGAACATATCCTACCTCACCCGATATATTCACTTCATCTCCAACTTTATAAGTTTTAAAAATAAGAACAATTATCCCACCTGCAAAATTTGACAGATTATCTTTTAGTGCTAAACCAACACCTATTCCAAGAGTTCCAAAAAATGCAAGTAGACTGCTCTCCTTTACTCCCATAACCAAAAGACAAATAGTTATCAAAGTTGCGTGTAAACCCACATATAAAATTGATCTGATAAAACTTCTAAGAGATGGATCTATTACACTCTCTTCCCTAGCTTTATTATAAATTGGAGCTATTTTTTTTATTATTTTCAAAGCAAAATAGTATATTCCTATACAAATAAACAATTTTATTATAAAAAATAAGAACTCCACTGTGAAATTCACAAAAATATTTTTATCCATTAAATGGTTTAAAACTTCCTTTATAAAACCTTGTGATTTTTCTTCCATTCGCTTCTCCCTACATTACGTTTGATAAACTTTTAAAATAAATTCTACAGATGAAACAAATTATCATTTCCTCTTTTTTAAATTTGATACTCTTTAGGTATTATTCCCTTTGATTTCCAATCCTCTACTGGAATCTCTATCTCAACTATCTTTCCACTTCTAATGTCTAAAACCCAACCATGAATTTTTGGATATTTTCCATTTTCAATTCTATTTTTTATAATTGATAATTCAAATAGATGTTTCAATTGTTCCAATACGTTTAATTCTGTCAACCTATCAAGTCTTTCCTGTTCTGTAGCTAATTTTTCTAGCTCTTCTCTATGCTCCACCTCTATCTTTTTTATTGGCATTAACCAACTCGATATTATTGAAGAGTGTCTACATTTATCATGAGCTGTTTTTATTCCTCCGCACTCATAGTGACCTGAAAGTATTATGTGCTCTACTTCAAGCTGATCCACTGCATACTCCAATGTCGCTAAAAAATTCATATCATTAGGAAATACCTGATTAGCTATATTTCTATGAATAAAAAAACTTCCTGGCTCACTTTGTGTAAATGTATCTATCGGCATTCTGCTATCTGAGCACCCTATATATAAAAACGGGGGATTTTGTCCTTTAGAAAGATTTTTAAAATAGTCTTTATTTAACTCTAACTTTTTTTCTATCCATTCTAAATTTGCTTCTAATAATTCATTATAATTTTGCATTTTTCCTCCTTAAGCTCTACATAGAGTATTACTTATATTCTACAATATTTTACAATATATTTCTACTTTTTTAGGATTCCACTTCCTTCAGTTTCATCTATGAAATTTTTTTATAAAATTAATATTGTTTATATCTCATTTTTTTTATAGAATTAATATAACTAAATAAAATGAATTGTAAGGGGGTTTATAAAATGTTAAAAAAACATGAAATTATAGATAGAATCATTAATACTGGGGTAGTGGCTGTTGTTAGAGCTGAAAATTTAGAAGAAGCCAAGCGTGTTTCTAATGCTTGTATCGCTGGTGGAGTTAATGCAATCGAGGTTACTTATACTGTACCTGGTGCTACCGAGGTTATTAAGGAACTCTCTAAAGAGTTTCCTGGAGATGACTTCATAATCGGTGCTGGAACTGTTTTGGACACTGAAACTGCTAGACTTGCTATTTTAGCTGGAGCAAAATATATTGTTTCTCCCGGATTTGATGTAGAGACTGCAAAACTTTGTAATAGATACGCTATTCCATATATGCCTGGATGTATGACTATAACTGAGATGATTAAGGCTATGGAATTAGGTTGTGATATTATTAAACTTTTCCCTGGAAGTGCTTTTGGACCTGATTTTGTTAAAGCTGTTAAAGCACCTTTACCTCAAGCTAACATTATGCCAACAGGTGGGGTTTCTTTAGAAAATGTTGATCAATGGATTAAAAACGGTGTTGTTGCTGTTGGTGTTGGTGGAAAGTTAGCTACTGGACCTAGTGAAGAGATTACTGCTACTGCAAAAGCTTTCATAGCTAAAGTTAAAAAGGTTAGAGAGGAGATTTAATTATGAGTAAAATCGTAACTCTTGGAGAGATTATGTTACGTCTTTCCACTGAAAATAACAATAGATTTATTCAAAGTAATACCTTTAGAGCCGACTATGGTGGCGGAGAAGCCAACGTAGCTGTTTCTCTTGCCAACTTTGGAATTGAGTCTGAGTATGTCACTAAACTTCCAAACAACCCGCTTTCTGATTCTATTTTTAGATATTTAAAAGCTAATGGAGTTGAAACTAAAAATATAGTTCTTGGTGGTGAAAGACTTGGAACTTACTATCTAGAAGTTGGAACAAGCGTTAGAGCATCATCAGTTATTTATGACAGGAAATACTCATCATTCTCTACACTAGATTACAATGAACTAGAGATAGAAAAAATTCTAAAAGATTGCAAAATATTACATCTTTCCGGAATTACACCCGCTCTTTCTGAAAATTGTAGAGAGCTTACTATTAAAATTATGAAAAAAGCTAAAGAGATGAATGTTTTAATCAGTTTTGATTTTAATTACAGAGGAAAGCTTTGGACTTTAGATGAAGCATCTCCTGTTTTAACAAGTTATCTTCCATATATAGATATCTGTTTTGCTGGTATTTTAGATGCTAAAAATATTATGAGATTGGGAGAACACTCCAATTTAGATGAGTATTACAAGGAGATTACAAAAAAATATCCAAATATAAAATATCTACTTTCTACAAAACGTGAAACTCACTCAGTTAATGAAAACTCTTTAACTGGCTTCATCTTTAAAGATGGAGAACTTATAGCTTCACCTAGATACACTTTCCAAATTGTTGATAGAGTCGGTGGAGGAGATGCTTTTGCCGCTGGAGCTCTTTTTGGAATCTATAACAATCACTCACCTAAAGATATTGTAGATTTTGCAACTGCAGCTTCTGTTTATAAGCACACTGTAAGGGGAGACGCAAACTTAGTTTCAAAAGATGAAATTTATAATATCATCAATAATGGTATTTCAACTGTTTCAAGATAGTAAAAAATGGTAAGGAACTCACCCCTTACCATTTTTTCATTTTTTAAAAATTTTTTAAATCCTCTTCTACCGTTGAAATAGTCCCAATATTAAAGCTATCTATTAAAACTTTTAAAACATTTTCTGATAAAAATGCTGGTATTGTTGGTCCTAAATGGATATTTTTAACTCCTAAATGTAATAATGCCAATAAAACTATTACAGCTTTTTGTTCATACCACGCTATATTATAAACAATTGGTAACTCATTTATATCATTTAATTGAAATATCTCTTTTAATTTTAAAGCTATCAATGCTAAAGAATATGAATCATTACATTGCCCTGCATCTAAAACTCTTGGAATTCCACCAATATCCCCTAAATTCAATTTATTATATTTATACTTTGCACAACCTGCCGTTAAAATAACTGTATCTTTTGGTAAATTAGCTGCAAACTCTGTATAATAGTCTCTAGATTTCATTCTTCCATCACACCCTGCCATTACGTAAAATCTTCTAATAGCTCCAGATTTTACGGCATCTACAACTTTATCAGCTAACGCAAATACCTGATTATGAGCAAATCCACCTATAATTTTTCCCGTTTCAATCTCTTTTGGTGCTTTACACGTTTTAGCCAATGTTATGACTTCCGAGAAATCCTTTTTTCCGTCCCTTTCTTCAACTCGCTTCCACCCAGGGAAACCAGTTGCATTCGTTGTAAAAACTTTTCCTTCATATGAAGCCCCAGATTTTGGTGGCACTATACAATTTGTTGTAAATATAATAGGACCATTAAATGTTTCAAGCTCCTCATTCTGTTTCCACCACGCATTTCCATAATTTCCAACTAAGTGTTTATATTTTTTTAACTCTGGATAATAGTGAGCTGGTAACATCTCCGAGTGAGTATATATATCCACTCCTGTTCCCTCTGTTTGCTCTAAAAGTTGAACTATATCATTTAAATCGTGCCCAGATATTAAAATACCAGGATTACTTCTAACACCAATATTTACTTCTGTTATCTCTGGATTTCCAAATTTTTCTGTGTTAGCAAAATCCAATAGTGCCATTACATCTACTCCAAATTTTCCTGTTTCTAAAGTCAATCCTACTAAATCTTCTAACTCTATTGAGTCATCCAAAGTTGAAACTAAAGCTTTCTCTATAAACATAACAATTTCTGATTTTTCATATCCTAGATTCACAGAATGTTCATAATATGCTGCCATCCCTTTTAATCCATAAGTTATAACCTCTCTCAAAGATCTTATATCCTCATTCTCTGTTGAAAGAACTCCAATGCTTAAAGCTTTTTTATTCATATCTTCTACTGTTTTTACTGTAAACTTTGTTGCGTCATGATTTTTTAATCTTTTTATATCAAGTCCTAAATTTTCTAATTGAGCCTTTACTTTATCTCTGATTTTTAATCCTTTTAGAATCTCTTTTGCAATCATTTCATCATCAAAATTGGCATTTGTTATTGTTATAAATAAAGAGTTGGTGATATAGTAATCGATCTCTGAGTTTAACTCTTTATTTTCTAATCTATTTTCCAAAGATAGATTCTCTCTAAAAATAGATATCCCTTTTGTTGTATAAACAAGTAAATCCTGAAGATTTGATGTTGTTGGTTTCTTTCCACAAACTCCTACCACTGAGCAGCCCTTATTTCCAGCTGTTTCTTGACATTGAAAACAAAACATTGGTATTTTTTCCATTTCTCTCTCCTCATTTCTAAATTTTATAACTGGATTATATCAGTATGGTTATTTTTTATCTGTAACATATGTTACAAATATAACTTTTTTTCTAGTAGATTTTTTATATTTGAGGTATAATCAGTTAGACTAATAAAAATATTCTTTTTATAGGAGGAAATTTTATGAAAAAATATCTACTTATTTTTAGTTTTTTACTTTTCTTGATGGGATGTAGTAATGCAAATGAATATCTTGTTTCTGATTTTATTGTGGCAGGAGATTTTACTTATAAAGGTGGATTTGAAAATGCTGGTTCGAAAACTACTAGTAAAGCAGTCAAAAAAAATGGTCTAAATTTTATTGTTGAAGAAACTATTGATACCGCCACAAGAGTTGAACGGGTATATCTGATTAATAAAAATTCTATCTCCTTAATCTATGTCGGTGAAAATACTCATATCAATATAGAAAATCTTGACATAAATAAGGGAGAAGTTATTCTAAAAGCACCATTAATTGTTGGAGAAACTTGGAAATCTGGTGAAAATACCTATGAAATAGTTGAATTTGTAGATGCTGAGTCTGGACCGGAAGTCACTGTAGAAAAAAAATATCCTAGCGGTACTACTGAGAGAACTACTTATCAAAAAGGATTTGGAAAAATACAAAAGACTACAACAATGGTGAACTAAAATATGAAAAAATTAGTTCCAGCTATGGAAAAAATCGATAAAATTTTCAACTATCTCTATTTAAAGGAAAAAGCTTCTCAAGCTGAAATATCCAAAGACCTAAATATACCCAAAGCTACTACAAATAGATTAATTTATACTTTAGTTACAATGGGATATATCTGTCAAAATGGAAAAGATTATAGCTTAGGGAATAAGTTTGACTATTTTTCAAATAAAAACAAAAATTATAATTTAATTAAAAATATATCTTATCCATATTTAGAAGAACTTTCTTTAAAATTTAAGGAAACTTTTAAAGTCAGTGTTTTTGATAAAAATAAAATTAGAGTTATCGCCTCTGTCGAAAGCAATGACTACTATAAAATTACTGTCCCTGAGAATGCGATTTTTCCTCTACACGCTGGTGCAGCAAGTAAAATTCTAATCTGCCAACTACCAGAAAAAAGGCTCAACTCTCTATTGCCTGAAATTTTACCAAAATATACTGAAAATACTATAACTAGTAGAGAAAATCTAAAAAAAGAGCTCTTTAAAGTAAATGTAAAAAAAATTGCATTTGATAATATGGAACACTCAAATACAATCAGTGCCGTAGCTATTCCCATCTATGATAAAAATAATAAGATTATAGCTGCTTTAAGTTGCCCTTTCTTCAGCAATAATACAAATGAACACCACATAAGCGAAATCGTAATTGCTATGAAAGATATTTCTGAAAAAATAGGTACTACTCTTAACAATATGTCATACTAATTTTTTTATTTTCTTTGAAGGAAAATTTAAAAATCCTCGAATAATGAAAGTGAAGTTAGAAAATAAAACTAAAGGCTTTTAAAACAAGAGGAGGATTTTTTATGGAAAATAAAGATCTAGTATTTCAAATGAACAAATTTGTAGGAGATTTACACGTATTTAAAACTAAAGTACACAATTTCCACTGGAATTTAACTGGGGAACATTTCTTCGTTATACATCCAATGCTTGATGGAATAATGAGTGAAATTGATGCACAGATTGACTCTGTCGCTGAAAGAATCCTAATGATTGGACATAGACCTTTTGGATCTTTAGAAATCTATTTAAAACACACTGTTTTAGCTGAAGCTGAAACTAGAGCATACTTAGCTAAAGAAGCTGTCAAATTAATGTTAGAAGATTTTAAACTTCTATTAGCTGAAGCTAACCTTGTTATGGGAATTGCTGAGAAAGAAAATGATCAAGAAACTCTTACACTAATTACAGATATAGCTGCTTTATATCAAAAGCACATCTGGATGTTTGGTGCTTGGTTAGCATAGATATAAAATTAACCCCCTTGAAAGTTTCAAGGGGGTTTCATTTTATGCTTTTTACTATTTATTTTCTAATGCGAATAATCTCTTATTTAGTTTAATCATTTTCTTAATTAACTCTCTCTCAGATAAAGCTGTCATCAAGTGATCTTGAGCATGAACAAAAACTATTGATAATGGAATCTTTTGTCCTCCTGCTTCCTTTTGAATCATATCAGTTTGAACGTGATGAGCTTTTAAAACTGCCGCATCACACTCTCTCATACACTCTTCAGCCTCCTCAAACTTTCCCTCTTCTGCAAATGCCAATGCTTGATGAGCACATCCTTTTGCCTCTCCTGCATACGCAACTATTGAAAATATTATCTCCTCTAATTCCTCTTCCGTAAAATCTATCATTTTCTCCTCCTAAACCGATTTTATTGCTTTTTTATTTTAATCTTAAATTTTTGCCAAGGTTTAATACTATCTAACAATCCCATATAATTCGAATCTATCTTTCCTACTACACTTGTTTTTCCCGAATTTTTCATATCTTTTTTTGCAATATGTAGCTCTCCCGCATATTGTCCATAAAGTGACGATTCTATTAAAACATCTCCTTTTTTAATATCAACTGGATTAAATAGCTCAAAATGGATACCTTTATATTTTACTCTTGGTTGTGTTGATCTAACAACATACTCCCCTACGTCTCCTCTTTGATAATGTAGCTCTTTTTCTATTATATCTTTTTCGACTGCTCCTACACCTTTATAAACTTCGCACTCTATCTCTAACATCTCTTTATTTATATCTGCTAATTTCTTAAGCTCCTCCTCTGTTGGGAAACAATTGGATATAATCACAATATCTATCCCTTCATTGAACAACTCTCTACCTTGAACCTCAATCGGAAGATCTCTATGTTCCTCCAATGTACAAAGTCCATCATTTACAGGCCATGGACCAAAGGTCCCTGTTTGTGATGTAACAAAAGCTGCTGTTGTCAAAGCAAAACTCTTAAATCTTTTATTGCAGTTTCTAAAATGTTCCCTTGATAATCCTGTATATCTGTGTGGATAAAAATTATGGCACCCAACTAACTTCTCTTTATTTGGCATAAAGTCCATTATAGTATTCACATAGTTTGTATCTTGACTCATATTTATTTCAATTAATAATCCATACTCATTAAATGTCATTATACTCTCTTCATTTCCAGAAAAACCTAAATCTAACCTTACTCCACAAGCTCCTATCTCTTTAAAGAAGGACAGATTTTCGTAACTTATATTCAATTTATTAAATATTGATGGAGCTACATCCACCATGACTTCCATTCCTAAACTATTTGCATAATCTATAGTATCTTTAAACTCCTTCAGTATAATCTCTTTATCCCCATCAACCGATAACAAGCAAGTAAAAACTCTCCTATATCCATACTTTGCAGCCAATTCAATATATTTTTTATTCTCTTCTAATGTAGCATGAAATGGATATACAGATATTCCTAATTGTTTCATTCTCTACTCCCTCCTCAAAACCTTTATTTTACCTAGGTTTTACTAAATTTTTCCACATAAGTCAAGCGTTAAAACTTCAAGAAAAATTTATTTATTTTATTCGTCTAATATCCATAATATTCTCAATCACTTCCTAACTTTTTTTCATACATTGACGGGGAAATTTATTTTTTTCTCCCGTAGCCTCTTCCACTGTTTTATAGATTTCTATACTGCTTTCTCTCCCTTTATCCAAATAGAGAATATTTATTTTATGTCCCTCATCTTTATACTCCAACATTTCCCCTATCTTCATACTTCTTAAAATCTTTAAAAAACTATAGTTATAATAAAATTTACATTTTAAAAGTTCCTTATAAAGCCTTGATTCAAAAATAAATCTATTGGAAAATATATCTACCGTTTTATTAACTAAAATATATTTTTCTTGTTTTTCTAATTCTTGGTTTTCTTTTAGAGCTAAACATATAGCTTCATCCAAAGAACCTGAAATTCCCTTATCTAGATGATATAAATTATTTCTAACAAATTCTACTCCCTCTTTTAATAACGCTTCCTCTATAACTTTACTTATAGTGGATATTGAATCCACTCTATCTCTAAGTGGGAGTAATAACCTATCTATCTCTTCTACTAAAATTGCAGATAGCTTATGACTAAATATAAATTCTATCTCCATTATTTTACTAGTAAACCCATCACTATTTTTTATTTTTTTATACTCTATATTATATTTTGTTAATTGATTTATATCCTCTAATACTGGTTTTAGAATTGTCTTTTCAAAGTCATAAAATCTTTCATAATTTTCTTGTCCTACCCCTAAAAGTTCTTTTAGTTGATCTTTACCTATTAAAAAACCACCTTGATTTCTATTTTTTATCATAGTTAAATAGAGTTGAAAACTTTTTTTATCCTTAAATAAAAGAATTAACAGTAAATCTATATCATCAAAAATTCCACTCTCTTTGATTGATTTTAATGACCTCGAAATATAGAGTCTATACTCTTCCCTATTTCTCATATAAAAATCAAATATCGGAAATGAAGAAAAAAATATCTCTTCCCCTTTTTCTATCAATTTTAAATGAATCCTTCTTTTTGAAAATTTATCTAAAAAATCTTCTATCAAACCTCTCTCTTTTACAATTGATTTTAGCTCTTTTTCCGTAAAAATTATGTATTTCTCATTTTTTCCTTTATACCTCTCTCTGATTATCTCTAAAAAATCTCTTTCTTTTTTATTTAATTTTTTATCCGTATCTATAAAAATATCATTTTTAGAAAAATCAAAGGTCATTTTTCTCATATTACACCACCTTTTTTATATATTTTAATAAATTTTTTTTAATTTTTAAAATTTTTTTGTTTTTTTTAAACAACTTTATATAAAAATTAGACGATTTTTTTTTATTTTTTTTTCGCTACAACTAGAGAATACAATATTTATCTCTTACTTTCAAGCTTTTTTTTTAGAATATAGATTTGTACTTGACGAAAAAAGTCTTATTTTTGATAAATTTGACTTTTTTTAAAACATAAACTATAATCGTAATGCCAAGTGACTGGTTCACTTAGAACTGATTATAAATTCAAATATGTAACTAAAAATATATATTAAAAGGAGAAAGAACTATGAAAAAAATATTATTACTTTGTTCTGCGGGAATGTCAACAAGTATGGTTGTTAAGAAAATGGAAGCTGCCGCTGCTGCTGAAAATATAGAAGTTAAAATTGATGCCGTAGGTTTAGAACAATTTCATGAGTTACTACCTAAATATGATGTATTTCTTTTAGGTCCACAGGTTAGATTTAAAAAAGCTGAATTGGGAGCTATCGCTGCTGAAGCTGGAAAACCTTTGGATGTGATTGATACTATGGCATACGGAACTTTAAATGGTAAGAAAATTTTAGACTTTGCTTTAAGCTTAGCTAAATAGTAATAAAATAGATTGGTATTTTTACTAAAAAACGGGAGGGAAACAAATGAAAAAATCACTTTATTTATTGGCTGTTTTATCATTATTGGGTACAAATGTTTTTGCTAAAGAGGTTGTAACGGGACCTACAACTATTACTGAAACACCTATCGCAGGAGAAGTTAAAGAAGAGAGTTTAAATGATGAGACTCAAGTTATGACAATGATTGAAATTCCTGAGGATAAGTGGACTTTTAATGGTAGAATGTATTTAGAAACTGAAAACTTTGACAACTCATCTAAGATAGTTAGATCTGGATTGTCTAGATATTATCAAGGGTCAATGAAGCCTATGGGAAATGGAGATGATGCTCTTTTCTGGGGAACTGGTGTCTCTGCTTCTAAAGGAAAATTAACTTTGGATTTAAATGTTGAAAGAAGATATATCGGAGGAGCTTATTCTTTCAAAGAGGGAACAAACGATAGAACAAGAACTGATTGGAAAGTTAGATATCAACTACTTGAAAATCAAGGGTTCCATGTTAAATACAGAAATGAAAATGGCGATGGCTTCAGAAGAGAAAGATTTGAATTAGGAACTGATTGGAATTATTATAACAATCTTTTTGCTGGATGGTTTGTTGTTGGTCATGATATGGATAAAGGAACTAGCTATGAAATTGATATTCTAGATCCTACAACTATTGTTAAATCTGGAAAGCGTACAAAAGGAAACTACTGGGAAGGAGATTTTGGACCTTCATTTAAATTGACTGAAACATTGTCATTAAATCCTACTATCTATACAACTGGAGAGTTCTATGACTCTTATGAGATGGTAGAAACTCAACTTAGAATTATGATGCCTTACCAAGCTACTGAAAAATTAACTATTATGCCTAGAATTAGACTTACTTTAGAGAAAACTGTAGATTCTAAAGATAGCAATGGAGATTTTAAAAGAGATTGGGAAGCTGGATTTGGGGACAGAATCAGATATGAATTAATGGGTAACTATGTATTCACTGAACAACTTTCTACATTTGTTGGAGTCGCTTTTGAAAATGGAAAAAGAGATTTCAAAAATTCAAATATTTTTGGTGGAGTAAATGGAAAAGAAACGTGTAATATGTGGTGGGGATATGTTGGTTTAAACTACAAGTTTAACTAACTCTCAAAAATTTTAAAAATTATGGGGAGGGGAAGTTTTTTCCTCCACCCCTTTCTATAAAATTTGATATAATAGAACTTAAAATATGGAGGAAAAATTTATGAGCAACTTTATGAATATTATTGAAGAAAAACTTATGCCTATCGCTGCTAAGGTCGGGCAAAATAGATACCTAAATGCTATTAAAGATGGTTTTGTTTATGTGATGCCATTCTTAATTATTGGTTCTTTTATTCTTTTAATGGTAAATCTACCGTGTACTGATCCTAACAATATTCTTTATATGGAATGGTACGCCAATTTAATGGGATCTTTTAAAGGAGACTTAGTACAACCCTTCTATGTGAGCATGGGTATAATGTCCCTATTTGTCTCATATGGGATTGGGATGTCTCTATCTAATAGTTATAGTCTTAATGGTACAACTGGTGGATTCCTATCAATGTATGCTTTTTTACTGGTTTCAGCTAAACTTGATTGGTTACCTGTTGGTCAAGCCGAAGGAGCTGGAGCCCTGTTTCTTATCCCAGATGGTGGATGGATGCCAATTATGGATGCCAGATATCTTGATGCTAAAGGGCTATTTACAGCTATACTAGGAGCAATCATAGCTATTGAAATATTCAGATTATTGGTACAAAAAAAGTTTGTTATTAAACTTCCTGACTCAGTACCACCCGCAATTGCTAAATCATTTGAGTTATTGATTCCAATTGTATTTGTTACAATCATCTTCCAAGCGGTGAATGTCTTTGCAATGAAGAGTTTAAATCTTATGGTTCCTGAAATTATTTTAAAAGCTTTTGCGCCACTATTAAATATGTCTGATTCACTGATATCAGTAATCTTTATCATTATAATTACTCATCTTCTATGGTTCGCTGGATTACATGGAACAAATATCGTTATAGCCATTATCAACTCTATAACTTTATCTAATCTTGCTGTCAATCAAGCTGCCCTTCAAGCTGGTGAAACTCTACCAAAAATATTTGCAGGAGGATTCCTTGATGCTTATGTTTATATCGGAGGAGCTGGAGCTACTCTAGGGCTTGCACTTGCTATGTCTGTGAGTAAAAATGCACATATTAAATCTATCGGAAAACTATCAGTTATTCCAGCAGTATTCAATATTAACGAACCTATAATGTTTGGAGCTCCTATAGTAATGAATCCACTATTATTTATTCCGTTTGTTGGAGTTCCAGTATTAAATGCCTGTATAGCATGGTTTGCTACAAAGTTTGATTTAGTTGGTAAAATTATAACCCTTGTTCCTTGGACAACTCCAGGACCTGTTGGAGCCCTGCTTGCAACTAACTTTAGTATCGCTGCATTTATTCTAAGTTGTGGACTGATTGCTGTTTCATTTTTCATATATATTCCATTCTTAAAAGTATATGAAAAATCTTTAAATGAACCTGTAAACGATCAATAAAAAATCTTTTAAATAAAAGTGCTAATATATAAATAAACCTCATTCGTATCAATAAATTGATTAGAATGAGGTTTTATTTTTTATGATTAATTTTTCTTTGAATCTACCTTATAAGCTACTCTTCCAACAGTATAACCTTTTTCAAAGAATGGGTAATCTCTTAAAGAAGCCACTATCCCAGATTTATCTGTCCTGTATTCTGCAATAACATTTCCAAAATTATCATAACCAACAGCGATTATATCTCCAACTTTAACTTTGTCATTTAACTTAACTTTATATTCAACCATCCCTGCATTTTCAGCGGATATTCTATTCCATTCGTTAACAAACTCTGGCTTTTTTTTATTTTTTATTGCTCCCTTCATATTTCCAGAATAAACAAGAGTATTCATCACCCCATCTACAGCTCTATCTACTAATTCAGGTTCAATTTTTGTTCCAGTACCAACTTCATAAGTTATGGCTGGTACTCCAAGCTTTAAATACGCATCTTCAACAGCTCCTTCAGTACCTTCAAGTTCTATTTTGGCAATATCTGCTCCAGATATTTCAGCCATTTTCTTAACTTTAGCATTATTGTCTGTTAAATATATAAGAAACGGAAATTTTGTGGCTCCACCAGTATGCATATCTATTGCAAAATCAGCATTTGGTTTAAGTATATCCTCCCAAAGTTTTTTAGAATAAATCTCTTCCGAATAAGTATCGTCTCCAGCATCAATTCCTCTATTCAAGTTTGTACTTGACGGATATCTTCCTGTTGAAAGATAATTTCTAGAATTAGATAGAATTCCAGGAATATTGAGCATATGAACTATCGTTACAGTTCCATTGATATTTTTAGAAGTAAGCTTACCCTTAACTTTATTAAGAGCTAAAATAGAATTAATCTCATCTCCGTGAACACCTGAAGTTAACATAAACTTTGGTCCAGGATTTTTTCCTTTAATTACTGTTACTGGAACATAATATGGTTGCCCTATACTATTTTCCGTAAGTTTCATAAACAATTCATACTTACCAGGTTGTAAATCATCAACATCCAATGATGATATAACTTGCTTATTTTTAAACCTTTCCCCTGTCACAACAGTTTTAGCCATAGAAACAGTTACAGTTGATAAAAATAACGATCCTAAAATTAATTTTTTAATAAACATAATCCCTCCTAAATACTATAACATACTTAAATAAGTAATAGGAGTATACCCTAGGATAAATAAGAAATCAACAAAGATAAAAAAATAACTAAATTATTTAACAATTTTGAACCAAAAAATATTTTTAAAACTACTGATTTTAGCTCTATAAAAATCATAATTTTTTTACTATTTAGTTAATTCTATAAACTCATCCTCTGTTAAAATGTTTATTGTTCCAATCTCTTTTGCCTTTGTTAACTTACTTCCAGCATCCTCTCCAACAATTAAATAATCCAATTTTTTACTTACAGATGAAAGATTTATTCCGCCCAAGGATTCTATCAAATCTTTAATTTCCCCTCTTTTAAATTTTTGTAGTTTTCCTGTAAATAGAAATGTTTTTCCTGAAAGTTTATCGTTTTCAACCGTTTTTCTATTAATCTCCTCATCTTTTTTTCCAAAATTCACCCCATATTTTTTTAACTTCCTTATTATTTCCATTGATTTTTCATCTCTAAAAAATTTATAAACAGATTCAGCGACTTTATCTCCAATACCATCAATTTCCAAAAGTTCCTCTTTTGTCATTTGGGACAATCTATCTACATTCTTACTTTTCTTTGCTAAAACATTACCTAAAAATTTTCCAACAAAAGGTATTCCTAAAGCATACAACGTTTTAGAGTATGGTCTCTCTTTACTTTTTTCTATTGAAGCCAAAAGTTTTTCTACACTTTTCTCTCCCATTTTATCCAGTTCCATAAGCTCCTCTTTATATTTTGCTAAACTATATATATCTGTAATATCCTTTATATAATTAAGTTCTAACATTCTCGCTACAATCTTACTTCCAAATCCTCCTATATTCATTCCATCTCTCGATACAAAATATTCAATGCTCCCTTGTATAATTGCTGGACACTCAGAGTTTACGCATTTTAAACCAACTAGTCCATCCTCTTTCTCCAAAATTGATCCGCACTCTGGGCAGGTTGTTGGAGGAGTAACCTCTTTTTCTTCACCAGTTCTAACCTCTTTTACGGAACTTATAACTTGTGGAATAATTTCAGCAGCTTTTTCTATAAATACTCTATCCCCTATTCTAATATCTTTTCTTAAAATCTCATCTATATTGTGTAAACTAGCTCTTTTAACTCTACTTCCAGATAATTCAACTTCTTCTAACTCAGCTACTGGAGTCACTTTTCCAGTCCTTCCCACTTGCCAAGTTATATTTAAAAGCTTAGTTGTAACCTGCTTTGCCGGAAATTTATAAGCTATAGCCCATCTTGGACTTTTCGTTGTATAACCAACATCATCCCATAGAGTAATATTATTTAATTTTATTACTAGTCCATCTGTTTCAAAATCTAACTTTTCTCTCTCTTCCTCCCAGTAGGCAATTCTTTTTTCCATAATGGTTAAATCATCTATTACTTCAGCTACCTTTGTTGTTTTTATTCCAACTCTCTCCAAGTAATCCAAACTCTCTTTATGAGTTTTAAATCCATATTTTAAAGGCTCAACTAAATAATAAAAATATGCATCCAAGCCTCTTTCTCTAACAATTTCTGAATCCAACTGTCTTAGAGTTCCACTGGCTGCATTTCTTGGATTAGCAAATATGTCCTCCTCGTTTGCCAGTCTTTCTTCATTTAATTTTTCAAATTGACTCAAGGGTAAAACAATTTCACCTCTGACCTCCAAATCAACATTCTCTTTTAAATAGTTAGGAATTGTATCGATAGCTAAGATATTTTCTGTTACATCTTCCCCTTCTATTCCATCCCCTCTCGTCACTGCCCTCACAAGTTCTCCCTTTTCATATGTAACACTTATGCTAGCTCCATCTAATTTTAACTCAAGAACATACTCCAACTTTTCATGTTTATATTCAAGATTTTTCTCTATTCTCTCTGTAAAAGCAATCACATCTTCTATATTGTATGAATTATTTAAACTTAACATAGGTTTTTTATGAATAACTTTTTTAAATTTTGATTCTTTTAAATCAATAGCTCCTACGTGTTTTGTCGGAGATATCTCCGCTTTAAGTTCTGGATACTCTCTTTCTAACTTTTCCAACTCTTTTAAAAGATTATCAAATTCAAAATCTGAAACTATAGACTCATTTTTAGTATAATAATAGTAATTATAACGCTCTATCTCTTTCCTCAATTTATCTATTCTTTTTTTTGGCTCATTCTCTTCAATTGCATCAAAAAGTTTCAGCATCTTCCACCATCCTTTTTTATTAGATTATACCACTTTTCTATTTACAAATTAAGAGTTTAATGGTAATAAATATGTATTGAAGTTCTTTTTATTAAAGATTGTGGAGGTACTAATATGGAAAACATTATTTTATCACCGAGTAAATATATTCAAGGAGCTAACTCTTTAAGCAATATTGCAAAATATGCAAAAAAAAATGCTTTTATTATTGCTGATAATTTTGTCATGAGCATCACTGAGAATACCATAAAAGACAGTTTTAAAAAAGAAAATTTAGTTGCTACTTTTGAAATTTTCAATGGAGAGTGTTCAAAAACTGAGATTAATAGATTGAAAAAAATTCTAAAAGAAAAAAAATCTGAAATTGTTATTGGAGTCGGTGGTGGAAAAACTCTAGATACTGCCAAAGCTCTTTCCTACTATTCAAATCTTCCTGTTATAATTGTTCCTACCATTGCATCTACTGATGCTCCTTGTAGTGCATTATCTGTTCTTTACACAGATGATGGCATTTTTGATGAATATCTTATTTTACCTAATAATCCTGATATAGTTTTAATGGATACTGAAATCATTGCTAAGGCTCCCGCTAGACTTTTGGCGAGTGGAATGGGAGATGCTTTAGCCACATACTTTGAAGCTAGAGCTTGTGAACAATCTGGAGCTTTAAACATGACAGGTGGACTCCCTACTAAAGCTGCTCTGGCTCTAGCTAAACTATGCTTTGATACACTTATAGCGGATGGAGAAAAAGCTATGTTTGCTGCACAAAAATGTGCCTGTACAAAAGCTGTAGAAAATATTATCGAAGCAAATACATATCTAAGTGGAATTGGTTTTGAAAGTGGGGGACTTGCTGCTGCTCATGCTATTCACAATGGATTAACTGCTCTAGAAGAGTGCCACGAGTTCTACCATGGAGAAAAAGTAGCTTTTGGTACTCTAGTTCAATTATTTCTTGAGAATGCACCTATGGATGAAATTGATGAGGTTCTATTCTTCTGTAAAAATATTGGATTACCTACATCTTTACAAGATTTAGGTATCAACTCTATTGAAAGGGAAAAACTTTTGGAAGTCGCTAAACTAGCTTGTGCTCCAGGTGAAACAATTCATAATATGCCTTTTGAAGTCACTCCTGAAAAAGTTTTGGCCGCTATTTTGGCTGCTGACAATTACGGAGGATATTGATTAAATCGTTGTAATAAAAATAAAACCCTTGGAATAAATCCAAGGGCTTTTTATTACATCTATTAGAATGTTGTTTTCATTCCTACGTATGCAAGTGGTTGCCATCTCCAGTGAGAAGCTGAATCTTGAGCTGTGTTGCTCCAGTTTCTATACTCTGCTCCAACTCCAGCGTTTACCGCAAAGTTTTCTGTCACTTTATACTCAGCGTCTAAAGTTAGCAATGCATATAAACTATAAGTTGTTTTAGCTGATTTAGAAATTTTTCCAGTAGTCTGATTTTTTGTATATTTGTCATACTGTCCAAATACGTATGGGTCATATCCACCCTCAAAATTAAAGTCTATTCCATACTTATCTGTTGAGTATAACGCAACATTTCTATATAAATAAATCTCCCACTCTGCTACAAATTCTTTATCTTTTCTACCTGTTAATGTATTTGTTGTTAAATCTACACCTTTATAGAAGTCTTGTCCATAGAAGTTCTGATTTAAGTAGATTGTACCATCCCAAGTAAATCCTAATGGTAAGTTACCTGCATATTCGATATCCATACCGATAGTGTTCATATAATCAGATCCACCATCTTTTGGGAATGAATGGTATACTTTTGGAGCAAATAATAACTTACTTAACAGTGCTCCTTCATTTTTATATGCTGTAAATCTTGCTTGGTACTCTAAATTTTGAGAATCATTCTCTTCATCTCTATACTGTACTCTTGAAGTGAACCAGTCATTATGTTGATAATATGCTCTTAATCTTGTCTCAGTTCCATTTTTAGAGTTTTTATAATTATCATCATTTCTTTCTAAATTATTATAATCTCTAATTCTTCCCTCTAACTTGAAGTTTTCAGTTGCTTGAATACCAAAAGTTGTCTCAAGTCTAGAGTAGTTATTAGCTCCTCTATTCCATGTATCTTGATTGTCGTCAGATACAGGAGCTCCATTTGCATCCCTTGTTATTTTATCTCCATGCCCCTCTGTTTCACCATAAGCTTTATATTGTAATCCCACATATCCTGTTGGTTTAAATACTGGTGCAACTACAACCTCCTCAACTACAGGTTCAGCTACAACTATAACCTCTTTTGATACTTCAACTGGCGCTACAACAACCTCTTTGGCTTGAACCGCAGTTCCTACAACAAGTAAAGATCCTAAAAAAAGTGCTAATTTTTTCATAAAATCCCCTCCGATTTTTAATTGTGTTATTAAAAAATAATTTTTCTAAGTAAAAAATATTTCTTTCCACTGTATTCTTTATACAATATTTTTTAAAATTTGTAAACATAATTTTTCCAAGTAAATTATTTTTTTGTTTATTTATAAACTATAACCCCTTATTATTAAAAGAAAAGTTCATTTTTATATTTTTATTTTAATTTTACTACATGAAATTATTTTATAAAAAAAAGAGATAGTTTTCTATCTCTTAAAAATTACTCTTCTAAATTATCTTGAAAATTGTAATTATAAAAAATATAATTTATTGGTAAAAAAGAGGTTATTAGCTCCTCTCTTTCAAAATGTTTATCTAAAACTATAAGTTTTTCATGAACTTCTCCTAGTTGGAACTCCTGTAAATACATTTTTAAGTAACTTAGAAAAAGTGTACTTTTAAAAACTCTTCCAGAAAGTAAAAATACATCTAATGGGAGTAAATTGTTGTGATTAATCATAAGTATTGCAATATATCTTGCTATTTTTCTAAGAGCCTTGCACTCTGTAATCTCTCCTCCTTCTGCCCTTTTTATAAACTCTTCAAAACTCATATTCTCATACTTTTCAACTATACGAATAGAATGATTATTTTCTTTTAAAATCTCTTCATATATATTTTGAGGCGAAACCATTGTATCAAAGCATCCTTTTTTCTTACAAACTTCACAATAAACATCTGAATTGGGCTCTATTATAAAATGTCTGGTCCCCATTGATCTATAATGGGAGATAGCAGGATTTACAAGTTTGCTATCTATAACAATAGCACTTCCCCTTTTTTCTCCATATTTAACTAGGAAAAAATTCTTGTATGTTGGATTTAAAAAAGCTTCATATAGTGCTTCTGCTCTAATTTCTGTCTCAACAAATACATATCCTGAAAACTTTTCCATAATTATTTTTTTCAAAGGTGAAAAGCTATCTTCTTTAAATAGGTCTATTGATTTTTTTAGAATAAATTTGCTCGTTACAACTATGCCTACCCCTAAAATTTTTTCAGATAAAACTTTATTCGTTTTTACAAGTTTATCAATAAATTCAAGCAAAGATTTTAAATACTCATCAAAGTCTCCATTAGAATTATTTTTGAACTTTAATTCGTCTAAAATATCATTTTTTAAATTTGTCAAAATAACTTTTGTAAACTCTTCTTCTATTAATACACCTATCGAACGAAATCTTTCATAGTTTATTACTAAAAGATTTCTTTTTCTATTATTTTCATCTACATATTTCTTTTCAATAAGTATATTGTCTCCAAGCAGTTTTTTAGAAATTTTTGTTAAAGCAGCTGGTGAAACCATTATGTTCTCAGCAATTTCTAATTTATTAGACCCGCCACACCGATTGATAAATTTTAATAAATTTGTAATATTTTTATTTTGACTTTTAAAATCCATCCTCAACTCCTTCACTTTTTTATTGACAAACCCATTTTTTTAATGTATATTTTACCTAGTAAAACAATTTTTATATTTTTAAAGATATTTTTTTACTAAATTAAATAAAATTTTATATCTTTATTTGATTATATCATAAGTTGATAATAAGGTACTAAACTTATTATATAAAATAGCCAACAACCCTCCAGTTGATTGGTTAAAAACCCGTTTTAAGAAGAGATGTCCCGTCATCTCTTCTTTTTATTTCTATTGCTTTTTTATTTTTTTTTGTTACAATTTTAGTATCTTAAAATATTTTAGGAGGTATATATGAAAATTAAACCTATTGGAAAAAGAGTTCTTATTAAAACTGTAAATCTAGAAGAAAAAACATCCACAGGTATCATATTAATACAAAATAATGAGGAAAAAAATTATAGGATTGGTGAAATAGTATCTTTAAGTTCTAACTCTGAAGTAAACTCGTTATTTCATATTAGTGACAAAGTTATCTTCTCCAAAAAATCAGGAATTAAAATTAATAACTCCTCCAATGACTACATTCTATTGGATTTAGATGAAATCCTTGGAATTATTGAAGAGTAATAGAAAAACCCATCTAATGATGGGTTTTTCTATTAAAACTCCTTACCACCTGAAATTTTAATATCAAATTTATATTTATTTAAAGCTTGAACAGCACATTCCAAAGCTTTCGTTATAGTTGTAACTTCCATGTATGGCGTGTTTTTCTTATCGATAACTTGCTCTGTTATATAGGGAACATGAATAAACCCACCCTTTATTTCTAAATTATTTTTTGAGATATAATAAAGCAATGAATACATTATATGATTACATACATATGTTCCCGCTGTATTTGAAACTGAAGCAGGTATTTTTGCTGACCTTATCTCTTCGACAATACCTTTGATTGGAAGAGTTGCAAAATATGCATTTTCTCCATCTTCATAGATAGGAGAATCTATAGGTTGATATCCCTCATTGTCTGGAATTCTACCATCATCTGTATTAATTGCCACTCTTTCAACCGATATATCATATCTTCCACCAGCTTGCCCTATACATATAACAACATCTGGTTTATGCTCAACTATTCCATCAAAAAGTTTTTTAGCTGACTTTTTAAAAACTGTAGGTACTTGTAATTTTACTACCTCTATGCCATCTATACTATCCTTCATTGCTTTTACTGCTTCCCACGCTGGATTTACACTCTCTCCTCCAAATGGATCAAAACCTGTTATTAAAACTTTCACTACATTACCTCCTAAAAATTAAAATGCTAAGAAATACATAAGCACAATATGTATTGCAAGAAGAGGTACTGCCACACCCACTTGCTTTGATATTACTCCATTTTTATTTTTCATCTCCAATATAGACGCTGGGACTATATTGAAGTTAGCTGCCATTGGTGTCAATAAAGTTCCACAAAACCCTGCTGTCAAACCAAGAGCTCCAACAACTGCAGGATTACCACCTTGAGCTATAACAAATGGATATCCTATCCCTGCTGTTATAACTGCAAATGCTGCGAATCCGTTTCCCATAATCATTGTAAATATAGCCATTGCTAAACAATAGATGGTTACTCCCGCCAGTATACTTCCTTCTGAAACAACACTTCCCATTAAGCTAGCGATTACGGCACCAACTCCCGCCTTAGAAAATACAGAACCTAAAGAACCTAGAAGTTGTGGTAAAATAACTGTCGGTCCCATCTGCTGTAAAATTCTACTTGAATCATAGGGAATTTTATTAAATTGCTCTTTTGTTACTATCATAGTGACAATTAAAGCTACAATCGCTCCTATCCCTAGCCCAACTAAACCTCCTAATTTTGTAAATTGAGCTATTGAAAATGCTACAACTCCTATTAAACCCGCTGGAACAAACAACATATTCCCAATCTTTTTAGCTTGTTTCTCTCTAAACTCCTCTGTACTTGTAGTAAATAAAGCAAGTGAAACAGATTTCGTAGCACTTAAAGCTCCCATTACTAAAAGCAATCCTCCTATTATAGCCGGACTCACATAAGGTCCGCCTATAAACAGAAAACTAAATATGAACCAAAATGCTGCCGATCCTAATCTTTTAGGATTATTTTTATCTAAAAATGAATATATACCGCTTACAAATAAAATAATTCCGCAAAGTATATACATAATTTCCAATAATACATTTACATCCATTGAATTTTGCCTCCTACTTTGCTCTCAACTTCTTGATTTTTCTATCTAAACGATAGTATTGAAAATATGCTAATACTAAAGCCATAAGTGCCACTGGTATTGAAGCCTTTGCTACATTATATGCTTCAACTTTTACACCCAGCTCTTGCAAAGTTCCAACTATTAAAAGAACCCCTGATGATGCCACGAAAACATTTTGACCAAAAAAGTTTGCATAATTTTCTGAAGCATTAGTTATGCCTTTTAAATCTTCATCTAACGACTCAGACACTATCCCATCTTTTTCAATAGCTCCTTTTACCATAGGATAAATCAATGGTCTTATAAATTGAACGTGCCCTCCTATTCTCATTGATAAAACTGCTGCCAACATTCTCACAGTCACATATATTGATAATACTTTACCCGCTGTTGCACCCTTTAATTTAGATATACAAATTGATGCTCTTTCTCTTAGACCATTTCTTTCCAATATCCCTACCACAGAAAGAGTTAATAATAATAATGTCATATACCTAGTCTGAACAAACGCTGTTCCCAAAATATTTAAAACCTCAACAAAATCAATCCCTGCAACAAGTCCAGTTGCTATTCCTGCTATTAAAACAACAGCTATCGTATCTAATTTGATTATAAATCCAATTAGAATAATCAACACTCCAATCAATTTAATCACAGTATCTCACCCAAATCCTCTCTTCTAAACGAATATCTTTTTCCACAAAAATGGCACTCCGCTTCAACCTCTCCTCTTTCAGCTAATATTTCCGCTAATTGCTCTTTTCCCAAAGTTATAATCCCTTTGTAGAATTTTTCTCTATCACAATTACAATTATATTTAATCTCCTTTGAATCTAAAATTTCATATGGTTCTATTAACTTTTCATGAGTTTCATCATTCATATCCTCATATAGAAGATGTAAAATTCTTTCTAAATCCATTCCACCTTTGAATAACTCTGTGACATTTCTAATCGCTTCAATTTTTTTCTCTAATTCTACTGTAAAACTTTCCTCCGCATCCGGTAAAAGTTGAATCATATAACCACCAGCTGATCTCACAGTTGTTTCATTTTCTAAATCTACTCCCAAAGCAATCACTGTCGGCGTTTGCTCTGAAGTCACATAATAGTAGGCTATATCATAAGCAATTTCTCCACTTTCTATTGTTGAAACTCCCACATAAGGATCCTTTAATCCCAAATCTTTAATAACATTTAAAGTTCCTTTTCCTACCAATTCTTGCACATTCGGTTGACCATTCTCTTTCGCAGGTAAATCTACCTTTGGATTTGAAACATATCCCTTCACTCCATCTTTATCCACTGTTACTACCATACTTGATAACAATCCATCCGTCATAGTTCTAAGTGTCAGTACATCATTTCCTTTTAAGGTTGCTCCCATCATAACTCCCGCAGAAAGGAGTCTTCCAAATGCAGATATAACAGTTGGACTACACCTATGAATATTTAACGCCTCTTGTACAATATCCTTTGTATCCACAAGAACAAATCTTGCATTTTTGCTTATTCCTCTGATTGACCTACTCATTCTTCTCACCTCTAATAATCAATATAGTCTTTTAAATCCTCATATTTTTTAACAGAAATAATTTTTTTTAATTCTAAATTATTTCTTATAATACTATTTTTTTGATATTTTCTGATATTTTGTACCTCTTTTTTACTAAAACCATAATATGTTAAAGTTATATCATCTACTTTATTGATATTAAATCTATTTAATTTAACCTCTTGTGGTTTCTTAAATTTCAATTTTAGCTTTTCGTAAGTTTTCTTTCCAATTCCGGGTATTCTAGTCAATTCATCTAACTTTCTATATCCACCAACTATGTCTTTATACTCTAATATCTTATCTACATAACTTTGAGATATTCCACTTTTTAGCATATCTCCTTTACTTGCTCTATTAATATCTAAAAGTAAATTTTGAGTGTCCAAGGTGTTTTTACTTTCAATAATTTTAAATTCGCTATCTATCATCCCATAGGAAAATATTGATATCAATAAAATTAAAATTGAAAAAATTAACTTTTTCATACTATATCTCCTTGGAAAAAAGTTCTATTTTCTTGTTATGCCTTATTTTCATCTCTGCGATATATAATGCTGGATCTTTTGGATTGACTAGTCTCTCAATTTGGTCAATAAACTCACTCTCTCTATGGATAATCTTACTTATCGCTCCACCACCAAGTCCCATAGTCTGCTGGTTTTCCTCTATCATCTCAATATTGAATCTAGATTCAAATCCTGGAATAGAATATCCTACATTTTCTCCCCAATCTAAACTATTTTTTTGACGGTACATATAATAAGGTTCCATTCCTTTTCTTTTTACAAGTTCATCTATTGCATTTTCGATTAATAATCTCTCAACTTCGGATTCTTCAAAATTTTCATGATATAAGGGAGAACCCTTCTTTTTAGCCAATACATGGACTGTTAAGTTTTCAATTTCATATTTTTCTACTTCCTTTAAAGTTTCCAATATATCTTCAACACTTTCACCAGGTAATCCCAATATCAAATCCATATTTAAAATAAAACCGATTTCTTTTATATCTCTATACACCTCATCAAAGTGTCCTCTATTGAAAGTTCTATTTAGCTCTTTTAAGGTTTGTTCCTTGAATGTTTGAGGATTTAAACTTACTCTATCTACACCGTACGCTTTAAGAATCTCCAATTTTTTTCTCGTTATAGCATCCTCTCTTCCAGCTTCAAAAGTAAATTCTTTTAAATTTGAAAGATCGATATTTTTATGAATTGCTTTTAATATTCTTTCAGTATCCTCTTCGCTTAAAATACTTGGTGTCCCACCACCTATATACAAAGATTCATATTTATAACCTTTATTTTTTGAAAGTTCACCCACAAGTTCAATCTCTTCCAAAAGAGTTTCTACAAACTTCGGATAAAAACGTCCTAAACTACTATTTATTTCGTAGGATGCAAAAGAACAATATCTACATTTAGATGGACAAAAAGGAATCCCTATATACATATTCATTGCATCTTTATTTAATAATCTCTCCTCTGTTTCAATTACTCTCATCAAAAGATCTATTTTATCAAAATTAGCAAGATACATATTATTTAAAAGTCTTTTTACTCGTTCTTTTGAAAATCCCATTTGGATAAGTCTTCTTGTCATCTTAGTAGGTCTTACACCAATTAAACTCCCCCATGAATAGCTTTTATTAAAAGCTTTCAACAGTCCGCCTTTCAACATTATTAAATTTTGATCCTCTATTATGTGCTCTAAGTTTTCCTCTTCCATAATAGCTTTTTTTCCATCCATTTCAACTTCTACAACTATCTTATTCTGTTTATAACTTACTTTACCTTTTATATCTTTACCTACTTTTTCAGGTAACATAATTCTTACAAACTCCTCTAAACTTTTTTCGCTTAGAGGAAAGTTAGTAACTATTGACACTTAAATACACCACTTCCTATTTCATTAATAATAAAACTAAAACTCCAATTATGATTCTATATATTCCAAAAGCTACAAATGTTCTCTTTTTTATATATCCCATAAACCAATTGATAACAACATATGCTACAACAAAAGAAACTATAGCTCCAACCATTAAAAGTTGCCACTCCAATGTTGTAAAATTAAGTCCATTTTTCACAAGTTTTAGCAACGTTGCACCCGCCATTGTTGGAATAGCTAAGAAGAAGGAATATTCTGCTGCTGCTGCCCTAGATACGCCTAAAAGCAATGCACCCACTATTGTTGCTCCTGAACGAGATGTTCCTGGAATCATAGCTAAACATTGAAAAAATCCAATTGTAAAAGCTAATTTATATGATATCTCTTTTATTGAAGTTATTTTCCCTTTTAATTTTCTTTTTTCAACTAGAATAAAAATAATACCATATAGAATCAACATACTTGCAACTATTGTTGTATTTCCCATAAAAAATTCAGATATATAGTTATCAGCTAATAATCCAATGACTCCTGCTGGTAAAACTCCAACAATTATCTTTGTCCATAAAGAAAATTTCTCTCTAAATTCTTCCTTTGTTTTCACAATAAGTGTCAAATCTTTCCAAAAGCAAACTACAACTGATAAAATAGTACCAAATTGTATAATTACTAAAAAATTATCCATAAAACTTTTAGATACAAGAGGAGAGTTTATAAATCTCTCCACCAATATCATATGTCCTGTACTACTTACAGGCACAAACTCTGTCATCCCTTCTACAATTCCCAGTATAATAACTAGTAAAAATGGATTCATTTCATCTCCTCCTATAGGTAGCTATCCTCTTTTTTAAGGTACTTTACATAATCAGCTACTCCACTTTCTAAAGAATATAACTCTTTAGTATATCCCGCTTCTCTCAATTTTCGCATAGATGCTTGTGTAAAATATTGATACTTTCCTCTTAAATCCTCTGGCATTGGAATAAACTCGATCACTTGTTCTGTCTTTAATTCAAAGTTCCCACTAGCGTTTTTCATAGTTTCCATCGATAAATCATGGAAACTTCTGGCTTCACCTGTTCCTATGTTATAAATTCCCGATGGAACTTCGTTAAACATACAAAAATATAGCATATCAACAACATCTTTGATATAGACAAAATCTCTCAACTGCTCCCCATCTCTATAGCCCTCTTTGTGAGACTTAAATAATCTAACTCCACCATTTTCATTAAATTGATTAAACGTATGAAATACCATTGAAGCCATTCTTCCCTTGTGATACTCTTGTGGTCCATAGACATTAAAGAATTTAGCTCCTATCCACTGTCTTGGAGCCTTCTCCTGTTTGAATGCCCAATCATCAAAAAATTTTTTAGAATAGCCATATTTATTTAATGGAATTAATTTTTTTAATTCCTTTGGAGTTCCCTCATCACAGTATCCTTGCTCTCCTCCACCGTAAGTTGCTGCAGAAGAGGCATAAACATATACAATATTTTTATCAGCACAGAACTCCCATAACTTTTTTGAATACTCATAGTTATTTTTCATCAATAGATCTCCATCTTTTTCTGTTGTTGCTGATATAGCTCCCATATGCAAAATTGCTGTAACCTTATTTGCATTTTCCTCATTTTCAAGCCATTTAAAAAGTTCATCTCTATCGCACCAATCAGCATAATCTCTCTTTCTTAAATTTAGCCATTTTTCTTCAGTTCTAAATTTATCCACCGCTAATATATCATTTATTCCCATCTCATTTAATTTCCAAATATAAGCACTACCTATAAATCCAGCCGCTCCTGTTACTATAATCATAATTCCTCCTCACTTCTTTTTTCTAATAACTCCTTTATATCCTCTTCTAAAATAGAAACGTGTCCTACGTCTACTCCCACTCTATTGCTACCATGAAAATCAGAGCCGCCAACTTTTATTAGACCTTTTTCTACGGCTAATTTTCTGTAATATTTTGCTTCTTTTGGTGTATATGAACTATATTCTACCTCTATTCCATCCAGCCCCGCTTCTAAAAGAATATCCAATATTTTTTCAGTTCTTTCTCGTGAATCACAAATTAAACTGGGATGAGCTAATGCTGAAATTCCTCCACACTCTTTTATAAGCTTTATAATCTCAATGGGGTCTGAGCTCTCCTTTTCAACATACACTATTCCATTTCTTCCTAAATATTGCTTAAAAGCCTCACTTTTTGAATAGACAAATCCTTTATTTATCATGACATTACATATATGAGCCCGACTTATGATAGTTCCCGTAGCTTCTTTTTCTACCTCCTCCATTGTTATTTTAAGTCCTAAACTATTTAATTTAGTGATAATTTTTTCATTTCTTTCTTTTCTAGCTATTTTTAATTCTGTTAGTTTGGATATCAATTTTTTTGATTTATCATTTAGAAAATATCCTAAAATATGAATTTCATAACCTTGATAAGAACATGAGAACTCTATTCCAGGTATAAACTTTAACCCCAACTCCTGAGCTATCTTCTTTCCTTCAGAGACACCCTCCATTGTATCATGGTCTGTTATAGCAATTCCTTTTAATCCAATATATTTAGCTCTCTTTAAAAGTTCTTCTACATTATATGTCCCATCTGAATATGTTGTATGAGTATGTAAATCGTATCTTTCACTTAAATCCGTCATAAACTCCTCCTTTAAGTAAAATGGCACCTTTATCTCTAAAGGCGCCACAATTTTTTAGTCATCCCACTTTTCTAATTTTGAAAAATACTCTGAATAGGCAAGATATAAAGCCTTCGCGTTTATATTATTCTTCTCCAGTTTCGTTTTATCTGTTTTTTTATAAATATCATTTACTTGTATAACTCTGGGAGATACCTCTACAAAATACCATGCTTTCGAATCAAAGAACTCTCCTCTTTTTATAAACTTATTTAAAAGTTTTCTAAATCTCTTTATCTCCTTTTCTGATAAATCATTTTTTTTGGAGAATGCAACTATCTCAGCCCACTCCTCTTTTGTTGCAACTTCATTAGCTATATGATTAGATGGATTAGCCATTCTAACATAAGATTGAGCTACCATAAATTTTGCTAACCCTGCAGGATCTTTAAAATTTTCATCTTTTAAATAATACTCTCTTGGAAGCTTTTTTACAGTCTTTTCTAAAATAGAATTAAACTGTTCTTGGTCTGCTTCCGTTATCTCTCCCTTTGTTTTTAGTGAATCTAGGAATTTAACCTGTTTTTGGTCTAATTTTTGATTTCTAGCTAAATAGCTTATTGGTTGGTCTGCACCATACCAATCTTCTAACTCGGACTCTCCTATTATTACTGTACTAAATGTCTCTTCCCAATTTTTCATAGCTGTTGTATCAACTTTATACTTTTCTTGTAAATTTACATTATTTTTGTTTAGTGAACTACACGCTGTTAATACAGCTAGCATTGTAACTAGAACTATAGTTTTTTTCATTTTTCCTCCCTACACTCTTCCACAACATTTTCCGTATATTTTTCCACTTCCACACTTACAAACTGAGTCAAAATCTAGTTCCTCTTCCACTCCTGGCTCCACAACTTCCTCTTCAGGATTTTTAACAACAACTTTAAACATATATGATGTTGTTTCTGTTTTTATTGTTGATAACATTCTAGCATACATATCTCCAGATATAATTTTATACTCTACAAGCGGATCTTTTTGTCCATAAGATCTTAAATAAATCCCCTCTCTTAAAGCATCTAAAGCTTTTAAATGCTCTCTCCATCTAGCATCCACAACCTCAAACAGAACGTATTTCTCCACTTTTCTCATAATTTCAGGAGTTATTTCTTCTTCCTTTTTCTCATACTCTGCCTCTATATCTCTATATATCTTATCCACATACTCTTCTACCGTCAAAGCCTTGTATTCATCCATATCCGTTATTTCATATCCATACTTTTCAAGAAGAGCATCTTTAACTCCGACAATATCCCACTCCTCTTTAAATTCTCCTACAAATTTTTCTACAACTATATCTGAAATACTTGATTTTAACATTCCTAAAATTGTTGCTTTTAAATCCTCTTTTTCCAGAGCTTCATTTCTACTTGCATAGATAGCTTCTCTTTGTTTATTCATTACATCATCAAATTCAAGAAGATTTTTCCTAATTCCAAAGTTTCTTGATTCGACTTTCTTTTGAGCATTTTCAATAGCTTTATTTATCATTCTATGTTGGATAGATTCTCCTTCTGGTAATCCTAACTTCTCCATAACTCCTTGAATTCTTTCAGACCCAAACAATCTCATAAGGTCATCTTCTAAGCATAGATAAAATTCAGACGCTCCAGAATCTCCTTGTCTTCCAGCTCTACCTCTCAACTGATTGTCAATTCTTCTAGATTCATGTCTTTCTGTACCTAAAATAAATAGTCCACCTGCCGCAATTACTTTCTGTTTTTCCTCTTCACACTCACTTTTATATTTATCTAAAATTACTGGATAATCTTCAGCATCTCTGCTTCCTATCTCTGCAATAGCTCTAAACTCAGGATTTCCTCCTAACATGATGTCAGTTCCTCTACCTGCCATATTTGTAGCTATTGTTACTGCCTTGTATCTTCCAGCTTGTGCTACTATCTCTGCTTCTTTTGCGTGCAACTTAGCATTGAGCACATTATGTGGTATCCCTTTTTCTTTTAGTAATTCCGAAAGTTCCTCTGAACTTTTTATTGATACAGTACCTACTAAAATCGGCTGTCCTTTTGCATAAAGTTCCTCTATTCTTTTAATAATAGCATCTGTCTTCTCCTTTTTAGTTTTATAAACTAAATCTGGAAAATCAATTCTTTGCACAGGTTTATTTGTCGGTATTACAATTACTTCCAGCCCGTATGTATGCATAAATTCTGCGGCTTCCGTTTCAGCCGTTCCTGTCATACCTGCTAATTTATCGTACATTCTAAAATAATTTTGAAGTGTTATTGAAGCTAACGTCTGATTTTCCCCAGCAACATTTACTCCCTCTTTTGCTTCAATAGCTTGGTGAAGTCCATCAGAATATCTTCTCCCTTCCATAGCTCTTCCTGTAAACTCATCTATGATAACTACTTCCCCTTCTCTGATTAAGTAGTCTCTATCTTTTATAAATAATTCTTTTGCTTTCAAAGCTTGATTTAGATAATGTGTCAACTCAACATGTTCTGGTGAATATAAATTATCTATATTTAATAGCTGTTCTACTTTCTTAATTCCTTTATCTGTTAAAACTATATTTCTTGCTTTCTCATCTACCTCATAATCTCCCCATTTTTCATCAGGAATATTCATCTCTTTTTTTGTTTTAACATCTTTTATCTTTTCTGTCTCAAAGCTTCTATCTAATCTAAAAGCTACCTGACAAAAAATAGAGTACCATTTCGTTGTTTCTGAAGCTGCTCCTGATATAATTAGCGGTGTTCTGGCCTCATCAATCAATATTGAATCCACCTCATCAACTATACAAAAATTTAATTGTCTTTGAACTTTGTCTTCAACTTTATTAACCATATTATCTCTTAAATAGTCAAATCCAAATTCAGAGTTTGTACCATACGTTATATCAGCCTCATAAGCAGCTTTTCTTGCTGCATTTTCCATTCCATTTACAATTACTCCCGAAGTTAACCCTAAAAAGTCATAAACTCTTCCCATTAACTCTCTATCTCTTTGAGCAAGATAATCATTGACAGTTATAACATGAACTCCCTTTCCACTTAAAGCATTTAAGTAAACTGGAGCTGTTGCAACCAATGTTTTTCCTTCCCCCGTTTTCATCTCTGTTATTTTTCCTTCATGAAGTACGATTCCACCAATTAATTGTACATCATAATGTCTCATTCCATGAACTCTCTTCGATGCTTCTCTCACAACTGCAAAAGCCTCGACTAGAATATCGTCTAACGTTTCCCCTTTTTCTAATCTTTGTCTAAATTCATAAGTTTTACCTTTTAATTCATCATCTGAAAGTTTTTCAATTTCTGGTTCTAATGAATTTATCATTGTTACTAATTTCTTGATTCTTTTGACTTCTCTGTCGTTTCTTGTACCGAAAATCTTCTTTAATAAATCTCCTAACATTCTTAACGTCCTTCCTAGCTTTATTGTGTTATTTGTTATTCAATATATTACCATAATTAGATTTATTAGTCAATTTATAGCCCATATCTATATAATTTTGACTTATGATTCAAAAAAAGCTGTTAATTTATATAATTTTATGTTATATTGTAATTAAAGTAACAATATATTTTAGGAGGTTTTTTGTTTTGAATATATTTAATTCTGCTAAAAAGATTATTCCTGGGCTACTACTTTGTATTTTTATTGCACAACTCGGAGTTTTTCTTGGGAAATTTATCCCAAGTATTGGTGGAGCACCACTTGCTATTTTTTTGGGACTTATAGCTGGAAATACTTTTGCTAAATCAACTATTTTTGCTCCTGGTTCTAAATTTTCAGAAAGTGATTTACTTTCATATTCAATTGTTTTATTGGGGGGTACTTTAAGCATTAATACTATTTTACAGTTAGGATTTTCTGGTATCGCTTTCATTCTCCTACAAATGACTTTAACTATTATTTTAACTATGTTTATTGGTAAAAAATTGGGATTCTCCAAACATTTTAGAGCTCTTATGGCAAGTGGAAACGCAGTTTGTGGTTCTTCTGCAATTGGTGCTACTTCTCCTGTTATAAATGCCGAAGATAATGATAAAGGAATATCTATTACAATCGTTAACTTAACAGGAACTTTGCTTATGTTTATGCTAATCCCAATAGCTAACTATCTATATAGTTTTGAGACTTTACAAACTTCAGCACTTATCGGTGGAATTTTACAATCTGTTGGGCAAGTTATTGCTACTGGAAGCATGATTAATCATAATATTCTTGAAATGGCAACTATTTTTAAAATCGTAAGAATCGTGTTTCTCGTTGTTGTTGTGCTTTGGCTCTCTAAAAAATTTAATAATAAAACTCTAGAAACAGATACTGAATTTTCTTTAGAAAATGAAGCATATAGTAAAAAGAAAAATAAAATAGCTATTCCTTGGTATATTACAGGTTTTTTTATTCTTTGTATACTATTTAGTTTTGGATTAATTCCTAGCGAGGTATCAAAAATATTTAAAGCGATTTCATCTAAATTTGAAATTGTTGCCCTTGCCGGTATTGGTATGAGAGTAAATATCAGTGAACTTATCAAGCAAGGTCCAAAAGCGTCGCTCTATGGACTATTGGTAGGAATAAGTCAAATTTTTATAGCTATTATTTTAATAAAAATTTTTGTATAAAAAACTGGATTACCTCCAGTTTTTATTTTTTAATATATTAGCAATGTCTAGAAGATCTTTTCCTATTGGATATTCCCCTTTGATTTCCTCTTCTATTTTTTTACCATAACCAGTTAGAACTAAAATTGACTTCAATCCCGCTTTTTTCCCAGCTTCCAAATCCCCTTTTTTATCCCCAATCATGAAAGAATTTTCTATGTCCACATCATATTTCTCTATTCCTCTCAACAACATTCCCGGATTAGGCTTTCTACAATCACAATCAACCTTATATTTTCCAACTCCTTTTTCTGGATGATGAGGACAGTAAAAACACTCTAAAATATCTATTCCAAATTCTTTTAACTTTTCAGTCATTTGATTATTTAAAATTTTCAAATCCTCTTCAGTGTAATAGCCACGACCAATACCAGATTGATTAGTTACAACAATAAATTCATATCCTAAATCTCTTAACTCCTTTAAACCTTCTATCGCATTTTTCTCAAATTCAAAATCTTTCCATTTATATAAATATGATTTCTCTACATTTATCGTTCCATCTCTGTCTAAAAATATAATTTTTTTCATAGGCTCTCCCTTTTCTTTTTTACATATTATATCACTCTTATAAAGGATTTTTTAGTTTATTCAGAATATAATTTATATTGTATAAAAAATAATTGGGAGGAATTTTATGAATTTAAAAGATATTATTGCTTTTATAGGTTTATTAGCTTTTATTTCAGCAATTTTAACAGTTACTGTTTTCATTCTTAACTATAAATATAAGGTATTTTTAAACAAAATTCTTGATGGTAAATTAACTCATCTTCAATTACACAAAATATTAGGTATAACAACTATTATCTTAGGAACAATACATGGCTTAGGAATGCTCTCTGCATTTCCTTCAGTTTTAAAGAAATATACCGGTCTTAGCGGTATTCTTCTTTTAAGTTTATTTTGGATTCTAGGAACACTTCCTTTTATCGTAAAAAAAGTTCCCGTAAAATGTAAAAAAAAGGTACTTATAGCACATAAAATTTTAGGTGGTGTTATATTTGTGTTTATTGTTATTCATATATCAATTTAGGGGGTAAAAATGGATACTTTGGAGATTTTACTTATGCTTGCTGTTGGAATTGGAATAGGATTTAGTTTAATGGGAATGTCCACATCAGTTCTTTTTTCCCCTATAATAGTTTCAATATATGGTTCTAGATTAGGAAATGGAATAATGTTCATTCCATTCTTAATTGCAGATTTTTATGTCTCTTATCTATATAGAAAAAACTTTGATAAAAAGATTGTTTTGAAACTTTTACCTTTTTCTGTAACAGGAATGATTGTTGCATCTATTTTTGCAAATAGTATATCAGAAGAAATTTTTAGAAAAATTATTGCAATTATTATAGTCTTTGCCAGTATTTTATTCTTTCTTAAAAAGTATGAGGATAAACTCAGTAAACTTTCGTGGTTATTTGGGGTTTTCGGTGGTGCTTCCTCTTATTTAGCCAATGTCTCCGGACCTATATTCAATGTGTACCTACTTAGCTATAAGCAGGGAGAAACAGATTTTATAGGCACAAGAGCAATATTTTTCACTACCCTTAATATATTCAAATTTTTCATGTATCTGTTCATATTTAAAAATATCAATACATTTACTTTAATTAGAGGGTCCATTGCAATTCCCACAATTTTTTTAGGAGTATTTCTGGCCAAACAACTTTTAAAAAGAATGGACCAAAAAATATTTAGTTTAATAATTGTTTTATTGGGGCTTATAGTAGCAATAAAAATGCTACTATAGGCATTTTTTTTACAAAAAATAAAAAAAGATTGGCAACTTCCTATCCTTCCAGGGGGCTGCCCCCCAAGTACTTTCAGCGTTTATG